>JAVKSM010000056.1:0-18935 GCA_039583705.1 Pseudonocardiaceae bacterium
CTAGGGTCGGCGGGGTGGTTCCCGTCGTCGGCGTGCTCGCCTTGCAGGGCGACGTCCGCGAGCACCTAGCCGCGCTCACCGGGTGCGGTGTGGCGGCCCGTCCGGTGCGGCGCGCCGTCGAGCTCGCCGGCGTCGACGCCCTGGTGCTGCCCGGCGGGGAATCCACGACTGTGAGCCGGCTGCTCGACGCGTTCGAGTTGCTCGACCCACTGCGGGTCAGGCTCGCCGAGGGGATGCCGGCGTTCGGGTGCTGCGCTGGAATGATCCTGCTCGCCCGCGAGGTCCTGGACGGTCGGCCCGACCAGCACCTGCTCGGGGCTGTGGACATGATCGTTCGGCGCAATGCCTTCGGCCGCCAGGTCGACTCTTTCGAGACTGACCTGTCCCTCGTGGGGATGGGTGGCGGGCCGGTACGGGCGGTGTTCATCCGTGCGCCGTGGGTGGAGGCGGTCGGCCCGGGCGTCGAGGTGCTCGCCAGGGTGCCCGACGATCCGGCCGCCGGTGCCGCCGCCGGTAGGATCGTGGCCGTTCGACAGGGATCGGTGCTCGCGACCGCGTTCCACCCGGAGCTGACCGGGGACGGGCGGATGCACCGCCTGTTCTGCGACCTCGTTCGACACGCGGTGCGCGCGGCGTGAGACGCGGCACCGGGGCACCGACGGTACGGAGGGACCCCGGCGATGAGCGGCCACTCGAAGTGGGCGACCACCAAGCATAAGAAGGCCGTCGTCGACGCCCGGCGCGGCAAGATGTTCGCCAAGCTGATCAAGACGATCGAGGTGGCGGCGCGTAGCGGTGGCGGTGACCCAGCCGGCAACCCGGCACTCTTCGATGCCATCCAGAAGGCGAAGAAGAGCTCCGTGCCCAACGAGAACATCGACCGGGCGGTGAAACGTGGCTCCGGGGCGGACGCCGGCGGTGCCGACTACCAGGCGGTCAGCTACGAGGGCTATGCACCGGGCGGTGTCGCGGTGCTCGTCGAGTGCCTCACCGACAACCGCAACCGGGCCGCGTCCGAGGTCCGCACCGCGATGACCCGCAACGGCGGGTCGATGGCGGACCCGGGCTCGGTGGCCTACCTGTTCACGCGGAAGGGGGTCGTGCTGCTGCCCAAGGTCGGCACCACGGAGGACGCCGTGCTCGACGCCGTGCTCGACGCCGGCGCCGAGGAGGTCAACGATCTGGGCGACGGCTTCGAGGTGATCTCTGAGCCCGGCGACCTGGTGGCCGTGCGCAGTGCCCTGCAGGAAGCCGGCATCGACTACGACTCGGCCGACCCGACATTCCTGCCGTCGGTGTCGGTGCCGCTCGACGCCGAGTGCGCGCGCAAGGTGCTCCGGTTCGTCGAGGCGCTGGAGGACCTCGACGACGTGCAGAACGTCTACGCCAACCTCGAGGTGCCCGACGAGGTCATCACCGAGGGCGGCTGACCCTCCCTATCCCTCGGGAAGCCGGCTTTTCGGGGAACCGCTGGTCCGGGTAAGCGCGTCCGGGTGAACGCAACGGTCCGGGCGAGCGCGGGTGAGCCCACTGGGTGGGTGCGCGTCGGTGCGGGAGGCGCTGGGCGCAACGCGGTAGCGTCGCTCCTCGAACGGGCGTTCGGCGGCAGGTCGTCCTGGGAGGCAGTGTGCGGGTGCTGGGCGTGGACCCCGGGCTGACCCGGTGCGGGCTCGGCGTCGTCGACGGCGGGGCCGGCCGCAGCGTCGCCCGGGTCGCGGTCGACGTGGTGCGCACCCCCGCGGCCGCCGTGGTGGCGCAGCGGCTGCTCGTGCTCGCCGACACCGTCGAGGCCTGGCTGGCGCGGTTCCACCCCGACGTGGTCGCCGTCGAACAGGTCTTCAGCCAGCACAACGTGGCTACGGTGATGGGGACCGCCCAGGCCGGCGGGGTGGTCGCGCTGCTGGCGGCCCGCGCCGGCATCCCGGTGGCCTTCCACACCCCGAGCGAGGTGAAGGCGGCGGTCACCGGGTCCGGCCGCGCCGGCAAGGCACAGGTCTCGGCGATGGTGACCCGGCTGCTGGGGCTCCCCGAACGGCCCAGCCCGGCCGACGCCGCCGACGCGCTCGCGCTTGCCATCTGCCACTGCTGGCGGACGCCGACGAACGACCGGATCGCGCAGGTCCGGGTGGCGTCCGAGGCACTCGCTCGCGCGCACCGCGCCAGACTCGCCGCGTCCGCCGCCCGGGCGGCCGGGAGGACACCGTGATCGCGGCCCTGCGGGGGGTCGTGCTCGGGGTCAGCCTGGGCTCCGCGGTGGTCGAGGTCGGCGGCATCGGGCTGGAGGTGCACGCGACGCCGGCCACGCTTGCGGGCCTGCGGCCCGGCACCGAGGTGAGGCTGGTGACCACGCTCGTCGTGCGGGAGGACGCGCTGACCCTCTACGGGTTCGCCGACGCCGAAGCCCGTGACCTGTTCGTCCTGCTGCAGACGGTCAGTGGGGTGGGACCGCGGCTGGCGTTGGCCGCGTTGGCCGTGCTGGAGCCCGCCGAGCTGCGCCGGGCACTGTCCGAGGCCGACCTGGCGGCCCTGATCCGGGTGCCAGGCGTCGGCCGCAAGGGCGCCGAGCGGCTCGTCGTCGAGTTGCGGGACAGGGTGGTCCCGGTGCCCGTCCGGCCCGGGACGACGGGTGGTCGCGGCGCGCGCCGCGACGAAGTGGTGGCGGCCCTGGTCGGGCTCGGCTTCGCCGGCCGGCAGGCCGAGCAGTCCGTCGACGCGGTGCTCGCCGCCGGAGCCGACGGCGGGCCCGCCGACACTGCCAGTGTGCTGCGCAGCGCGCTGGCCCGGCTCGGTGGCGGCCGGTGACCGAGCCGGCCCTGTCCGCCCGGGCCGACCCCGGCGAGCGCGAGGCCGAGGTCGCACTGCGACCCCGCCGGCTCTCCGAGTTCGTCGGCCAGGCCCGGGTGCGCGAGCAGCTCGAGCTCGTGCTGACGGGCGCCGTCCGCCGCGGCAGCCCACCGGACCACGTCCTGCTCTCCGGCCCGCCAGGATTGGGCAAGACCAGCCTGGCAATGATCATCGCGGCCGAGCTGGGCGCACCGATCCGGATCACCTCCGGCCCCGCCCTGGAGCGGGCCGGCGACCTCGCCGCGATGCTGTCCAACCTCGTCGCGGGCGACGTGCTGTTCATCGACGAGATCCACCGCATCGCCCGTCCTGCCGAGGAGATGCTCTACCTGGCGATGGAGGACTTCCGGGTCGACGTGGTCGTCGGCAAGGGCCCCGGAGCCACGAGCATCCCGCTGGACATCGCCCCGTTCACCCTCGTCGGCGCCACCACCCGGTCCGGGGCGCTGACGGGTCCGCTGCGCGACCGGTTCGGATTCACCGCGCATATGGAGTTCTACGAGCCCGACGAGCTGGAGCTGGTGCTGCGCCGCAGCGCCGCGATCCTCGGCATCGACCTGCGCGGGGAGGGTGCCGCGGAGATTGCCGGGCGCGCTCGCGGCACGCCGCGGATCGCCAACCGGCTGCTGCGCCGGGTGCGCGACTACGCCGAGGTGCGGGCGGACGGAACGCTCACCCGGGACGCGGCTCGCGCCGCGCTGGCCGTCTACGACGTGGACGAGCTGGGACTGGACCGGTTGGACCGCGCGGTGCTGGCCGCGCTGGTGCGTTTCTTCGCAGGAGGCCCGGTGGGAGTCTCGACGCTCGCGGTTGCGGTCGGGGAGGAGCCCGCGACCGTGGAGGAGGTGTGCGAGCCGTTCCTGGTGCGGGCAGGCATGCTGGCGCGCACCCCCCGCGGCAGGGTGGCCACCGCTGCCGCCTGGCGGCACCTGGGTGTCACTCCACCCCCGGACGGTGCCGGTGAGGGGCAGCCGACGCTGTTCGGCTGAAGCTGGCAGACTCGGGCGAGGACGGTGCCCGCGAAACCGACGAGCTGGGCACCCAGGAACGGAGAGTGATGGACGTTTCCCTGCTGCTACCCCTGCTCATCCTGTTGCTGCTGGTGCCGATCTTCCTCAGCAGCCGTCGCCAGCGTCGGCAGGTGCAGGAGATGCAGAAGCTGCAGAAGTCCCTGGTCCCGGGCGACACCGTGATGACCACCTCCGGCCTGCGGGCCACCGTGCTGTCGGTGGACGGCGAGGGCACGGTCGACCTGGAGATCGCCCCCGGTGTGCACACCACCTGGGTCAGGGCGGCGATCCGGGAGAAGGTCGAGCCTGTCCTGGCCCTCGGGCGCGACAGGGCCGCGGACGGTGAGAGCTACCTGCAGGGTCCGGGAGAGGCCCTGCACGGTCCGGGGGAGGCCGGCGGGGCCAGGGCGACGGGAACCTGACACCTCACCCTGGTCGTTCACCCTCCGGTATCGACCCCCACTGGGTACCAGATCGGGCCCCGGTACTGTGGCCTGCGCTGGCCGTGCCCCTCGCCGAGCCCTTGCTGATCCTGGAGTGACGAGCAGTGCCACCTCCCGCCGGGCAGATCCGGCCGCTGCGCTACCTGGCTGCATTCGCCGGCCTCGTCGTCGTGCTCTACGCGCTGGTGTTCCTCACCGGCAACGCGGCCCCCAAGCTCGGCATCGACCTGCAGGGTGGCACCCGCGTCACCCTCACCGCGCGCACGGAGAACGGCAACCCGCCCGCCGCGGACCAGCTCAACCAGGCCCGCCAGATCATCGATCAGCGGGTCAACGGCCTGGGTGTGGCCGGCGCCGAGGTGGTGCAGAACGGCAACAACCTTGTGATCACGGTGCCCGGCAACCAGGGCGACCAGGCCAAGAGCCTCGGCGAGACGGCCCGGCTGCGGTTCCGGCCGGTTCAGCAGGGCCCGGTGCCGGCCGGTCCGACGGCGACGCCGGCCCCCGCCGCACCGCCGGCTGTCGGTGGGGCGAGCGCGTCGCCCCGCGCGCCCGCGAGCCCCGCCCCGTCCAGCCCCGCCCCGTCCAGTGCGGCGCCGTCGAGACCAGCGCCGTCGAGACCGGTGCCGCAGGGCATGGGCGGCTCTGCCCCCGTCGTCCCGCAGCAGGCCGCCGCGCCCACCACCGGCGGATCCCCGGCGCCGACGAGCGGCGCGCCGCCGCCCCCGGCGCCCGCCGCCCCCGGCCAGCAGCCACCCTCCCCGGCCAATCCGCAGGTGGCTGCCGAGATCGCGCAGGCCCGCCAGGTCCGGCAGAGCACCGACCCGGCTGTGCAGGCCAAGGCGCTCGCGGCCCTGAGCTGCACCGGCAAGGACCCGCTGCGTGGCTACGACGACCCCAGCCTGCCGCTGGTCGCCTGCTCGCAGGACAACCAGTCCAAGTACGTCCTCGGTCCCACGATCGTCGAGGGCACCGACATCGCCAACGCCAACGCCAGCCAGAACCCCAACGGCCCCGGCTACGTCGTCAACCTCGACCTCAAGGGCAGCGGCTCCTCGACCTGGTGCAGCTACACCACCAGCCACGTCGGGGACGCAGTGGCCTTCGCGCTCGACGGCCAGGTCGTCTCCGCCCCGACCGTCAACCAGCCGATCTGTGGCCCGACCCAGGTCTCCGGCAACTTCAGCCTCGCGCAGGCGCAGAACCTGGCCGGCGTCCTGCGCTACGGGTCGCTGCCGCTGTCGTTCGACACCTCGCAGGCCCAGACGGTCTCGGCGACCCTCGGGCTGGACTCGCTGCGGGCCGGCCTCGTCGCCGGCGGCATCGGCCTGGCCCTGGTGTTCGTGTACTGCCTGTTCTACTACCGGGCGCTGGGCATCCTGACGATCCTCTCGCTGGTGCTCTCCGGGGTGCTCGTCTATGCCGTGCTGGTGCTGCTCGGCCGGTCCATCGGCTTCACCCTGGACCTGGCCGGGATCGCCGGCTTCATAGTGGCCATCGGCATCACCGCAGACTCGTTCGTCGTGTTCTTCGAGCGGCTCAAGGACGAGGTCCGGGAGGGCCGGACGTTCCGCTCCGCCGTGCCGCGCGGCTGGGTTCGGGCGCGGCGCACCATCCTGTCCGCTGACGCCGTGAGCTTCCTGGCCTCGGCGGTGCTCTACATCCTGGCGGTCGGCGATGTGAGGGGCTTCGCGTTCACCCTGGGCATGTCCACGGTGCTGGATCTCGTCGTGGTGTTCCTCGTCACGCACCCGCTGGTGGTGCTCGCGTCGAAGTCCAGGCGCCTGTCCAGCCCCG
The DNA here is from genome assembly GCA_039583705.1 of Pseudonocardiaceae bacterium. Lineage (GTDB taxonomy): Bacteria > Actinomycetota > Actinomycetes > Mycobacteriales > Pseudonocardiaceae > JAVKSM01. Next base: position 6,095 of record JAVKSM010000056.1, read on the forward strand.
CCTACTCCGGCCTGGGGGCGGTGCAACGGATCGGGGCCGCCCGGCGGGCTGCCGCGGCCGCCGGAGAGAGGGGCGCCTGAGATGAGCGCGGCCACGTCTGGCGCCAGGGCGTCGTTGTTCACCCGGCTCTACACAGGCACCGGCGCGTTCGACATCGTCGGCCGGCGCAAGATCTGGTACACGTTCTTCGGCGTCCTCGTCGTGGTGTCCATCGCCTCGATGGTGCTGCGCGGGTTCAACCTCGGGGTCGACTTCACCGGCGGGACCAGCATCCAGTTCCCGGCCGGCGCCGCGACGGTCCAGCAGGTGGAGGCCACCTACGCCCAGGCCCTCGGCCAGCAGCCCTCCACAGTGCAGACCGTGGGCAGCGGTGGTTCGGCGTCGATCGTGATCCGCTCGCCTGCGTTGTCGCAGGCACAGGTCGTCGCGCTCAAGCAAGCGCTGGTCGCCCGCTTCCACCCGGTCGGCTCCGCCGGACAGTCGGCGCAGGATGCGATCAGCGACAGCGCCGTGAGCGCGAGCTGGGGGGGGGAGATCACCCGGCAGGCGGCGATCGCGCTGGGGGTGTTCCTCGTCCTGGTCACGGTCTTCCTGGCGTTCTACTTCGAGCGGCCGATGGCGCTGGCCGCCCTCATCGCGCTGGGCCACGACGTCGTGGTCACGGCGGGCATCTACTCGCTGGTCGGCTTCGAGGTGACCCCGGGCACGGTCATCGGGCTGCTCACCATCCTCGGGTTCTCGCTCTACGACACGGTCGTGGTCTTCGACAAGGTGCGGGAGAACGCTCGGGGGCTGCTCGGGCTGACCCGGCGCACCTACGCCGAGACGGCGAACCTGGCGCTGAACCAGACGCTCATGCGCTCGATCAACACCTCGCTCATCGCGGTGCTGCCGGTGCTCGGGCTGCTCGTGGTCGGCGTCGGCGTCCTCGGCGTGGGGACGCTGAAGGATCTCGCGCTGGTCCAGCTCGTCGGCCTGCTCGCCGGCACCGCGTCTTCGATCTTCCTGGCCACGCCGCTGCTGGTGGACGTCAAGATGCGGGACCGGCGCTTCCAGGCGCAGGCGCGGCGCGTCGCCGCCAGGAGGACCAGACTGGCCCAGCAGGTGACCGGACCGACCGGGGAGGAGGTCGCGGACCCGGACGCGCCGATCCCCGACGAGGACGCGGCGCTGGCCGCCGAGCTGCGCCGGGAGCGGGCGCTGACGGCGGCCGCGAGCGTCCCCGCCCGCACCGGCAAGGGAGCGCACTCCGCCCGGAGGTCCCCGACGCGCCGTCCCACCGGCAAGTCCGGCCGCCCCACCGGCAAGCGGCACCGGTAGCGGCGTGTACCAGGCCCAGCGCATCGCGGCCCTGGTGCGGGACGTGCCGGACTTCCCACGTCCCGGCGTGCTGTTCAAGGATCTCACCCCCTTGCTCGCCGACGGGCCGGCTTTCGCGGCCGTCGTGGACCGGTTGTCCACCCTGGCGCTCGACGCGGACGTCGTCGTCGGGGTGGAGGCGCGCGGGTTCCTGCTCGGCGCCGCGGTCGCGCACGCCCTCGGGGTCGGCATCGTGCCCATCCGCAAGGCCGGCAAGCTGCCGGCGGTCGCGGCCAGCCGCAGCTACGCCCTCGAGTACGGCGTGGCCACCCTCGAGATCCCTGCCAACGTGCTGCCGGCCGGAAGCCGGGTGCTGGTCGTCGACGACGTGCTCGCCACGGGAGGCACCGTCGAGGCCAGTTGTGAGCTGCTGGAACAGGTCGGGGTGAGGGTGAGCGGGATCGCCGTGGTGCTCGAGCTCACCGCGCTGGGTGGTCGGGCGCGGCTGGCCGGCCGGCCGCTCCATGCGCTGCTCACCGCCTGACGAGTCGGTCAGGTGTGAGCGGGACGTCGGCTGGCTGGCCGTTATCCTCGTCGATACAGATGCCAGCACCGGGAGCGCCGTTGAGCCAGGACGTCCAGGCTACCCCGCCGGTGGTCGCCTCCCCCGAGCCGCGCCCACCGTCGGCGACCCGGCGGGTCCGGGCCCGGATCGCCCGCCGGATCACGGCGCAGCGGGCGGGCGCGGTCAAGCCGGTGCTGGAGCCGCTGGTCAGCGTGCATCGCGAGCTGCACCCGGAGGCCGACCTCGCGCTGCTGCAGCGCGCCTACGACATCGCGGAGGAGTTTCACGCCGGGCAGCGACGCAAGTCCGGCGATCCCTACATCACCCACCCGCTCGCGGTCGCCACCATCCTCGGTGAACTGGGCATGGATACCACGACGCTGGTCGCCGCCCTGTTGCACGACACCGTCGAGGACACCGAGTGCTCCGTCGAGGCGCTGGCTACCGAGTTCGGCGCCGAGGTCGCCCGCCTCGTCGACGGCGTCACCAAGCTGGACAAGGTCAAGCTCGGCGCAGCGGCCGAGGCCGAGACGATCCGCAAGATGGTCGTGGCGATGGCCCGCGACCCGCGGGTACTCGTGATCAAGCTCGCGGACCGACTGCACAACATGCGCACCATGCGGTTCCTGCCGCCGGAGAGGCAGGCCCGCAAGGCCCGCGAGACCCTCGAGGTGCTCGCCCCGCTGGCGCACCGGCTCGGCATGGCCACCATCAAGTGGGAGCTGGAGGACCTGGCGTTCGCGATCCTGCACTCCAAGAAGTACGACGAGATCGTCCGGCTGGTCGCAGACCGGGCGCCCTCCCGGGACACCTACCTGCGCCAGGTCATTGACGAGGTGGCCAACCAACTGGAGTCGGCCCGGGTGGTCGCCAGGGTGGAGGGCCGTCCCAAGCACTACTACTCGATCTACCAGAAGATGATCGTGAAGGGGAAGGACTTCGACGACATCCACGACCTGGTCGGGGTGCGGATCCTCGTCGACGAGGTGCGGGACTGCTATGCCGCGATGGGCATGGTCCACGCGCTGTGGCAGCCGATGCCCGGCCGGTTCAAGGACTACGTGGCGCAGCCCCGCTTCGGCGTCTACCAGTCGCTGCACACCACCGTGATCGGGCCGGACGGCAAGCCGCTCGAGGTGCAGATCCGCACCCACGACATGCACCGCACCGCGGAGTACGGCATCGCTGCGCACTGGCGTTACAAGGAGACCAGGGGCATCCACGGCACCGGGTCATCCGGCGCGCAGGCCGTCGAGGTCGACGAGATGGCCTGGATGCGCCAGTTGCTGGACTGGCAGAAGGAGGCCGCGGACCCCAGCGAGTTCCTGGAGTCGCTGCGCTACGACCTCGCCACCCGGGAGATCTTCGTCTTCACGCCCAAGGGCGAGGTCATCACCCTGCCGTGGGGCTCGACATCGGTGGACTTCGCCTACGCGGTACACACCGAGGTCGGCCACCGCTGCATCGGGTCCCGGGTCAACGGCCGGCTGGTCGCTCTCGAGCGCAAGCTGGAGAACGGCGAGGTCGTCGAGATCTTCACCTCGAAGGCTGAGGGCGCCGGGCCCAGCCGCGACTGGCTGAGCTTCGTCGCCTCGCCGCGCGCCAAGGCCAAGATCAAGCAGTGGTTCGCCAAGGAACGCCGCGAGGAGGCGATCGAGGCCGGCAAGGAAGCGATCACCCGGGAGGCCCGGCGCACCGGGTTGCCGCTGCAGCGGCTGGTCTCCGCCGACTCGATGACCGCGCTGTCCCGCGAGCTGCACTTCACCGACGTCTCGGGGCTCTACGCCGCCGTGGGGGAGAACCACGTCTCCGCGCGGCACCTCGTGCAGCGGCTCGTGGCGTTGCTTGGCGGGGTGGAGGACGCGGAGGAGGAGTTGGCGGCGCGGGCGACGCCGTCCACCGTGCAGCGCCGCCGCGGCACCGAGGACGTGGGTGTCGTCGTGCGCAGCGACTCCGGTGCGACCAGCGACGTGTGGGTCAAGCTTGCGCGCTGCTGTACCCCGGTACCTGGGGACGAGATCCTCGGCTTCGTCACCCGCGGCGGCGGGGTCAGCGTGCACCGCACGGACTGCACCAATGCCGATGACCTGCGTGCGCAGCCGGACCGACTGGTCGGGGTGGAGTGGGCGGCCTCCTCGACGGCGCTGTTCCTCGTGGCCATCCAGGTCGAGGCGCTGGACCGGCACCGGCTGCTCTCCGACATCACCAAGGTGTTGGCTGACGAGAAGGTGAACATCCTCTCGGCGTCGGTCACCACCTCACGGGACCGGGTGGCGGTCAGCCGGTTCTCCTTCGAGATGGGTGACCCCAAGCACCTGGGACACGTGCTGCGCGCGGTGCGCAACGTCGAGGGGGTCTACGACGTGTACCGGGTGACCTCGTCCTGACCTCTGCCCGGATCCGCTCGTCCCAACGTCCACGCCGTCGGAGCCGACCCGGGGTCAGCGGGACGGCGGGGCTGCCGGCGGACCGGGGGTGAGTTGGGCCTGCTGAATGGTGACCGGCAGCTTCGGCTTGCCGTCGCCCGGCGAGTTCGAGCCGTCGTCGCCGGCTGCGGCCACCCGGTCGACGACGGCGAGCCCGGCCGGGTCGACGGTACCCAGCACCGTGTAGGACGGCGGCAGCGTCGAGGCACCGAAGACCAGGAAGAACTGGCTGCCGCCGGAGTGTGGCTGCCCGGTGTTCGCCATCGCCACCGTCCCACGCTGATAGATCACTTCGTGCGGGTCCTGGGGGGACGGCCGCAGGAACGTGGGGTTCTCGTCCGGGGTGGTGTAGCCGGGGCCGCCGGTGCCGGTGCCGGTGGGATCCCCGCACTGCAGCACCTTCAGGTTCGGGTCCATGACGAGCCGGTGGCAGGGGGTGTTGTCGTAGAACTTCGCCGTCACCAGGTGCACGAAGCTCACCACGCCACAGGGGGCGTCGGCGCGGTCGAGGGTCAGCGGGATGTCGCCCTGGTTGGTGTGCAGGGTCACCGACACGGTTCCGGTCCTCGGCGCCGGTCCCAGGGGCGGGAGGTCGACCGGCTTGGCCGCGGGCGCCTGCGGGGTCGCGGTGAAGTCACAGCCCTGGGAGGCGGCCGCCGGGGCCGGGGAGCTGCCGCCGCCCGGCAGCGTGGTGGCCAGGACGACGCCGATGGCCACGAGCCCGGCGAGGCTCGTCGCGATGATCACCGTGACCCGGCGGCGCCGCCTTGCCCGCTCCGCACGGCGGGCCAACTGACGTTCGAGCTTGCGCTTGGCCGCCTGGCGGCGCTGTTCGTTGCTGGGCACTGGGAGCGGTCCCTCTTCGAGCTGGGCGGCGGTGTCTCGACCTGTGCGGTGTCGGAAGTCTAGGCGGGGCTGGCGGTTAAGCTGGCAGGGCGTTCCCCACCAGCTACCGGAGGTACGAACGTGCTCGTCACGGGGTTCCCCGCCGGGGTCTTCCAGACCAACTGCTACCTCGTGGCGCCCGGGGAGGGCGAGGCGTGCGTCGTGGTGGACCCGGGCCAGGACGCGGTCGAGCCGCTGGCGGAGCTGCTGTCGCGGTACCGGCTCACCCCGGTGGCGGTGCTGCTCACCCACGGCCACTTCGACCACACGTTCAGCGTCGCCCCGGTCTGCGACGGGCACGACGTACCGGCCTGGGTCCACCCCGGCGACCGGCTGCTGCTCACCGACCCGATGCGGGGTCTTTCAGCCGAGGCCAGGATGTTCTTCGGCGGCCGGGTCCAGCTCCGGGAACCGCGCGAGGTCCGGGAGCTGGCCGACGGAGCCGAGCTGGAGCTGGCGGGGCTGCGGCTGGCCGTCGACCACACCCCGGGTCACACCCCCGGTTCTGTGATCTTCCGTGGGGCCACCGAGGAGGGCACGCCGCTGGTGCTCGCCGGGGACACCCTGTTCGCCGGGTCGATCGGGCGCACCGACCTCCCGGGAGGCGACTACACCCAGATGATGGACTCACTGCGCGACAAGCTGCTCACCCTGGACGACGGGACCGTCGTGCTGCCCGGACACGGCTCCACCACCACCGTCGGTCGAGAGCGCGCCGGCAACCCGTTCCTGATCGGTTTGTCCGTCCCGGGTGCCCGGCGGCGCGGCCTTTAAGGGGAGCTACGCTGCTTGGCCGTACGGCGGGAAGTCGGGGATGTCGAAGCTGTCGAAGGGCCGCTTGCCGACCCCCACCTGTCTCATGACGGGTGGGATGCCTGGAAGGCCCTGGACCCGGAGTTGTCGCGCGAGATGCGAAGGCTTGAGTGGTCGATCAATTCGCCACAGGAGTTGCATCTCTCACTGGTAGAGCAATCTGGGATCCTTCCGCCAGGAACCAGGTTCTTCTCCGAGCCGATCCCCCACGCTGGCCGATCACCGCAAGTGCGCATCAATGAGAGGGCTGCCTGGTTCGACGGTGCTCGCAGAGCTGTTGCTGATTGCGATTTCATATTTCTTGATCCCGACAATGGGCTTGAGGCCAGTTCGGTGACGTCAGGTCTCCCCTCGCCGGCAAATATGCGAGGGTGGAGGAGACTACTGCACTGTGTTTGGCGTGAGAGCGTTCTTCTGCATCTCAGAACGGCCGGAGCAGGCACGGACGATCGGCGCCGCGTTGACGCTCCTGCTCGACAGAACACGCGATTGGGCGGGACGGAAGTACTTGCTCGTCGAATGAGTTTGACGAAAGTCGAGCGCTCGGACGGCGCCCCAGTTCTAGCGTGATTGGCCTGCCAGCGCCTGCTCCACAGCGTCTTCAGCCGTCGTGACGTGCTCGATGCCGGGTACTTGTCGCCCGTCTCGGTCAAACACTCGCCACCCGCCGAGCGAGATCACCGGTACACCACCCCGGCGTTTCGCCAGTGCCACTTCGCTCAGGGTTCCCCACGAACCGCCGATCACGATCACCGCGTCCGCACTCCACACGATGACGGCGTTGCGCGCTTCGCCCATGTTGGTCACGACGGCCACCGAAAGGTCGGGCGACAACCCCGCACGTGTGTCGTTCGGCCGGATGCCGACCACCAAACCCTCCCGTGCGTGAGCGCCTGCCGCCACTGCTGCCATGACACCGACGCCACCGCCACACAGGGTGACAGCGCCACGCTCAGCCAGCAGCCGTCCGACCCGGTAGGCGTTCGCCTTGTCTTCCTCGGTGCAGTCATGGCCCGGCCCACAGACGGCGACCTGGTAGGGCATCCTGTGCCTCCCTTCTTACTACGGAGCAGGCGGTGGTGGGAGTTCTCGTGCGTCTGGGTGTCTCGTTGATTTTTGGCCATACGTCCCATGATGGACACTGTTCTGTTCTCACTTGGCAATCGCCGTATCGCTTGCGCGTGGGCGTTCGCCCCATCGAGATCGTTGAGTGCGAGCTGTGCGGCCACCAGGTCGAGCTGCGCAGTGGCGATAAGTTCAGCCGGATGTTCTCGCGTCGGTGCGGCAGAAAGTCGACACAAAGCCATGCAGTGCGAGTATGACTATCGGCGGCATGCAGGTGTCCGAGGCCACTGCTTGCGTGGGCGAGCAAAGCGCTGGGTTGACCCGCCCGGCCATCCAGCGGCTGGGCTGACGGACCGAAATGGTCGCCGCTTTCTCTTTGTTTTCCCGAGCGCATCGCTCGAAGTCTTCGCGCAGCTCTTCAAGCGTCCGGTCGCTCTCCTGGGTGAGCCGCTCAAGCGCAAGCAGCGTGCGCGGCTGCGGGCGCTCCATGACCGCCACCTCCGAGTTGCCCACCAACCTCGCCCCACATCGCTCGTCGACATCAACAGTAGGCGGCTGGACAGACGATCCAACGCAAGGGGTGCCGTTCGTCAGGCACCGTCTCATCCCCGTCTGACAGATGCCGGCCAACGTCGCGCACCGTTCGTCGCACGGGCCCGGCGCTGGTCCGGCGCTGGTCCGGCGCTCACCAGCAGTCTCACCGCTGCGTCACCAGGTACGCCGCATTCCGACGTAGGCTGGTCGCCGTGGATGTCGAATCCGCCCTGCGGACGCTGCGTGCGCAGCACCACGCCGTCCTGGCGACCCTGCGCGCTGACGGCACCCCGCAGATGTCCCCGGTGCTGACCGCCGTGGACGACGGCGGCCGGGTGGTGGTCAGCACCCGGGAGACCGCCTTCAAGACCCACAACCTGCGCCGCGACCCGCGGTTGTGGCTGTGCGTGCTCCCGGACGGGTTCTGGGGGCACTGGCTGCAGGTCGAGGGTCGGGCGGAGATCGTCTCGCTGCCGGAGGCCATGGACGGGCTCGTCGATTACTACCGCCGGCTCTCCGGCGAACACCCGGACTGGGACGAATACCGCGAGGCGATGCACACCGAGCGGCGGGTGCTGCTGCGCGTCGAGCTCACCCGCGCCGGCCCGGACCGCTCGGGCTGACCGCTCGCGCCCGGCGGATAGCCTTGGCTCGCCCGATGTCGCCCGCCACCTGCCGAGGAGACCGTCAGCCGTGTTGCGCACCCATCAGGCCGGCGCCCTGCGTGCTGCCCACATCGGGGAGACCGTCACCCTCACCGGCTGGGTCGCCCGGCGACGTGACCACGGCGGCGTGATCTTCATCGACCTGCGGGACGCCTCCGGCATGTCCCAGGTCGTCTTTCACGAGGGTGTGATGGCGCAGCGGGCGCACCGGCTGCGCGCCGAGTTCTGCGTGCGGGTGGTCGGCGAGGTGGTCGCTCGGCCGGCGGGCAACGAGAACCCCGACCTGCCCACCGGTGAGATCGAGGTCACCGCGGCCGGGCTGGACGTGCTCAGCGAGTCCGGCCCGCTGCCGTTCCCGCTCGACGAGCACGCCGAGGTCGGGGAGGAGATCCGGCTGCGCCACCGCTACCTGGACCTGCGTCGCCCGGGACCGGCCCGGATGCTGCGGATGCGCAGCGAGGCCAACCACATCGCCCGGGACCTGTTGCACGCCAAGGGTTTCGTCGAGATCGAGACCCCGACGCTCACCCGCTCGACGCCGGAAGGCGCACGCGACTTCCTGGTCCCGGCGCGGCTGCAACCCGGCTGCTGGTACGCGCTGCCGCAGTCCCCGCAGCTCTTCAAGCAGTTGCTCATGGTCGCCGGGACGGAGCGATATTACCAGCTCGCGCGCTGCTACCGCGACGAGGACTTCCGCGCCGACCGGCAGCCCGAGTTCACCCAGCTCGACATCGAGATGAGCTTCATCGACGCCGACGACGTCATCGCGCTCGGCGAGGACGTCGTGGCAGCGCTGTGGTCGGGCCTGGTGGGCTACGAGATCGAGCGGCCGGTGCCGCGGATCAGCTACGCGGAGACGATGGCCCGCTACGGCAGCGACAAGCCCGACCTGCGCTTCGACGTCGAGCTCACCGAGCTCACCGGATACTTCGCCGACACCCCGTTCCGGGTGTTCCAGGCACCCTACGTCGGCGCGGTGGTCATGCCGGGGGGCGCCGACCAGTCGCGCCGCCAGCTCGACGCCTGGCAGGACTGGGCGCGCCAGCGCGGCTTCACGGGCCTGGCCTACGTCGTCGTGGGCGCCGCCGGGGAGCTGGGCGGACCGGTCGCCCGCAACCTCGCCGAGCACGAGCGGAACGGGCTAGCCGTCGCCGTCGGGGCGCAGCCCGGCGACTGCGTGTTCTTCGCCGCCGGGGATCCGGCGGCCGCCCGAGCGCTGCTGGGCGCGGTCCGGGTCGAGGTCGCGCGCCGCTGCGGGCTCGTCGACGAGGCCGGATGGTCGTTCGTCTGGGTCGTCGACGCCCCGATGTTCGAGCCGGTACGGCTCGAGGACGGCAGCATCGCGTGGTCCGCTGTCCATCACCCGTTCACCGCGCCGGCCCCGGAATGGGCCGAGACCTTCCCGGCGGCGCCGGACAAGGCACTCGCCCAAGCCTACGACATCGTCTGCAACGGCAACGAGATCGGCGGCGGCTCCATCCGGATCCATCGCCGGGAGACGCAGCAGCGGGTGTTCGACCTGCTGGGGATCTCGGTGGAGCAGGCCAGGGAGAAGTTCGGCTTCCTGCTCGACGCCTTCGACTACGGCCCGCCGCCGCACGGCGGGATCGCGTTCGGCTGGGACCGGATCTGCATGCTGCTGGCCGGGGTGGAGTCGCTGCGCGACGTCATCGCGTTCCCCAAGACCGGCGGCGGCCTCGACCCGCTGACCGGAGCCCCGGCTCCGATCACCGCGGAGCAGCGCCGGGAGGCCGGCGTCGACGCGCTACCACCGGATCCGGCGGCCGGTGCGCGGTAGCCGGCGCGGAGCCCCGGGAGGCGACCCGCCGAGGGTGCGGACGGCCCGATGGGCGCGGTGGGCTACGGCCGAACGGACCTCGGCTGGCCATTGTGGTCCGGGTAGGGTCGCGGATGATGGCCTCCAGCGTGGCCGACGGCCCCTCCGCGCTCCTGCGCACCGTGCACGTGGCCGAGGAGCTGCTGACCCGGCGGCACGGCGCGAGGGTGCGGCTGGCGGACGCGGAGGATCTCGGCGGCAGCGACCGCTCGGTGGTGCTGCGGGTACGGGTGACGGAGAACCCGTTCTCGCTGCCGCGCAGCCTCGTCGTCAAGCACTACCTGCCCGGCACCGACGCCGGGGGCGTCGACCCCTTCCGGTACGAGGCGGCCAGTTGCCAACTGTTGACGGCGCTGGGGCCGGACGAGCGCCCGTGCGCGGCCCTGTTCGCTCACGACCCGGTCGCGCGGCTGCTCGTGCTGGAGGATCTCGGTCGCTCCCCGACGCTGGCTGACAAACTGCTCGGCGCGGACCCGCGCGCCGCGGAGCGCGGCCTGCTGTCCTGGGCCAGGGCACTGGGACGGTTGGAGGCCACCACGGCCGGGCGGGAGCGCGACTTCGGGGCGCTGCTGCGCCGGCTCGGGGAGCGGGCTTGGCGCGACCCGATGGCCGACGAGGCGCGGGCGGCGCTCGCCGAGCTGCCCGAGCTGCTCGCCGTGGAGCTGGGTGTGGAGCCCACGAGGGCGGCGGTCGAGGACGCCCGCAGCACGGTCCGGCTGCTCGGCGGATCCCGATACCGGGCCTACAGCCCTTCGGACACCTGTCCGGAGGACAACCTGGTGACGACCCGCGGCGTACGCTTCCTCGACTTCGAGTGGGGTTGTTTCCGCGACGTGGCGCTGGACGCCGCCTACTTCCGCGTGCCGTTCCCCTCCTGCGAGTGCACCTTTGCGCTGCCCGCCGGGATGGCCGAGGCGATGCTCGCCGCGTGGCGTGCCGAGGTCGTCCAGGTGTGGCCCGACCTCGCCGACGACGACCTGCTCGCCCACCGGCTGCTCGACGCGCAGTTGCTGTGGGTGTGGTTGTCCACCTGGCGGGCGTTGCCCCGCGCCGTGCGTGGTGAACAACCGGGCGGAACCGACGGGGCCGGCACCTCTCGGGCCGGGCTCGCGTTGGGCCACTACTGGCGGGGACTCGCCCTGGACACCGCCCGTCACGGACGCCAGGCCAGCGCCGAGCTGGCCAGCTCGGTGGCCGACGCGCTGCGTGCCCGGTTCCGCGGCCCGGCTGCCGACCTGCCGCTCTACCCCGCCTTCCGCTGAGATGGGTGGGACCCGGTCGCCGGGCACTGACAGGCGAAGCGCGGACCCAGGCGAAGCGCGGACCGCTAACCGGCGCGGCAACGGCGCAGGAACCGGCCCATCCGCTCCAGCGACTCCTCCAGCAGCGGCAGCGCGGTCGCGTAGCAGCACCGGACGTGCCCCTCACCCGAAGGACCGAACACCGCGCCGGGTACCACGGCGACCCGTTCGGTGTGCAGCAGCCGTTCCGCGAAGGTCTCCGAGTCCAGCCCGGACGCGGCGATCGACGGGAAGGCGTAGAAAGCGCCGCCCGGCTCCGGGCCGTCCAGCCCGATCTCGGCCAGGCCCTTCACGAACAGCCGGCGCCGGCGGTCATAGTCGGCGACCATCTCGGCGACGTCGTTCTCGGCGCGGTCGAGGGCCTCCACCGCGGCGAGCTGGGAGATGTGCGGGGCGCACAGCATCGTGTACTGGTGGACGCGGGTGCCCAGGGTGGTGATGTCGGCGGGCGCGCACAGGTAGCCGACGCGCCAACCCGTCATGGCGTAGGCCTTGGAGAACCCACCGAGCACCACGGTCCGCTCCCGGGCGCCCGGCAGGCTGGCCAGGCAGGTGTGGGACTCGGTGTAGGTCAACCGGTCATAGATCTCGTCGGAGACCAGGTACAGGTCGTGGCGCTGCGCGAGTGCGACGAGCGCGGCGAGGTCCGCCCTGGACTGCACGGCTCCGGTCGGGTTCGCCGGTGAGCTCACCAGCAGCACCTTGGTGCGCGGCGTGACAGCGCGCTCGACGTCCTCGGCATGCAGCCGGAAGCCGTCGGGGGCATGCGTCGCAACCGGGACGGGGACCCCGCCTGCGAAGCTCACGCACGGCTGGTAGGCGACGTAGCAGGGCTCGGGTACCACCACCTCGTCGCCTGGGTTGAGCAGCACCCGCAGCGTGAGATCCAGCCCCTCTGACACCCCCGCTGTGACCAGGCATTCGGTGCCGGGGTCGAAGTCCACGCCGTAGCGGCGGTGCAGGTTGGCGCAGATCTTCTGCCGCAGCTCCGGCAGCCCGCTGTTGGAGGTGTAGGTGGTGTAGCCGTGCTCCAGCGACCAGATGCCGGTCTCGCGGATGTGCCAGGGCGTGACGAAGTCGGGCTCACCGACCCCCAGGGAGATCACGTCGTCCATCGAGGCGGCGATGTCGAAGAACCGTCGGATGCCCGAGGGCGGGCAGCTCTCGACGACCCGGTTCAACGGCTTCACGGCGTCACGGGGAGGCGGTGGTCGGCTTCCGGCTCGGCGAAGACCTCGCCCTCGCGTTTATAGGTCTTGAGCACGAAGTGGGTGGCGGTGGACTGTACCCGGTCGATCGTGGACAGCTTCCGCGTGACGAAGTCGGCGACTTCGTGGATGCTGCCGCCGGTGACCGTGCACCGGAGATCCTGCTGCCCCGAGACCAGGTACACCGAGCGCACCTCGGGGAACCGCGAGATCCGTTCGGCGACGTCGCCGAACCCGGTGCCG
>JAVKSM010000057.1:0-18840 GCA_039583705.1 Pseudonocardiaceae bacterium
TTCTTGTTCTTCTGCCCGCCTTCGCCGCGGCCCTCGGGGTGGCGGTAAGCGACCAGTGCGGCCGTGATCGCGGCCAGCTCGTCCGCGCTCGTCCCGAAGAGCTTGGGTGGCTACGTGGACGAGGTCGCCGAATTCACCGCTGGTGCGGCGGGAAACTCAGACAAGCGTGCCGCCCTGGTGCTCACCGCCAGTTGATCAGCCGACCTCGTAGTCGAAGGTGGTGCTGACGTGCGCGGTGCCGGTCCGGCCGCCCGCGTTCACCCGGAACACGAACGAACCGAAAAGCTGGTTGACCTCACCGACCCGGTTGAACGGCACAGTGGAATGGAACAGGTAGTCGGCGGGCTCGTTGTGGTCGTCGTGGTAGCTGCCGTCGACCTTGCCGCTACGGGTGATGCCGACGTTCTCCTGGACGTTGCTCGTCGCGATCGCCTGCAACTTCGGCGTGAGGCGGAAGCTCCAGGCCATCGGCACCTTGCCGCTGATGGTGACCTGCGCGTTGAAGCAGCCGTTGTTGTCGCACCGGGAGTAGGACGGGGCGTTGAGGTAGAAATGGTGCACGACCTGGGGGCTCGCCACTTCGGGCCGCAACGAGGCCCGCAACGACTCGGGCAGGCTCATCGGCCGGCCGGCGTCGTCGGTCACGACCACCGAGGTGGTGGCGTGGCCCTGCACCGAGGGCGCCGCCTGCGAGGTGGGGGCGTACAGGCCGGCGGTCAGCAGCATGACGAGAACGCCCACCTTGGCGACGGTAACTGCCGTCAATCGGAGCGAGAACATCGTGGGAATTCCTTACCTGGCGTAGCTTCCAATGGGACAGGACCAGAAATTCCGGTCGCGCGGGCATTCCCATCGAGCGACGTCACGAAGCTGCGGTCGCAGTGGATGCGGGTGCCCGGGACAGATCGGAACGGCCGTCCGCAGGGCGTCGATGAAGCCATTCTGCATGCCGTCGGCGATGGCGACGCGCAGGTCCTGCTCCGCGGCGGTGGGATCGAAGCCGAAACCAAAGCCGCCGCCGGTCTCCGTTCGTACCAGGACCATGTTGCTCCCGTCCGGCCAGACGCCGGCCGCCACGCGCAGTCCCGGGAAGGCGCGTGCCATGACCTCGGCGTCGACCGCGGCCGTGAAGTCGTCGAGGACGTCACACAGCGCCAGATCCAGCGTGGGTGACCCCATGGGGTGCAAGTCACCGATGCCCAATCGGTACGCTTCGGCATCACCGTGAGTGATACGGATTCCGGACCTGTACGCCTTCCCCAATGCCCCCACCTGCTTCTACCGTCCTCTGTCACCCCATACTGACACCTGGCGTCGCTGGCCGCATCAGGCTAGCGCAGGCCGAGGTCGAGCTGACCGGGCTCGGGGGAGCCTCTTTCATCGGGTGCGGTGGCGTAGTGGGCGAGCCCGGCGTGCAGCAGCCGCAGGGCTGTCGCGGTGTCGCGGTGCGCGGCCTCGGCGCCGGCGATGGTGACCTCGAACGGGACGCGTAGCACGGCGATGAGCGCGACGGCGGCGACGAACGGTTCGACCGAGCCCGGGGGGGCGGCGGTCTCGGTGGCGAGCAGGTCGGCGAGCGCGGCCTCGTAGCGGGCGAACATCTGTCGCCGCGCGGCCCGCAGGGCCGGACTGTCGGCGATCAGTTGCCGGAACCCCGCGGTGGGGCGCACCGGGCGCCGGTGCGCGGCCCATTCGGCGAGCCCGGCGACGAACCCCTGCATCGCGTCCAGCGCGGGCTGGCCCGGTGGCCGGTGGCGGACGGCGAACAGGAACTCGTCCAGCAGCGCGTCGCCCTCGTCGAAGAACAGGTCTGATTTGCTGGGGAAGTAGTTGTAGACGGTCTTCTCGGCCACGTCGGCGGCTTCGGCGATCTCGGCGATGGTGACGGCGTCGAAGCCGCGCTCGGCGAACAGCCGCATCGCGGTGTCGGAGATCGCTTGGCGGGTCAGGCGCTTCTTGCGCTCCCGCCGCCCCTCCTCGCGTCCGGCGTTCATCCACCCCACCCGACCGACCCGTTTTTACAGTTTATAGAAGTTTACTGCTGCTATAGGTTTGGGTCGAGGGGTGGTGCACTGGTGCGCACCTGCGGTGGGGAGGTGCCCCATGGCGGCGATCCCGCCGAACTCGACGGTGACCGGTGATCGGTTGCGGGGGTGGCGGCTGGTCGGGTGGGTGTTGCTGCTCCTGGCCGGCGGGTTCCCGGTGCTGGGCGCGGGCCTGGACCTGCTCGCCGACGCCCGCACCGGGTTGCCGGCCGACCACACCGGCACCTTCCGTGCCGTCACTGACCTCGACTGGCAGTCCGCGCGGTCGACAGCTCCCGGTATCGCCCATTACGTCTCGCTGCTGGAGGCCGGCTACGCGCTGCACGAGCTGACCTTCGGGTTGCTGTTCCTCGTCATCGTGGCGATCCCGTTTCGCCGCCGACAGCGTTGGGCGTGGTGGGCGGCGTGGCTGCCGATGATCGCCAACCTCGGCTACACGCTGACCTTCGGCGCGCACGACCCCACTGTCCTGACGCGCAGCCTGATCGCCGACATCGCGCTACCCGTGCTGCTGGTGGCCAACATCCCCGCGTTCTTCCCAGCCCGCGCCGGGCGCCGGGCCGGGTAAGCCGGCGTCGGTAGGTCAGCTGTGCCGCTCCCGCTGGCCTGGCTCGGCGCCGATCCCGCCGTCGCCGCCTTCATCACCCGCGACCGCAACCTCGGCTCGCTGTGCCACCTCATCGGAGACCGCCACCTGGTTGTACCGCTCGACCACGAGCGGAAGTTCCGGAAGGCCCTGCTCAAGCTCGGCTACGGCATACCAGAACAGCACGCGGGTCGAGCAACGTGATCGCCGTGGAATTCCGCCCGGCGCTCGTCAGGGCAGGTTGGCCCGGTCGAGTTCTTCACGCAGCGCCCGTTTGGGCCGGTGCGCGTCGCGCAGCGCGGCCAGGTGAGACCGGAAGCCCTCCTGGCGCTCACAGCGCGCGAACAGCGCACCGGCTTCGGTCAGCAGGCCGGCAGCCACCCGATAGGAATCTCGGTTCTTGCGGTCGATCGCCTGGTCGGCGGCGGACAACAGAATCGGGATCGCGTCGGCGGGGTGGGTGGCGGCACGTTCGCGGGCCACTCGCAGCCACAGCTCGTCCCGGCAGCCGCCATCCACGGCCGCCTGCCACGCGGCCTGCGCATCCCCCTCCCACAACAGCACCTCGACCAGCACCGAACGTCCCGCCGGACGCGCATACGGCATCGCCGTGAACCTCGCCGCTGCCGCCGGCGCCGCCCGTAACATCGTGAGCGCCCGGGCACGCCACGCCGGGAACTCCTCGGCCGTCGCGTCGTGCAACGCGACGTAGTTCTCCAGCCCCGGACGAGCGGCGAAGTTCGCCCACAACAGTTCACCCGCCTCCGCGCGGCGACCTGCGCGCACGTGGCAGTCGGCGGCCAGCGACCACAGCCGCGAATCCGGCGGGAACTGCGCCATCCCCCGCTCCAGCCAGTCCAACGCCTCGTCGTCGCGGCCGTCCGCACACAGCCGTTGCGCGATCCGCAACACGTCGTAACCGCTGGACACGTCGCGGGCCAACACCTCGATCAGCGCGTCAGCGCCGCCGGAACACTCGGCCAGCCGCTCCATCAGGAAGGTGACGACGAACCGGCCACTGCTGTAGTCGTGGGGTTTCTTGGGCGGCAAGTCACGCCACGCTCGCTCGACCAACTCCCGGTACCGGGCCATCCCCGCCGGTCCGAGTACCGGCTCGTAGTCCGGCAACGCGGTGAGGAACACCTCGTAGTGGCTGGCCAATGCCCGCCCGACCAGCCGGCCGGCCAACTGGACCGGATCGGGCTCACCAGCCGAGCAGGCGTCCAGGTGAATCTCCTCGGCCCGTTCGATGGCCCCGCGCAGGCCGCCGTCGGAGTCGTCGACCCGCTCGGCCGCGCCTTCCAGCAATTCCAGCGCATATTCGGCCAGGACCGCGGCGACGTCCGGGAAACCCGTGTCGGACAGCTCGGCCACCGCGTCCAACGCCTCGTCGACATCCCGAAAATACGAGTACGCCTCGCGGTAGCCGACGAAGTCCCCGATCTCGATCGCCCGTTCCAGCCGGTCCCGCAGTGCCCGGTCGTCGTAGGCGTCGTGGGGGTCGGCGCCCACGGCGACATCGAGCCGAGCACGCAACAACGGATCCGCCCCCGCCACAGCCAACAACTGATCCACCAGCCACGTCGGATCCTTTGTCAACAGAAACTCACGCAACCGCTCGTCGGCGACCGGCTGCCGGCGGGGCTCACCGACCTTGCCCCCGTCTTCCAGCCAGGCCAGCGCCACGGCCACGCAGTGCTTGCAGAAGACACCTTCAGCCCCGTACGGGCAACTGCACCGCCCGTCCAGTCCGGCCGAGGTGATCTCAAGCCGCACCCGATAGGCGCTGGTCCCGTCCACGGTCGCCGTCACCGCCGTCCCATCGACAGTGGATCTGCGCACCCGGCCCGCTTCGAAATACGCCTTGCCCCGTTCACATGAACGGGCATCCGCCAGCAGCCGCACCGACCGCTCGCTCACCTCGACCACCGCCATGGTCGCCTATCGTGCCATGACCGCGTGACGCTCTCCGCGTCCTCCGCGTCCTCCTCATCCCCGAGGGGCGACGCCGAGGCGCCGTAGCAGGAACAGGCACGCGAGCGCCACTCGCGATCGGACGGACCTTCCCCGCGGACGGACCGTGCGCCCAGCTCGACCACGTGCTGGGGCGGGGCGTGAGCGGGTACGGCGCCCGGGTGCACGAGCCGTCGCTCTCGGATCACCGAGCCCTGTCGGTGGAGGTGGGGCTCGCGTCGTGACCGAGGCAGGAAGCGGACACCGGCCTCATCGCCCGGTTCGTACACCCGCCACGGCGATAGTCGTTCCCCGTTCGCCGGGGCCGGACCGACAGCGGCGCGCGAAGCGGGGCACGTCCGCGCCCGAGGCGCCGGCTTACTTGTGTTGAAGGTCTTCGACAGGCCAGCGTGTCAGAAAGGCGCCGAGGGCGTTGCCGATGAGGACACCCGGCTCGGTCGGGATGTGCCCCGGTCCGAAATGCTCCGTGAACGCATCGGCGAGAATATCCGTGACGGATTCTTGTTCTTCAAGCGTCGGCTTCTCGTGGGTGCAAAGTGACGATAGTGGGTCAGGTGCACGTTCGGCGATGATTTCGATAATAACGGGTCGGAACTCCCCGGGAAGACTGTCGATTACGTTTTTCGCCGGTTCCTCCAGCCGGTTCCCGACCTGGCCCTGCGTCGGTGGCGTGGGACGGAGACCGGCGGCGGGCCGGGCAGCCCCGGATACAGTATGATCAGGGTCGGTTGGCGGTGGGCCGCTGCCTCCGGGGTGACGTTGTTACCTTCCAAGCGACGATCGGAGCGTGGCTTGGGCAACACGAGCCGCAGGCGCCCACCCGGGAACGAACCAGCGCCCTGGATCGAAGACCGCTGGCCGATGGATCTCGCGAGGATCCATTCGATCGTCCTGGTGTTGCACGGGGGGAAGGCCCGGAGCCCGGCTACGGCCGGGCGGAGGCAGCTCAGCTATCTGCGGATGGTCAGCTTCGCCCGGTTGTTGCACCGACGCGCCGGGGGGTGCGGGATGTCGGTGCCCATCCTGCGGTATCGCTACCGGGGGTGGAACGAGCCCGAGCTGCCCGCGGTGCAGGACGCGAGGTGGGCGTTGCGGTGGCTGCGGGACCAGCTTCCGGAGAGGCCTGTCGTGCTGTTGGGACATTCGATGGGCGGCCGGGTGGCACTGCGGGTGGCTGACCACCCCGCGGTGACCGCGGTGTGCGCGTTGGCGCCGTGGACCCTGCCCGGTGAACCGGTGCGGCAGCTCGCCGGGCGGTCCGTGCTCATCGCGCACGGAGATCGGGAGCACGTGACCGACCCGCGGCTGTCCTACCGGTTTGCGGTGCGCGCCAAGCAGGTCACGTCACGGGTGTGCCGTTTCGAGGTGCTCGGCGACGGCCACGCGATGCTCCGCCGGGCTCGGGAGTGGTCAGAGCTGGTCGCCCGGTTCGTGGAAGCCGAGCTCGGACTGGGAAAACCCGACCCGCTCATCGAGGATGCGATGCGCCGACCGGCTCCGGAAGGGCTCCGGATACCGCTGCCGACGCTGACCTGACGTGGACCCTACTGCTCCCCCGATCCCGGCTTCGCCACCTGCCGGTGCGCAGCGGCCTTGAGCTTGTCGGGCAGCACCTTGGTGGCGGCGCCCTGCGCCTTCGTCGTCATCGAGCCTGCAACGATCTTGTCCTTGCCCTTCATCAGGGCCTCGAAGCCCTGCTTGGCGACCTGCGCGGGGTCGTCCTTCGGGGATTGACCGATCGTCGTGTCGTCCATGTCGGCCCGGTGGAAGAAGTTCGTCTCCGTCGGCCCCGGCATCAGGGCAGTGATCGTGATGCCGGTGTCCTTCAGCTCGTCGCGCAACGCCTCGGCGAACGACTGCAGGAAAGACTTCGAGGCGTTGTAGACAGCCTGAAAGGAGCCCGGCATGGTCGAGGCGATCGAGGAGGTGATGAGGATCCTGCCGTCGTCGCGGGCGGCCATGTCCCGCAGCAGGCGCTTGGCCAGGTGCACCGTCGACCGGAGGTTGACGTCGATGATCTCCATCTCGTCGGCGAGGTCGGTGTCGAGGAACGCGCCGCCCCGCCCGACCCCCGCGTTGAGAGCGGCAGCGGCCAGCGGCCGGCCGGCCCCGGTGACGGCGGCGTAGAGCTGCTCGACACCGTCGCCGGTTCTGAGGTCGGCGCGGATCGGCCACACACTCACGTCGGCAGTCGCGAGCTTCCGGGCGGCGGCGTCCAGGCCGGCGTCCTCGGCGTTGACGAACACGTCGTAGCCGTGGTCGGCGAACTGCTTCGCCAGCTCGAAACCGATGCCGCTGGAAGCCCCGGTCACCAGGGCGAGTGGTCGACTAACGCTCATACCCGACGGATACCCAGAACGATGTGACCTACCCGCGTCGCGGCAGCCCGCTCTCCCGAAACTGCTCACCCCGACGACCTGACCGGCTCGGTCAGGATGCGGTCAGGAGGTCAGTTGCAGCAGGGGTTGGCCGGTGAGGGTGCGGATGTCGACGGTGATGACGTCCTGCGGGCGTCGGTCGATGGCGCCGGAGACGGTGGTGTCCTGGCCGGCCGCCCGCCAGGGGGCTATGTGTTGGGTGTGTCCGTGGTGGTCGGTGAGGGTGAGGGCGTAGGGACGCGGTGGCGTGGTAGTACTCGCAGTGCAGGTCGATGCGGGTGCCCCAGGCGAGGGCGACCAGCCGGACGCTGGCCTGCAGCCCAGTGGGCGCCGCGACCTGGCTCCTGGGCAGTGGGGGTGGGCCCGGCGTCGTCGGGGCGGGTCCACCTGCGGCCCCGTAGCGAAACCACGCCCGGAGCCCGCCCGTACGATCCACCTGGCGGTCGAAGGGGAGGGAACACCATGGCTGTCTCGTCGGACCTCGGCGTCGAACGCACGCTCGTCCTGCTCAAGCCCGATGCCCTGGCTCGGGGCCTCGTGGGTCGCATCGTCACGAGGTTCGAAGATGCCGCGCTGAAGATCGTCGGCGTGACGATGAAGCACCTGGACGCCGACGTCACCCGCAAGCACTACTTCGACCTCGAGGAGCGCTTGGGCACCGACATCTACAACTCCACCGCGGGGTTCATGCAGAGCGGTCCGGTCATCGCCTTGGCGCTGGAGGGCGTCGAGGCCGTCGCGAAGGTTCGCAAGCTCATCGGCGGCACCTACCCGAACGAGGCCGCGCCGGGGACGGTGCGGGGTGACTTCGCCCATCAGACCAAGGCATCCTCGGAGATCAGCGGCAAGGCCGTGATGAACCTCGTGCACGCCTCGGGGAACCCAGAAGAAGCCAAGCAGGAAGTCGAACTCTGGTTCGACGAGGCCGAACAGTTCGACTACGAGACCCTCGCCGAGAAGCTCGCCTACTGAGTCGTGGGCCAGCAAGGCGGCGCGAGACCCGGGTCGCTCGGAGAGCGGGCACAGCCCCAGCACGTTGATCGAAATCGCGTGCGGGGCTGTTGCGCCTATTGCTACCATGGAAGCCCGGTCGCCGCATGGGGGAGGGCTCATGGGTACGTCGAGCAAGTGGCTGGGTCCTCCGGGGGGTGCCTGGAGGAGAGCGACGGCAGGTCTGACGAGATCGCTGAATCAACTCGACAAGGGCCCGGCAAACAACGGTCGGACACGGGGCGGCACGATATCGCCTGAAGTTCCGATTGTACTGGACGATGGGCTGCCGCCCGACAAGGTCGCGCACCATGGACAAGCGTTTTTCGACGCGCTGCGAACCGAGTTGCGTGCTGACCCCGAGAGTTTTGGGCTGCGGAGGGTGGCGCAGGAGACCGGGCTACGGCTCGTGGACGTCCTGGCATCCTTGGAGCAGCATGGCGTAGACGTGCTGGGTCCGTTCGACCGCGTGGCCGTACACGAACGAATGGACGTGTTCGTCGAGCGGTTCACGGACCGGGTCGCCGGCTCGCGGGGACTCATCGTCGATTCAGTGGTCCGTGGCGCTGTCGTCCGCAGTGTGGAGAGGCTTCTCCAGCAGAGCCAAACGCTACGCCATGCAGTCCGCACGGGCCACGGCGGTGCCGGTGGGATCAGCGACGAGTTGTTTTGCGACAGTTATCGCACGTTCTTCGCCGGCGTGGTGACCGGGTTTCTGGAGTCGGTGATCGCCGGGAAGGTCAAGCTGATGTTCCCTGTGCTGCCGGTGGTCGATCCGGCGGCAGACATCGCCGATTGGATCGCCGAGAAGGTCACGGCGTTGATCCCCACTCCGTGCCAGGAGAAGCAGGAGCGCAACGCGAACGACACCGGTGCGTCCGTGGCCGATCTGGGTCGCAGCCTGACGGAGGAAACGATCGAGCGGGCCCTTGGTATTCCAGTGCACGAAGCGTCGTGAACAACGTGATCGCGCGCAGGTTCCAATTCGTCAGCAGCGGCACGCAGTTGTCGGAGGACGATGGTTGGATGCGGTTGGGAGAACGTGACTTTGTCAGCTCCCTGAAACGAACCCTGAAAGCCGTATTCCCAGCGCAGAGCGCTCCGTATTGGGCCGACGACCTCCTGCGAATCGCCAGAGCCGCCTACCTGGTTGACAAGAGGGTGCTGCGGGCACAGGAGAGTAGTGACGGATGGACCCGCGATATTCACCTGTCAGTTCAGGTGACCTCCGCAGAACGTTGGGAAGGGCAGCCGCTGGAGGTACTCAACGCGATGCTGCGCGTGCTCACGGCTGACATCTGGCAGGTCACTGTCACCAGCGGCGCACCACCGATCGATGCGCAGCCCCGACTCGGTGAGCACGGGACGGCCGAAGTGATCGCCTTGTTCTCCGGTGGCTTGGACTCGACCGGCTACGCTGCATCACACGCCAACGAGCCGGGCGGGCCGCTATGGTTGATCGGTCACGATTTTGCCCACGGCCACGCCCCACAGCGGCACCTTTATCATGCAATCAGAGATCTCGACGGCAGACAGCGCCCCGTCGAGTGGTGCCCGGTTTCCGACATACCGGCCCACACGACGCGCGCAACTCAACTGGAGCCGAGCACCCGCTCACGAGGATTTCTGTTCGCCGTCACCGCTGTTTACGCAGCCGCGGCCCATGGCGTACGTGAGGTGGCGATGCCTGAGAATGGGCAACTGGCGATCAACCCGCCACTGTCCCCGGACCGTCGCGCCGCATGCTCCACACGGTCGGTTCATCCGTGGGTCCTCAACCACCTCAACCAGGTGATCACCTTGGTCGGCGGAGACGTGACCGTGCACAATCCGTTTCTGTACAAGACCAAGGGAGAGGTGTGCAGGATCGCCCGCGACAGTGGGTTGACCAAGACAGATCTCGCCTGCACGGTCAGTTGCGCAAACCATCCCGCCAACCGCAAGGCGAAAGGCAATTGCGGATACTGCTATCCCTGCCTGATCCGGCGTTCCGGTTTGAACGCTGCATTGGGCGGGGATCCCACTGTCTATGAAAACGACCTTCGGACGTTGACCCCGAGGACCGCACAACATCTCCGCGACCTGCAACGGTGGATGGCACATGAATTCCGTATCCGCGACTTGACCGCTGACATGCCGCTGCCCGGTTCTGTATCCCGTCGTGGCATCTTTGACATGCTTTCGCGAGGGCGGAGGGAAATCGCGGACATGCTTGTTCACAACGACTTGTGGGTCAATCCCGCGCGTCGATGGTAATCACGAAGAAGCCGGGCAGCGCGGCCCGCCAGCGCCCAACGGGTACCGGTACCGCGTTTCTCGACGGCTGTGCCGGCGGATCGCCGGGAAGATACGAAGGAAGTGGACACGGGTAGGTCTCCTGCGAACGGAATGGTTCTTCGACCGTCATCCAACCTGCTGGCCAGGCTCGCCGCGCGGCAGGCCGCGTTGTGCCGGGGAGCGCTGTTCGGGGGTGCGACAGGGCCCCCTCCATTTCGTCCGCGCAGGTCACAGGTCCACGGCACGGGGCCTGTCACCCTGGACGGCATGGCACGTGAGCAGCAGAACGGCAGCGGCGGCACCGAGCTAGGGCGTTTTCTGCGCGCCCACCGCGCCCGGGTGACCCCCGACGAGGCCGGCCTCGTGCCCGGCCCTGGCCTGCGGCGCACGCCCGGGCTGCGCCGCGAGGAACTGGCCACCCTCGCCGGAGTCAGCATCGACTACTACACCCGCCTGGAACGCGGCAGGGAGACCCGCCCCAGCCCGTCGGTCGTCGCCGCCCTCGCCCGCGCCCTCCAACTGGAGGCGGACGAGCACGAGCACCTGCGCGACCTCGCCGTGCGCGCCGCCCGCCGCGTCCCGGAGCCCCCGTCGGCACCCAGTCAGACCGTGCGACCCGGAATCACGCTGCCGCTGGAGAGCCTGCGGCCCAACCCCGCGCACGTGGTCAGCCGCACGACGGACGTGCTCGCCTGCAACCCGAGCGGGCTGCGACTGTTCGCCGGGATGGAGAAATGGCCGGCCAAGCAGCGCAACATCGCCCGCTACGTCTTCCTCGACCCCGCCGCGCGCGACCTGTTCGACGACTGGGGCAACCAGATCCGCGGCTGCGTCGCCCGCCTGCGCGCCCTGGCCGGCACCGAGCCGGACGCCCCCGACCTGGCCCAACTCGCCGGCGAACTCCTGCTCAAGAGCCCGGAGTTCGCGCGCCTGCTCGAACGGAGCGGCACAAAGGAGCAAACCGTCGGCAACTACCCTGGACGGGGCTTCGTCACCTTCGTCCTGACACCGCCCACCAGAGCGGGAGCGAGTTCATGGGGGAGGTATGCAACGTCGCCATGTACCTGACGAACCGGGAATGTCGACCGGCTGGTCGCCTCCACGGGCGGCTCGTCGTCTCCATGCGTCCGATTCCCGCAGACCAGGTCGACACCGCGATACGGGTGAGCGGGCGCATGTCGGCTGTGCACGGCGCTCCGGCCCACACCGGGACCCCAGCCGCGCTCGTGTCCGGTGATTGGTGGGCCGGCTGGTGGGTATGCCACCGCCGCCCGACACCGGCCGACGTAGGGACGTCATGACCATTCCGCGCATGGGATCCGCCGACCCCACCGCCGACTGGCTCCGCCCGCGGCTGTATCCGCCCCGCACCGTGCAGCCCTCACCGGCGCGGCGGTGGGCGTGGCTGCCGACCCTGGTGGTCGGGGTGGTGTTGGTGGTGGCGGTGCAGCAGGCCCTGGCCATCACCCGGAACCCCAACCTGGTGCCCGCGCTGCTGCTGCTGGCCGCCCTGGTGATCCCGGTGGCGTTCCTCGTCTACGTCGACAGCCGCACCCCGGCCTTCGACGTGTCCCTGCTCGTGCTGCTGCTGTGCGGCCTGGTCGGCGGGGTGATCGGCGTCGTGATCGCCGGTCTCGGAGAGGCCGACGCGTTGCGCCATTTCGGCGTGCTGCCGACCATGCTGGTCGGGCTGATCGAGGAGGCCGCCAAGCTCGTCGTCCCCCTGGCGGTGCTGCTGTTCACCCGCTACCGGGCCACCACTTCCGACGGGCTGGTGGTCGGCGTCGCGGTCGGGGTGGGTTTCGCCGTGCTGGAAACCATGGGTTACGGCTTCACCGTGCTGCTGTCCTCGCACGGCAACCTCGCCAGCGTCGAAGCTGTGCTGCTCATCCGCGGGCTGCTCTCCCCTGCCGGGCACGCCACCTGGACCGGGCTGGCCGCCGCCGCCCTGTGGCGGGCCGCGGCCACCGGCTGGAGCCTCCGCGGCGTCGCCGGCTTCGTCGGGGTGTTCATCCTCGTCGTCGTGCTGCACGGCCTGTGGGACACCTTCGGCCCCGTCGGCTACCTCGTCGTCGGGGTCCTCAGCCTGGCCCTGCTGGTGCGGCAGATCCACCGCGAGGTCCTCACCGCCCGCCAGCCCCCGGCCACGGCCACCGGCCCCGACCCCACCGCGGTCAGCGGGCCGCGCAGCCCACACGCCTAGCGTCAGGCACTGCGCTCGTCGACGTCGAGCAGGTGCCCGATCAGCCAGCGCACGACCTCCCGCACGACGACCGCGCGCTTGGTGGTGCCCACGATTTCATGTCCCTCGTCGGGCAGCACCAGGTAGCCGGGTGACGCGCCCCGGTCCCGTAGCGCGGTGACGAGCTGCTCGGCCTCGCTGAGGGGCACGTTGGTGTCCTGGCCGCCGTGCACCACCAACAGCGGGGCGCTCAGCTCCCCGATGCGGTGGATCGGCGAGAGCTCACGCAGCAGCGTGACGTCTCGGCACGGGTCGCCGTACCGGCTCGCCGCCACCGCCGCGATCCACGGCTCGGTGTGGGCGAAGAACGTCTCGAAGTCGGTGATGCCGCAGAAATCGACGCCGACCCGGAACAACGCGGGATAGCTCACCATCGCGGCTAGAGTCAGGTAACCACCGTAGGAGCGGCCGGCGCAGCCGATCGCCGTGGGGTCGGCAAGCCCGGCGCCCGCCAGGTACCCGACCACGTCGGCGACATCGTCGATGGCGGCGAACCGGCGGTCTCGGACGTCGGCGTCCACGAACCGGCGCCCGAAGCCCGACGAACCCCGGACGTTCGGCGCGAACACCGCGACGCCGTAGCCCAGCAAGGCCTGGTGGAGCGGGTTGAATGTGGGACGCTCCTGCGCCTCGGGTCCGCCGTGCAGCCAGACCAGCGTGGGCACCGCGCCGAGCGCACCGGCCGGCCGGTAGAGCCAGCCGCTCAGCCCGAGGCCGTCCCGGGCCTGCCACCGGTGCAACTCCGGCCGGATCGGCGCCTCCGCGGGCCATTGCGGTGGCAGCGCGGGAGCCAGCCGCACCGGTTGCGCCGACCGGAGCGGGTAGCGCAGGACATGCGGCGGTTCCGCCCCGGATTCCACGGCGAGCACCAACGACCCACCGTCGGAGGTGAAGCTGCAGCTCGTCACCACCTCCGCGGGTGGCGCCGGCAGCGCCTGACGCTCCTGCCCGACGAGGTCGATGAGCTCCAGCTCGCTGTATCCCGCCACGTTCCACACCGCGACGACCGCGCGGCCGGTCGGCGCGAGCGCGAACCCTTCGAGCTCGGCCCCCTCGCGCGCCGCGACGAGCGCGGCCGACTCGGGATAACCGGCCGCGACCCTCGGCAGCGCGAGCAGCGCGGCGAACTCGCGACCGGCGTCGGCAAGCAGGTAGATCAGGCGGTCGTCGGGGCTGAAGCGGGCGTCGGCGACAGTCGCGTCGGCGCCGAGCAGCTCGGCCTTGCGGCCGCTGCGGGTGTCGACCAGCAGCAGGCGACGCGCCCCGCGGGAGCCGAGGCGCACCACGGCGTAACGCCCGTCGTGGCTGAAGGCGCACACTGTCGCCGCCAGGCCGCTCGCCAGGAAGCGGCGGCGGCCGGAGCACACGTCCACCGCGTATGTGTCCAGCGTGGCCGGATCGCTGGTACTGGTCTCCGCCAGACCCAACACGTGGCCGCCGGGTTGCCAGCGGCCGATCGACGCCATCCCGACCGGAGTACCGGCGACGATGCGGCCGCCCGAGCCGTCCGGGTGCAGCGCCCGGACCAGGGTGCGCTCGCTGCCGCCGGGCGCTGTCGTCAGGCACAGCCACTCGCCGTCGGGCGACCAGCTCACCACTCCTACGTAGCCCTCCCCGGTGTCCAGCCGCACCGGCGAACCGGCCCGCGTCACGGGGATCAGCCAGGCCCGGGGCGCCCCGTCGTGGTCGGAGACCACGGCCAGGGTGCTCCCGTCCGGGGACAGCGCGGGTGAGGTACAGGCCTGCGCGACGAGCCAGTCCGGACCGGCCGACCCGGCGGTGAGCCGGGCCCGCTGGCGCCGCGTGAAACCGCCTTCGGAACCCAGGCGATCCGCGGTCCTCCCCGCCATCGCCCTGGTCGCCGCATCCGGCAGCGGACCTCGCTTCCGGGACATGCCCTAGATCGCCCTCTCCTGCAGCCACATCTCCAGCAGGGCGACCTGCCACAAGGCGTTGGATCCCAGCGTGGTCCGCTCGGTGTTCGGGTCGGCGAGCATGCGCTGCAACCAGTCCGCGCGGAACAGCCCGCGGTCCTTGGCCACCGGATCGGTCACCGCGTCGCGCACCCGGTCAAGGAACGAGCCGGACAGGTGCCGGATCGCCGGCACCGGGAAGTACCCCTTGGGCCGGTCGATGACCACGTCTGGGACCACGGCGCGGCTGGCTGCCTTGAGCACGCCCTTCCCGCCCGCGGCCAGCTTCAGCTCGGGTGGACAAGCCGCGGCGAGCTCGACCAGCTCGTGATCCAGGAACGGCACCCGCGCCTCCACCCCCCACGCCATCGTCATGTTGTCCACCCTCTTGACCGGGTCGTCGACCAGCATGACCGTGGTGTCCATGCGCAACGCCGCATCCAGGGCGGTGTCGGCGCCGGGAGTACCGAAATGCGTGTCGATGAACGCCCGGCTGGGGCCGTCCTCGGCGACCTCAGCGCCGGCGAGCCACTCCGGCTCGAGCAGGTCGGCCAGCTCGGCGTGCGGGCGGTCGAGGAACACCTCGGCATAAGCCGCCGCGGCGCGCTCCCGCGGCACCCGGGCAAGTGGCGGATACCAGTCGTAGCCGGCGAACACCTCGTCCGCGCCCTGCCCGGACTGCACCACGCTCACCGAGCGGGAAACCTCCTCGGCGAGCAGGTAGAACGCGACACAGTCGTGGCTGACCATCGGCTCGCTCATCGCGGCGATGGCCGCGTCCACCGCCGGCAGCAGCCGGTCC
The DNA here is from genome assembly GCA_039583705.1 of Pseudonocardiaceae bacterium. Lineage (GTDB taxonomy): Bacteria > Actinomycetota > Actinomycetes > Mycobacteriales > Pseudonocardiaceae > JAVKSM01. The sequence continues at coordinate 15,208 of JAVKSM010000057.1, forward strand.
GACTCCACCATGATCTTCTGATGGTCGGTGCCGAAATGCGCCGCGACACAGTCGGAGTAGACGAACTCGTCCCCGGACTCCCCACCGGAGGCCTCGAACCCGACGCTGAACGTTCGCAGTCGCTGCTGCCCGCTCTCGGCCAGCAGCGCCACCACGAGGCTGGAGTCGATGCCGCCGGAGAGCAGGACACCCACCGGGACGTCGGCGACCATGCGTCGTTCCACGGCCAGCCGCAGCGCATCCAACACGGCGGCCGGCCAGTCCGCGGCATTCAGACCGGCACCGGGACCGCCTCGTGAGAACACTGGTCGCCAGTACTGCCTGTCCTCGCGGCGGCCGTCCGGATACACGGTGCGCACCGTCGCCGGCGGCAGCTTCTCCACCCCCGCCAGGATCGTGCGGGGAGCCGGCACGACGGAGTGGAAGCTCAGGTAGTGGTGCAGCCCAACTGGGTCGATCGTGGTGTCCACCTCACCCCCGGCGAGCAGCGCCGGCAGCGTGGAAGCGAAGCGCAACCGGCCCGGCGTCTGCGAGAGGTACAGCGGCTTGATCCCGAGTCGGTCACGGCCGAGCACCAGCCGCCCGCCGTCACGCTCGAACACGGCGAAGGCGAACATGCCCAGGAGATGGTCGACGCAACGGGTGCCCCACCGGTGAAAGGCTTTGAGCAGCACCTCACTGTCGGAGTCGGAGAAGAACCGGTAGCCGGCGGCGCCCAGCTCCGACCGCAGCTCGCGGTAGTTGTAGATGCAGCCGTTGAACACGACGCCGAGCCCGAGCCCGGGGTCGACCATGGGCTGCCCGGCGCGGTCCGACAGGTCGATGATCTTCAGCCGGCGATGTCCGAGCGCGGTGCGGCCGCCGGCATGGATTCCCCAGCCGTCAGGGCCGCGACGGTGCAGCGCCGCAGTCATGGTGGTGACCGCGCCGACGTCGGCCGGGGTCTCGTTGAATCTGATCTCGCCAGCGATACCGCACATCGGCACGCTCCTCTCAACACAGGATCCAGGTGTCCTTCGCGCCGCCGCCACGCGCCGAGTTGACGATCACACTGCCGCGGGACGCGACCCGCGTCAGCGCGGCCGGTGCCACCTCGGCCCGTTCGCTGAGCAGGACGAACGCACGCAGGTCGATCGCCCTGGGCTCCAGCCGGGTCCCGGCGAAGGTGGGGTGGGTGGACAGCGACACCAGGTCTTGGGCGACCCAGCCCTCTGGGTGTGCCTGGACCGTGTCAGCGAGCTCGGCCAGTTGGGACCGCGTGGCATCCGGCCCGATCACGATACCGTGACCACCGGAGCCGTCCACCGGCTTGAGCACCAGCTCGTCGAGCCGGTCGAGCACGGCGCAGAGGTGGTGCGGGTCGGCGCACGGGTAGGTGGGCACCTGGGCGAGCCGCACCTGCTCGCCCAGGTAGTAGGTGATCATGTCTGGCACGTAGGCATAGACCCGTTTGTCGTCGGCCAACCCGTTGCCCAGCGCGTTGAGCAGGCTCACCCGGCCGTCGGCGACGGCGTCACAGATCGCCGGCCCGACGGGCCGACCGTCGGCTCCGGTCGCGTCGAGCAGGGTCCGCTCGTCGAGTCGCCGGTAGAGCACACCGAGACGTCGACCGTGCGCGGACACCCCGCTGTCGGTGACCGTGAGCTCCCCGGGGGTGACCAGCGGCAGCGCCATCTGCTCCGCCAGCAACCGGTGCTCGTAGAACGCCGCGTCGACCGGGCCCGCGCTCAGCAGCGCGATCGCGTCCTCGCCGTCCCCATCCGGAACCGAGGCCAGCAGCGTCCTGCGCAACAGCCCGGGTACGCCTTCCAGCGGCACCACGCCGGTCGGCGGCTCCAGGTCGGGCAACACGCTGCGCACCAGCCGCCGGCTGGTCATCGCGTACCCGATGCCAGAAGGCACCCGCAGGTTGTCCTCGAGCACGAGCCACCCTTCGGCGCTGTCACGCACCAGGTCGATCCCGCTGACGGCGGCTCGCACCGGGCGCCGGCCCGACAGCGCCGACAGCGCCCCGAGGCGGCTCCAGCCGGGCGCGCCGGTGACCACCGACGCCGGCAGCACGCCGTCCCGGATGGCCTCCTGCCGCCCGTAGGCGTCGTGCAGGAACGCCTCCAGCGCGCGCACCCGCTGGATCAGCCCCGGTGTCAGCCACGCCCAGTCCTCGGCCGTGACGATGCGCGGCACCAGGTCCAATGGGAATAGCCGGTCCGGCTCCCCGTCGGCCACCCGGAACGTCACGCCGCGCGCCCGCTGCTCGGTGTGCAGCGCATTCACCGCCGCCGTCATGCCGCGGGCTCCCAGCCGGTCCAGCGCCCGGAACATCCAGCCGTAATGCGGCAGGACTCGGCCGTTGGCCCCTACCGCCTCGTCATAGCCGGCGCAGCGGTAGCCGCCGAGCAGGGCCGGCGCCGCCGGCACCGTGGTCGGCGGGTCGCGGTGCAGCGACTCGCCGCGGGTCTGGGCGAGCAGGTCGTCGACCACGTCGGTGAGCTCGCCGCGCCGGCCGACCATCCGGCGCTGGCGGGCCGCGGAGCTGCCCTCGGCAAGGGCCCGCTGGGACAGCTCGAGCACCTGCTTCCAGTCGCCGAAGGCGTCCAGCTCCGGTCGCAAGTCCCTGACCAGCCGTTCAACGACCAGCGACGGCGCCACCAGGGCCGGCCCGGACGGGTCGGCGAGGTCGACGAGATCGCCCTCCAGCCCGGACCGGGCCGCCCGCCAGGTTGCCGCCCGCAGCAGTTCGTGGCGGGTCTGGGGGAACGGCCTGCCCGCCTCGACCCACCCGCGGACCCGCTGTACCAGCGCCCGGAACAGACCGGCGATGAGCACGACATCGTCCGCTGCGGGGCAGGCGTCGCAGATCCGCAGCTCGACGGTGGACAGGTGCGCCGACGGGCGGATGTCGCAATAGACCATGCCGGGGTCACTGATCGTTCCCGAGGCCACCAGGTCGGCCACCACGGCGTCGTAGTCGGCGGCGGTACGCATCGGTCCTGGCGGCCCGGCAGTCGGCCAGCGCTGCCAGACCATGCAGCGATAGCTGGCGTAACCGCTGTCGGCGCCGCGCCAGTACGGCGAGCTGGCCGACAACGCAAGGAAGGTCGGTAGGTGCAGCGCCACGTGCTGCACGACGGCGACCGCGACGTCCCGGTCGGGCACGTCGACGTGCACCTGGGTCCCGCAGATGTGCTGCTCCCGGACCAGCATCTGGTATTCGTGCTGCATCCGCTCGTAGCGGGCGCCAGCCGAGATGTCGGTGCCGAGCAGGTCGACCAGCGGAACCGTTCCGGCCGCCACCACGCCGAGCCCGAGGGGATCGGCCGCCTCGTTCAACCGGCAACGCAGCCGGCAGAGCTCGGCGCGCAGCTCGTCCAGGCTTTCGCAGGGCAACGTGTTGGCCTCGACCAGGGAGCGCTGCAGCTCCGGGGCGAACGAGTCGCCGTCCAACCGGGCGAGTAGGGCATTGGCCGCCGGCGTCGCTCTCCTGGTCTGCAGGTCGACCAGGTGGAACTCCTCCTCGACGCCGATCCGCGAGATCACGGGGTCGCCGACGGGCGCAACGCTGATGGCTCTACCTTCCCTTCGCACGGTGGATCCCGGCAGGGAGCGCTTGCGGCGCTTGTCCCGCGAGGACTG
>JAVKSM010000058.1:0-18718 GCA_039583705.1 Pseudonocardiaceae bacterium
CGTCGAGCGCGGCAAACTGCTGCCGCGGGACCGGGTGGACGCCCTTCTCGATCCCGGCTCGCCGTTCCTGGAGCTCTGTCCGCTGGCCGCCGAGGGCATGTACGGCGACGAGGCCCCGGCGGCCGGCATCATCACCGGCGTCGGACGGATCTCGGGACGGGAGTGCGTCGTCGTCGCCAACGACGCGACCGTCAAGGGCGGCGCGTACTTCCCGATGACGGTCAAGAAGCACCTGCGCGCACAGGAGGTCGCGGCCCAGAACCTGCTGCCGTGCGTCTACCTCGTCGACTCCGGGGGGGCGTTCCTGCCGGAGCAGGACAACGTCTTCCCGGACCGCGAGCACTTCGGGCGGATCTTCTACAACCAGGCGACGATGTCGGCCACCGGCATCCCACAGCTCGCCGGGGTGCTCGGCTCGTGCACCGCGGGCGGCGCCTACGTGCCGGCGATGAGCGACGAAGCAGTGATCGTCCGCAACCAGGGCACGATCTTCCTCGGCGGCCCGCCGCTGGTGCGGGCGGCCACCGGGGAGGTGGTCACGGCCGAAGATCTGGGCGGCGGAGAGCTGCACGCGCGGATCTCCGGGGTCACCGACCACCTTGCCGACGACGACGCCCACGCGCTGCAGATCCTGCGCTCGATCGTCGCCACCCTGGCGCCGCGGGCCCCGCGACCGTGGACCCGACAGCGGGCCGAGGAACCGGCGGCGAGCCCCACCGAGCTCTACGGCGTCGTGCCCACCGACCCGCGGATCCCCTACGACGTGCACGAGGTGATCGCCCGGCTGCTCGACGGCTCCCGGTTCCACGAGTTCAAGCCCGAGTACGGGCCGACGCTGGTCACCGGGTTTGCCCGGCTGGCGGGCCACCCGGTCGGGATCGTCGCGAACAACGGGATCCTGTTCTCCGAGTCGGCGCTCAAGGGGGCGCACTTCGTCCAACTGTGCGACCAACGCGGGGTGCCCCTGGTGTTCCTGCAGAACATCACGGGGTTCATGGTGGGGCGGGAGTACGAGGCAGGCGGGATCGCCAAGCACGGCGCGAAGATGGTCACCGCGGTGTCCTGCACCCGGGTGCCGAAGCTGACCGTCGTCATCGGCGGGTCGTTCGGTGCCGGCAACTACGCGATGGCGGGTCGGGCGTACTCGCCGCGGTTCCTGTGGATGTGGCCCAACGCGCGGATTTCGGTGATGGGTGGCGAGCAGGCCGCGACAGTGCTGGCCGCGGTGCGCCGCGACGACGACCCGGAGCCGGAGGAGGCGTTCAAGGATCGCACCCGGGCGCAGTACGAGCACCAGGGCCACCCCTATTACTCGACGGCGCGGCTGTGGGACGACGGGGTGATCGACCCGTGTGAGACCCGCACCGTGCTCGCGCTCGCGCTCGACGCCTGCGCCAACGCTCCGTTGCCATTCCCCCGCTTCGGCGTGTTCCGGATGTGAGGTGAGGCGGCATGTTCGACACGGTGCTGGTGGCCAACCGCGGCGAGATCGCGGTGCGGGTGATCCGGACGCTGCGCGCGCTGGGTGTGCGCTCGGTCGCGGTCTACAGCGACGCCGACGCCGCGGCCCGCCACGTCGCGGAGGCTGACACGGCGGTCCGGCTCGGTCCCGCCCCGGCCGCTGCGAGCTACCTGTCGGTGGACGCGATCCTGGCTGCGGCGGCACGGACCGGGGCGCAGGCCGTCCACCCGGGATACGGGTTCCTCTCGGAGAACGCCGGGTTCGCCCGGGCATGCGCGCAGGCCGGCCTGGTGTTCGTCGGCCCGCCGGTGGCCGCCATCGAGGCGATGGGGGACAAGATCCGCGCCAAGCAGACCGTGGCGGCCGCCGGGGTGCCGGTGGTGCCGGGACGGCACGAGCCGGGCATGAGCGACGGGAAGGTCGCCGATGCTGCCCGCGAGATCGGCTTCCCGGTGCTGCTCAAGCCAGCGGCCGGCGGCGGCGGCAAAGGCATGCGCCGGGTCGACTCGCCTGACGCCCTGGCTGGCGCGATCGCCGGTGCCCGGCGGGAGGCCCGTGGTGCGTTCGGCGACTCCGCCCTGCTCGTCGAGCGCTACCTCGTCCGACCACGCCACATCGAGATCCAGGTGTTGTGCGACGCACACGGCGGCGCAGTGCACCTGGGCGAGCGGGAGTGCAGCCTCCAGCGGCGCCACCAGAAGATCGTCGAGGAGGCGCCGGCTCCCCTCCTGGACGCCTCGACCCGCGAGCGGATGGGCGCCGCGGCGGTGGCGGCCAGCCGCTCGGTCGGCTACGTCGGGGCCGGCACCGTCGAGTTCATCGTGCCGGCCGAGTCCGCCGGGGATTTCTTCTTCCTGGAGATGAACACCCGGCTGCAGGTGGAACACCCGGTCACCGAGCTGGTCACCGGGCTGGACCTGGTCGAGCTGCAGCTCCGGGTGGCGGCGGGGGAGCCGCTGGGGCTGTCCCAGGACGACGTCACCCTCGACGGGCACGCCGTCGAGGCCCGGATCTACGCCGAAGACCCCGCAGCCGGGTTCCTGCCCACCGGAGGCCGGGTGCTGGGGCTTCGGGAGCCTTCCGGGACGGGCGTGCGGGTCGACTCCGGGCTGGCCGTCGGCAGCACCGTCGGCCGCGACTACGACCCGATGCTGTCCAAGGTCATCGCCTGGGGTCCGGACCGGGCCGCCGCGCTGTCCAGGCTGGACGCCGCGCTGGCCGACACCGCGGTGTTGGGCTTCGCCACCAACGTGGCCTTCCTGCGCTCGCTGCTCGCCCACCCCGACGTCGCCGCGGGGCGGTTGGACACCGGGCTCGTGGAGCGCCACGTCGAGGAGCTGGTGAGCAGCCCGCTCCCGGACGACGTGCTCGCCGCCGCCGCCCTGGTCGGCCTGCTGCACCTGGAACCGGCCGCGGAGGCGCCGGTCGAGACGTTCGCGCTACCCGGCGGGTGGCGGCTGGGCGGCGAGCCCGCCTGGGTGCACTGGCGGGTGCTGGTCCCCGGACACGCCCCGGTGAAGCTCCGCGCCCGCGGCCGGGCCGCGGCGGCGGAGGTGGCGGTCGGGGACGGTGCGTCGGTGGCGGCATGGGGACGCTTCGAGGGGGCCGACCTCGTCGCCGGCTTCGGCGGCCTGCGCCGCCGCTACGCCTGGGCCACGGACGGGGACGTGGTGTGGCTCGGACGCGACGGGCACACCTGGGCGCTGCGGGAGCAGGAGCGGCTGGCGGCGCAGCGGCACGCCACCGCGCCCGGCGCCACCGGTCCGCTGCGCTCCCCGATGCCGGGCACGGTCACCGTCGTCGAGGTCGCCGACGGCGACCGGGTGAGCGCCGGGCAGCGGCTGCTCGTCATCGAGGCCATGAAGATGGAGCACGTCATCGCCGCCCCGGCCGACGGGGTGGTGCGGCAGCTCCGGGTCCACGCCGGGCAGCCGGTCGACCGCGATGCGCCGCTGGTCACGGTCGCGCCCACGGACCCGGCCGCGCCCCCGGACAAGACAGATATGAAACGAGCCGCGCCCGGCTCAGGCCACGCCGGTCACGCCGACGAGCGAGCCGACGAGGTAGGCGGCGCCAGCGGCGACCGCACCGAACAGCAACTGCCGCAGCCCGTTGAACCACCATGACCGGGTGGTGAACCGCGCCACCGCCACCCCTGCGACGAACAGCCCGAGGCCGCCCACGGCCAGCGCGGGCAGCAGCGAGGACAGCCCGGACAGGAACGTCAGCAGCGGGAGGAGCGCCCCGACCGAGAAGCACAGGAACGAGGAGAGGGCCGCCGTCACCGGTGAGGGCTGCTCGTCCGGGTCGACGCCGAGCTCCTGGGTGACGTGCACCTTGACGGCCAGCTCAGGGTCGGCGTGCACCTCGTCGGCGACCGTCCGCGCGGTCTCCTCCGACAAGCCCATGTCGGTGTACATCTGGACCAGCTCGGCCCGCTCGCCGATCGGGTTGCGCTTCAACTCGGCCCGCTCGACGTCCGCCTCGGCCCGCACCGCGTCGTTCTGGGTCTCCACCGACGCGTACTCGCCCAGTGCCATCGAGAACGCACCGGCGACCAGCCCCGCGACACCGGAGAGCACGATGGTGTGCCGGCTGGCACCGCCGCCGCCGACCCCCGCGATGAGTGCGATGTTGGTGACCAGGCCGTCCATCGCCCCGAACACCGCGGGCCGCAACCAGCCGCCGGAGACGTCACGGTGCTCGTGCCCGATATCGAGGTCACTCAACGGGGCGGGATCCCCAGCTCGCAGTCCCGTCGTCTCCGACACGCTGGTACCTCCACCTGCCAGGCCGGCACCTGCCCGGCATCCTCGATCAACCATGCTACGGAGCCGGCCAGGCCCGTGCTGGACTGAGGCGAGCCTCGGGAAGCCGTGCCTCACCTCGCCGTCGGCCTGGCCCGGCTGGAGACGACCCTGCAGACCACCGAGGCCACCCTGCCGACAGGCACGTGCCGACAGGCGCGAACCGGCGCCTCGCTAGGCTCGACGCCGTGACCAGGTCGAGAGCCCGGGCGCTGGACGTGGTGGGCACACTCGCCCGCCTCGGACTGGCCGCCGTCTGGCTGGTCTCCGGTGTGACCAAGGCCGTGGACCCCGACCAGACCTACCTGGCCGTCGCGGCCTACCAGGTGCTGCCCGCCGGGCTGGTGTCCCCGGTGGCGGCGGTGCTGCCCTACCTGGAGATCGGGTTGGGGTTGCTGTTGCTCGTCGGCCTGGCCACCCGGCTGGTGGCGGTGCTCTCAGCGCTCCTGCTGGTGGTCTACATGGCCGGTGTCGCACAAGCCTGGGCCCGCGGGCTGACGATCGACTGCGGCTGCTTCGGCGGCGGCGGCCAGGTTGCCGCGGATCGCACGCAGTACGCCCAGGAGCTGGGCCGCGACACCGGCTTCCTCGTGCTGGCGGCATGGTTGCTGGTCCGGCCGGGGAGCCGGTGGGGCCTCGACGGCGCGTTCGTCGCGCCGCCGCGTGAGATGGTGCCGGTGGGCGCCGAGGACGACGGGGAGGGACGCTGAGGTGGCTGGTACCCACGGCACGGACCGCACGAGCGCAGACCGCAGGAGCCCGGACCGCAAGCGCCGGCAGGGCGGGAGCAAGAGCGCCACGCGGGCGCTGTCACAGGCCCGGAAGTCTTCCCGAGGCCGCATGCCGACGATCATCGGCGTCATCGCCGTCGTGGTGCTGGCGGTCGTGGTCATCGCGGGGGTGCTGGTGAGCCGATCAGGCGGCGGCTCTCCCGCGTCGTCCGCCGCGATCCCGGTCGTGCATGTCAACGCGACCTACCCGGTCTCGCTGCAGAACGGCGTCGTGACCGCTGGAAAGGCCGGCGCCCCGGCGACGATCGACGCCTACGAGGACTTCCTCTGCCCGGTCTGCGGGGCCTTCGAGGCGGCGTACGGCGCGCAGATCCAGAGCGCGTTGAACTCTGGTCAGCTCGACGTCCGTTACCACATGGTCAACCTGCTCGACGCCAACTCCAACCCGAACGGGTACTCGTTGGAGGCGGCCAACGCTGGGTTGTGCGCCGCGGACGCCGGGATCTTCCCGGACTACCACGCGAGCCTCTACGGCAAGCAGCCGCCCGAGGGCGGCGCCGGCTACACCGCCAACCAGCTCGTCGCGCTCGGCCAGCAGCTCGGGGCGAAGGGGAACTTCTCCAGTTGCGTCCAGTCCGGTGCCCACGACGCCGAGGCGCAGGCGCAGCTCGACCACGCCGCGGACATCCCGGCGCTGCAGGCGAAGGGCGCGAACGGCAACGTGCTGCACACCGCGGACGGCAAGACCGCGTTCCGGGGCACCCCGTCGATCCTCGACAACGGCCACCTGATCAACTACCAGGATCCGAACTGGCTGCAGAAGACGATCGCCGGGAACCCGCCGCTGGCCTGAACCCATCCGGGCTGACGCGTCCTGGGTAGGAGAGCGCTATCCGAGTCCGGGCAGCGGGGCCTCGCCGGAGGTCCAACGGACCAACCGGCGGGCCTTGCCGGCCTCGGCGCGGGGCACGCTGCCGGGCGCCAGCACCCGGACGTCGCAGCCGATTCCCAGCCGCTCCCGGAGCACGTGCACCAGGTATGACCGCAGCGCGTCGCCGTCCACCGACCCGTCGAACGGCTCGACCGCGACCCGCAGTTCGGGACGGGCGGCGACGCGGCGGTCCTCGACGACGAGGTAGTGGGGGCTGACCCGAGGGTCGGCAAGCAGCACGGCCTCGATCTCGGTGGGGAAGACGTTGACGCCGCGGATGACGAGCATGTCGTCGCTGCGGCCCTTCAGCTTGCTCATCCGACGCAGCGTGCGCGCCGAGCCTACCGCCGGTCCGGCGAGCGCGGCGACGTCACCGGAGCGGTAGCGCAGCACCGGCATCCCGGTCTTGGTGAGCGTCGTGAAGACGAGCTCACCCGGGGTGCCGTCCGGAACCGGGTGGCCGTCCGGGTCCAGCGCCTCGACGTAGAAGTGGTCCTCGGCGACGTTGAGCATGCCGGCGGAGTCCAGGGACTCGCAGGCCACGCCGGGACCGATGATCTCCGAGAGACCGTAGAGGTCCAGTGCCCGGATTCCGAGCAGCTCCTCGACCTGGCGCCGCAGCGATCCGGTCCACGGCTCGGCGCCGAGGACGCCGACCCGCAGCGCGGTGTCACCGGGGTCGACGCCGGCGGCGCGCAGCGCCTCGCCGAGACGGACCGCGTACGACGGTGTGCAGCACAGGACGTCGGGGCGCAGGTCGAGGATCACCCGGAGCTGCCGGTCGGTCATGCCGCTCGACATCGGCAGCACCGTGGCGCCCAGGCGCATCGCGCCGTGGTGCACGCCGACGCCTCCGGTGAACAGGCCGTAGCCGTAGGCGTTGTGCACCACGCTGCCGCGACTGGCACCGGCCCCTCCCAGCGCGCGGGCCATGACGGACGCCCAGACGTCGATGTCGGCGGCGGTGTAGGGCACCAGCGTGGGACGCCCGCCCGTGCCCGAGGAGCCGTGGACGCAGGCGACGTCACTGCGCGGCACGGCGAGCAAGCCCCAGGGGTAGTGCGCCCGCAGGTCAGCCCTCGTCACCGTGGGCAGCACGGCGAGCTCGTCCAGCGTGACGGCCGCGCCGCTGTCGACGCCCGCGGCCCGCAGCCGCTTCGCTTGCAGCCCGTCGGCCGCCAGCAGCCGGTCGACCAGCGAGCCCAGCCGGCGCTGCTGCAGCTCGCGGCGCCGCTCAGGCGGGATCCCCTCGGCGTCAGGGTCCACGAGCGGGGCGGCGCCCTGGCGCGACGGTGGCGTCACCGTCGTGGTCCTACCAGCTCAGGCCGCACCGCGGTACCCGCGCCAGTTAATGTGCGGTCGGCACCTGGTGTCGTGTACCGTCGGCGTCCGCATGGGGCTGTGGCGCAGCTGGTAGCGCACCACACTGGCAGTGTGGGGGTCACGGGTTCGAGTCCCGTCAGCTCCACCAAAGTATCCGTATGAGAACCCTGGACCTGGTAAATGCCAGGTTCGGGGGTAGCAGAGCCCGCCGGGGTGTCCCGGCGGGCTTTTTGCTGTCCCTGCTGTTCTTCCTGCAGCTGGTGGTGGATCCGGGCGGGCACGAGGCGTGCGAGCAGGTCGTCGAAGGGCTGGTTGTAGTCGACGCGGACAGAGCGCTGACGGGTGTTGTCGTCTTCGTCGATGTAGATCCTGGAGAAGAATGCCTGGTTGAACAGGCGCCTGGTGGGGTCAGTGGCCTGGAGGTAGGCAGTGTGGCAGTCGCGGCTGAGGTCCAGGCAGTCGGCCAGCATCTGGCGGGCATGCTCGTAGTCCTGGTCGGCGCCGGCGAGCTGCTGGTGGATGTGGCCGAGCTGGGCGGCGATGCGTTCCTGCTCGGTCTTGAGCAGATCGAGGGGGATGGCTCCGGCATAGTGGGCGTCGAGGAGTTTCTGCCGCTGGGCGGTCAGGGTGCTGCGCTGGGCTTCGAGGTCGCGGCGTTCGCCGGCGGCGGCTTCCTGGAGGGTGTCGAAGTCCTCGAGGATGAGTTCCTCGATGCTGTCCCGGAGTTCCGGTGACAGCGCGATGGCGCGGTACTCCTCGTCGATGAGCTCTTCGATCAGGTCGACGGGCATGGCCTGCCGCTGGCAGGTGGTGGTCTTGCGGGCTCGGCCGGAGCAGATGAGGTAGGGGTAGGTGGTGCCCCAGCGGTTTCTGGCGGTGGTGAGCATGAGCCGGGATCCGCAGCTGCCGCAGTAGACACTGCCTCTCAGGTAGTGCAGGTTGGTGCGCTGGTGGGTTCCGGCGATGTTGTGGGCGGCCAGCAGGTCCTGGACCTGCTGCCAGGTGGCCGGGTCGACGAGCGGTTCATGGACACCGTCGTAGTGCACGCCCTTGTAGCGAACCTGGCCTTTGTAGTACGGGTTGTGCAGCAGCTTGTGCAGGCTGGTGATGGTCAGCGGCCGGGCCGGCCACTTCGGGGTCGGCCGGGTGGTCAGACCCCGGGCGGTGAGCTGCTCGAGCAGGATCGACAGCGAGCAGTCCCCTTCGGCGTAGCGGTAGAACGCCCAGGTGATCAGGTGGGCGCGCTCCGGGTCGACCTGCACGGTGCGGTTGATCCGCCCCAGCTCATCGGTGAGGTGGACGTTCTTGTAGCCGAGCGGCGTGCGGGTGACGGTGCCGCCGAGGCTGGCTTTCTGGACCAGGCCCTTGGTGACCTCGCTGGCGAGGTTGCGGGAGTAGAACTCGGCGATGCTGCTCATGATGCCGTGCATGAGCATCCCGGACGGGGTCTCGTCGATGTTCTCGCTGACGGACACCAGCGTGACTCCGGCCTGGGTCAGGGCGAAGTGGATGGCGACATCGTCGGCGCGGGAGCGGGCGAGCCGGTCGAGCTTGTGGACGATGCAGTAGTCGACCTGGTGCTCGCGAACCCAGGCGAGCATCCGCTGCAGTTCGGGACGCTTGGCAGCGGAGGTGCCGGATTCCCCGGCGTCCGTGAACTCGGCGACGATGACCGCGTCGAGCGACGCGGCCTTGCGGGTGCTGGCCTCGCGCTGGGCCGGGATGGAGAACCCCTCGTCCCGGCCGCCGCGCTCGGCTTGTTCCTTGGTGGAGACCCGCAGGTACGTAATCGCGGTCTTGGCGGGAGCGGTCATCGTTCTCGCCTGCCTTACTCGCTGACCGGCTTGGTGCCGCGCCGTGGCTTCGGTGTTTCGTCTGCCGCGCCGGTGAGGGCGGTCGTCCCGATGAATCCGGCGATGGCGGCGCTGCGGGCGGCGGCTTCGCGCTCGATCTCCTCGCGGGCCTGCTGGGCGCGGGCGATCAACTCAGGGTCGTCCTGGGCGGTGGTGATCCGGTGCTCGATGGCACGTCGGATCTCCTCGGAGATGGTGGTGCCGCTGAGCTGCGCGATGAAGCGCAGCTGTGCGTGCATGCTCTCCTCGACGCGGACCGCGAGGGTCTTGAGGTGCTGCTCCTGCTGTTCTGCCTGGACGGCTTCCTGCATGCCCTCCAAGGGTTGTGCGTGTGGTTGTTCTTGTTCTTGCATAGTCGTATTCCTCCTTATCTGTTAGCTGCTTGCTGTTTGAGCTGTTCGGGGCCGGGCGGGCTCCGGGGCCATAGACAGTGACGCTCTTCCCGGCCCGGAAGTCCAGTCCGGAACCGGCCACTGACCTGCGGGAACACCCCTCAGGCGCCCTCCTGGGCGCGGCCGGTCACCACGGCCAGGTACTCGGCGGCGGTGCAGGCCCAGAACAAGGCCGGATCCAGGCCCGCCGTCGCGGCGACAGCGGCCCGGATGGCGGCCGCCCGGGCTGGTGCCGGGGTGACCCAGAGAACGGCCGGGAAAAGGCCGTGTGCGGCCTGGTAGCGGCCGGTGGCGCGGAAAGCCTCGTAGGCGGCACACTGGCGGACGATCACCGGCAGGTGCTCGCTGTCCAGGTCGGCCTCAATGAACCAGTGGTGCTCGTAGTCACCGGACGCGGTGACTACGAGCAGGTCGGGCTTGAGCACCTGCATGGTGCCGAACCGGGACAGCGACTGCTGCCAGCTCGCCGGCTCGGCCTGCAGCTTCAGCACCTCGATGTCGCCGTGACGCCCGGCCTCGATCGTCTGCACCGCCAGCTCGGCGATGGCCAGGGTGTGCTCGGTGAAGTGCCGGGACGGCTCGCGGTAGTTCCGCCGCCCGCGCCGCTCTGCCCTGGGGCTGATCGTCTGGAGGACGCGTTCCCCTGCGGGGCCGAGATACCAGACGAAACCGGCCGAGCCTGACCGGGCGCCCCCGATGCGCCGCTGCAGGGCACGCAGGATCCCAAGGTCACGTAGCCGTGCCAGCGTGCGGTTACAGGCCCGGGCCGAGGCGACGGGTGTCGGGTGGGCGTGGTCGAAGTGCAGCCGCTGGATCTGCCTGGTGGTGAGCAGTCGGTACTTCTCGACGTCTCGCAGCAGCCCGTAATCCCGGTCAGTCAGCCGGTCCCTGAGCGCGTCGAGGCTGGAGCGCGTCATGCCGCGCCTCTCCCTGGCTGCCGCCGCCCTCTTCTGCGACCCCGCGATGCGGGGTCAGTCCCCTCCCGCCAGAGGCGGAAGCTGCCGCTTGACCGGGATGACAGCAGCGCCAATGGGCGTCGCGGCACGACGACCGGAATGACCTCGATGGATACCCGGATCAGATGCCTGGTTCCTGATGGTGCCGGGGAGTATGGGTGGAGGTAGCCCGTCATGACCGCCTCCGCTTCCGCCCCAGCTCCTCGCCGCCGCCCGCATCTGCCACGCCTTCGACCGGCCGCGCCGCGACGAGGGTCGGCTGCGGGACCGGGCTGGCATAGCGTTCCCGGCTGCGGATGCGGATCTGCCCGCCGAGGCCGGTCGGCCCAGGCGGCGGCAGGGTCCGCACCAGCGCCCACCCGGCCGGAGTGCCGCCCGAGGTGAGATTCGCGTAGGCCTGGTACTGGCCGAGCGAGAGGAAGTCGGCGGCCTGCAGGCTGGGGGCCTGCCTGGCCAGCGCGGAGGCGTCGTCGGGGTCGAGCGGCTGGAACACGATCTTGGATTTGGCGTTGGAGTCGACCGCTGCCCGTGTCGAGGGCGGCAGTTGCTGGCGGTGCTGGTGGGCCAGGTGCCAGCCGACACCGTAGGAGCGGGACCGGCTGAGTGCGTCGTCGATCGAGACCGGCAGGTGCAGGTACTGCTGGACCTCGTCGATCACGACGGTGGCGGGCCTGCCCGCCGGGTCGGTCTCGCTGGCCCGTTCCAGGGTGGCGTTCCAGGTCTCGGCGACGATCAGGGAGCCGAGCAGCTGCGCGGTGATCGGCCCGATGAGCGCCTCGTTGAGCGGCACGAGCACGACCTTGTTCTCTTTGAACACGTCCCGTAGCCGGAATACGGGGTCGGGCTGGCCGAGGATCGCCCGCAGGCTGGGCCGGAGGAGGTACTGGCGCAGCTTGTTCATGGGCGCGGCGGTGGCCTGCGCCTGGGCGCCAGGTGACATGGCGAGATACCCGGCCCAGAACGACCCCAGGCCCGGGTCACCAGCGACTTCGCCGATCACCGTGCGGCGGAACTGCTCATCGGCCAGCAGGCGCGGCAGGTCCAGCATCGTGAACGGCGTACCGCGCGCTGTCCCGGTGCGGGCGAGGGTGAGCAGCGCGGAGTGGATGATGTCCTCGGTGCGCGGCCCCCAGCCGTCATGGAACACCGCCTTGAGCACCGCCACGAGCCCGTCGATCACGACATCGGGATCACGGCCGCCGACATTGATGGGGTTGAAGCCGACCACCTTCCCGGACGCCGCGTCGGCCGGGTCGATGATGACCACGTCATCGACCCTTCCGGCAGGGATGGCCCGTTCGGTGATGTCGCGGATCAGCTGCCACTTCGGGTCGATGACCAGTACCGGCCGACCGGCAGCGATGTCAGCCGCGACGAGGTTCAGCAGCACGGTCGACTTGCCGGTGCCGGTCGGCCCGAGGGCCAGCAGGTGGGACGGGATGTCGCGGGCGGCGATCCCGACCGGCGCGGTGGGGCCGGGCGCGCCGGGCACGGCGAACAGCCGCTCGGTGCGGCAGACGGCGGCGGGCACGCGCAGCGGCCGGGGATGCAGCGGGGGGACGCCGGGCATGTCGTCCCGGTCTCCCAGCGGCCAGGCCAGCAGCCCGGCCAGCTCGCTGGCTCCCAGCCTTAGCGGCCACCGCCACGGCAGCCATGGCTCGTTCAGCCGGGCGGCGGGCTCGAAGGTCAGGTCCATGTAGGTGCCCCGGTCCTCGGCCGTGGACAGGGCGCCGAGCACGCCGATGACTAGCTGCTGGCGACGCTGCGAAGTGCGCGCGGTGACGCCGATCCTGATGGTGGCGGCGAAGCCGTGCTGCCCGGTCCGGGTGTCGATCTGCTCGCGGACCGGCCGGGCGGCCTCGATCTGGCCGCTGGTCAGCAGCTGCCACCAGGGCTGCGCCGGGTCCGCTATCTCCCTGGGCAAGTGCCGGGGCGCTACCCGGCGGCCGAGCATGATCTGCAGCACCAGTTCCTCGCCCGCTTCGAGCCGGGCGTCCAGCGCCGACAGCAGGCTCAGCGCGGTGACCTCAGCCCGCTGCGGGGCCAGGGCCAGCGGCCGGGGTCGGAGCCGCAGCCGGACGGAGCGCTGCACGGCAGGGCGTGGCGCGGTGATCCCGTCCAGGTCCAGGCCGGGCAGCAGGTGCCGCAGCGTCCGCTGCACCCACACGACATGCTCGGCCGGAGTCCCTGCGAGATGCTGGATGAGGCGGCCGTGCCCGGCGCGGGCCTCGAACACCAGCGGCGGCGCTGCCCGGTCGGCGGCCAGGCGCAACAGCATCGCCTCGACTTGCTCGGCGTCCAGCGGGCGGGGCAGGTGCAGCTGCGAGAACACCCAGCCAGAGCCCGCATCCTGCGATCTCCTGCTAGAGCGGATCATCGCCGTCCTCCGCGTCACCGGTATCAGCGACAGCCGCGCCGGTGGTACTGGTGTCACCGGCTGCGCGCGCACGGCTGGCGGCGCGGGCTTCGGCCTCAGCCTGTGCCCGGGTCTCGGCTTCGGCTCGGGCCAGGCCGATGAACGCCCGTGACAGCTTGCGGGCATCCGGGACATCGCGGCGGATCCCCCGGATTCGCAGCCGCCGCTGGCCCTGCGGCTGCCAGCCGGTCGTGCGCCGCCTACGCCTCGGCATCACCGCCGCCTCCCTCGCCGTCACTGCTGCTGCGGGTCCGGGGGACCGGATAGCCGGGGATCGTGATGTCGGAGTCAATCTCGTTGCCCCACACCAGCCAGCCGGGCTGGCGGCGGCGGGCGAACAGCTCCAGGAACGGCCCCTCGCTCACCCGCTCGATGACGGCATACTGCTCCTCGGGCTTGTGGGAATGCTCCCGCAGCGGCGCGAACATCCAGGTCGGCTGCGCCCGGAACCGGACCGGGGCATTCCCCCGGGTGCCCAGGATCAGGTGCTCGGTGGCGTTACGCAGATAGTTGCCGA
This sequence comes from Pseudonocardiaceae bacterium, assembly GCA_039583705.1. Lineage (GTDB taxonomy): Bacteria > Actinomycetota > Actinomycetes > Mycobacteriales > Pseudonocardiaceae > JAVKSM01. The sequence continues at coordinate 13,389 of JAVKSM010000058.1, forward strand.
GCCCGAGCCGGGGCTTGATCCATGTCAGCGGCGAGCGGGGCGTGAACCCCCACGCCTCCAGCACCTCATAACCGGCCCGCAGGGTGGCGTTGGTGACCCACAGCCAGCAGTGCGCATCCGGAGCGGCCAGGTCCCCGACCGGCATGGCCGCGACCTGGGCGACGCTCATCAGTTCGTAGTGGACCTGCGCGCCGCGCTGGCCCTTCTGCTGCACGTCCCACGGCGGGTCCGCCAGGATCGTCCGGAACAGCGGGCCGCGAGATTTCCCGCTGGACAGGACCGGAATTTGTGTTACCATAACAAACGCTCCTTTCTGTCCGCGTTATCGATTGCCGTCGATGAGCGGGTCTTTTGCTTGAAGGTTGATAAGGAAACTCATAGCGAAAAATGCAGGGAGCACCTCCCGGGATATACTGTTAAAAGCTATTCCGGGATTTTTTGCAATACCTCTGTTGAGCGGCGCGACGACCGGTAAGACGACCGACCGGACGCGCCGCATCTCTTGAAAACCGCCAGTTTCATGGCCTGATGTGGTTCACGGCGAATGACGTTGTGGAATAGTCAACGACCCGCTATCACCAGCGGCCCGGCCACCGCCGCCTCCGCAGCGCCGTGACGATCCAGAAGGCGATCAGGAGGCCGCCGGCCACGGCGGCGATGACCACCAGCGCCGCCGCGACCGACTCCAGGAGCCGCACCGCCACATAGACCGCGACCGCCGCCGCCAGGAACGCCAGGCATGCCCCGGCCAGCCGGTCCAGCACGTCAGCTCACCCGCTCGCCCTGCGCTGGCCAGCCGCTGACCGCGTCCAGCACGACGCCCGCCACCTCAGCCGCCAGCTCCTCCAGATACGCCGCCAGTTCCGGCCGACAGACACGCGCGCTGGCCGACAGCGAGATCACCTCGCCGGTGAAAACCGACGCTGCGGTCAGCAGCCCGCGGGCCAGCGCATCGTCGGCATGCGTCATGGCCATTCACGGCCTCCGGTAGCGCCGCGCCGCATCGCGCATAGCGGCGAGCGTCTGGGCCGTCAGCTCCTCGATCCGGCTGTCGGCCTGCAGCCACGCCGCAAGGACATCAGCGGACCGCCGGTCCCGCCGCCAGGCCGCCACCGCCCAGGCACCAGCACCGGACAGGACCAGCGCCAGGACCGCGACCCCGAGCGCCGCGAACGCGGCCATCACCGGATCCGCCGCATGTCGCGGCGTAGGCCGCCGAGCAGCTCCGCGCAGCCCAGCAGATGATCACCGGCCAGGAACGACAGACGGCCCGACGCTTCCGGCACCATCTGCTCCAGCTGCCGCTGCGCCGCCGCGACCCGCGCCACTGACTGCATCACCGACCCGGTCGCCATGGTCAGGTTCTCCACCTTGCCCAGGGCCACGTCAGTCGCGTCATCGACCGCGGCCAGCCGGACCTGCGTCCCCAGACGGCCCCGGCTGATCTCCCGGCCCGCCCGCCGGGCATCCCGGCTCACCAGGCTGCCGCCGGTGTAGGCGGCGAGGTCACTCATGGCGTCACCGTCCTGATGGTTATGGCGGCGCCGCGCTGCGATGTAATAGCAGGCATGTTGTCCCTCCTGATCGGGCTGGCTGCCGCCACTTACCGGCGGCAGCTGCATGGCTCAAGGGAAACAGCGCAGGCGCATGCCCCAACAGGCCATGGACCGGCAGGAAACCAGGAGAAGACCGGCAACGACCCGGCCGTCGTCATGGAGCCGGGCTATGGCGGCTGATCCCCGCCAGCTGCAGGCTGAGCTCAAGCGGCTGCGCCGTGACGAGGGCCGCAGCCTGCCCAAGCTCATCGCCAGCCCCAGCGTCCGGGCCGCCCTGGGAAACCCGCCCGGCGCCGCGCTGCTGGAGCGCTTCGATGCCGCTGTCATCTCGCTCGGCAACGACCTGAAATCCCTGGCGCTGAAGAACGCCTACGCCATCGGCCTCCGCGAGCCCGCCAACCTCACCACGCGACGGGAGAATTTCGGCGCCCAGGAAGCGGTCGACCGCGGCCCGGACACCATCCAGAACTGGGAAGACGAGAAGCTGCGCGAGCTGGTCACCCGGCTCCTCAGCGGCGCCGTCCCGGTCGCCAGCTCCCATCTGCTCGTCGCGGTCGCCGTGGCCGGGAACCGCATCCAGGTCGTCGCCGAGGGCGAGGCAGAATCCGGTACCCCGATGCGCCAGTGGTTCAACCCGAACCCCGAGCCGTTCCTCCCGGGATTCCTGTACCAGCTGCCCGCCCACCTCCGCCCATCCCGCCTCACCATCACCGTGCTGTTCCTCGACCAGCCGCCCGCACGCGCCTGGGCCGAAGCCGCAGGAGACCTGCTCGCTTGGACATGCGGCGACGGCCGCCAGGAACTTGTCATCACCAGCGGCGGCATCCCCGGCATCGACGCGGCAGCCCACGCCGCCGTTCACTGGGACGACCCCATGCCAGGCGTCTTCCACGGAGTCGCATGGGAATGGAAACCTGGCACCTGAGATCAGCGGAACCAGGCCTTTTATTGTTGCTTGACAAAGTATTTTAATCGTGCGGGATATTGCAATATAATTTTAGGCGCATGAATAAATTGTGTGCATCAACCGCAATTGCCGTGAGCAGGCGCGGTTTGGCCGGACCCTGGGTGCCGCGCGCTGGCACCGCGCCCGAGGCCGGTCGGCCCAGGCGGCGGCAGGGTCCGCACCAGCGCCCACCCGGCTGGGGTGCCGCCTGCGGTGAGGTTCGCATACGACTGGTACTGGCCGAGGGACAGGAAGTCGGCGGCCTGCCGAGCTTGGCCTCGCCCGGCCTCGCCCCGGATGTCGGCCCAGAGCACTACGCTGCACATGACAACCCGGCCAGCCTGCGGTCAGCGGCCGGGGATGGCTGGGATCGGGTGGCGCTGGCCGGAGCAGGCTGGCGCTCGTGAGGGCATGGAGTGATGGCTGTGGCCCTGAAGAAGTCAGACCTGTACAGCTCGCTGTGGCGCAGCTGCGATGAGCTGCGCGGCGGCATGGACGCCAGCCAGTACAAGGACTACATCCTGACGCTGCTGTTCGTGAAGTACGTCTCAGACAAGGCCAACGCCGACCCCGACAGCCTGATCGACGTGCCGCCGGGCGGGTCGTTCGACGACATGCTCGCCGCCAAGGGCGACGTGGAGATCGGTGACCGGCTCAACAAGATCATCGGTAAGCTCGCCGAGGCCAACGGGCTGCGTAACGTCATCGACCAGGCCGACTTCAACGACGAGGAGAAGCTCGGCAAGGGCAAGGAGATGCAGGACCGCCTCTCCAAGCTCGTCACGATCTTCGCTGACCTGGACTTCCGCGGCTCCCGCGCCGAGGGCGACGATCTCCTTGGTGATGCCTACGAGTACCTGATGCGGCACTTCGCTACCGAGTCCGGCAAGAGCAAGGGCCAGTTCTACACCCCGGCTGAGGTGTCCCGGATCCTGTCCAAGGTTGTCGGCATCAACGCTTCGACGCGCCGGGATCAGACCGTCTACGACCCTGCCTGCGGTTCGGGTTCCCTGCTGCTCAAGGCTGCGGCGGAAGCGCCGCGAGGCATGAGCATCTACGGCCAGGAGAAAGACAACGCCACCTGGGCGCTGGCGAAGATGAACATGATCCTGCACGGCAACGAAATCGCCGACATCGCCAAGGCCGACACGATCACCAGCCCGCAGTTCACCACCGGCACACAGCTGAAGACCTTCGACTTCGCCGTGATGAACCCTCCGTTCTCGCTCAAGTCGTGGAGCAACGGCCTGGAGCACGACTACGGCCGCTTCGAGTACGGCAGGCCGCCGGAGAAGAACGGCGACTACGCCTTCCTGCTGCACGCGCTGAAGTCGCTCAAAAGCACCGGCAAGGCCGCGATCATCCTCCCGCATGGCGTCCTGTTCCGCGGCAACGCTGAGGGCGCGATCCGCAAGCGACTGCTGCAGCACGGCTTCATCAAGGGCGTCATCGGCCTGCCGCCAAACCTGTTCTACGGCACCGGTATCCCGGCCTGCGTCGTCATCCTCGACAAGGAGAACGCTGTCGCCCGCACTGGCGTCTTCATGATCGACGCCTCACGAGGTTTCATGAAAGACGGCCCCAAGAACCGGCTCCGCCCCCAGGACATCCACAAGATCGTCGACGCGTTCAACAAGCAGACCGAGATCAACCGGTACTCGCGCATGGTCCCCATGGCCGAGATCGCCGACCCGAAGAACGACTACAACCTCAACATCCCCCGCTACATTGACTCCTCTGAGCCCGAGGATCTGCAGGACCTGAACGCGCACCTGCACGGCGGCATCCCCGACAGCGACCTCGACGCGCTCAGCTCCTACTGGGACGCCTTCCCCCAGCTCCGCAGCCAGCTGTTCAAGCCCAACCGTCCCGGCTACAGCGACCTGACCATCGACGTCAGCCAGGTCCAGCAGGCCATCCTCGACTCGCCCGAGTTCCGGAAATTCGCCGACCAGGGACGGGTGCTCGTCGCGGACTGGTTCGAGGCGCACCGCAAGGCACTCGCTGACATCACAGCGGACACGCGGCCGAATGAGCTGATCGCTGAGATCAGCGATGACCTGCTGGCACGGTTCCGGCCGGTGCCGCTGCTCGATGAGTACGACGTCTACAACCAGCTCATGACCTACTGGCACGACGTCATGCACGACGACGTCTACCTGATCATGAACGACGGGTGGCTCAATGCGGCTAAGCCCCGGCTTGCCATCGAGGACAAGGACCGCAAGCTTGCCGAGACCCCGGATCTGGTCATCAGGTCCGGCCGCGGCGCCAAGAAATACAAGATGGACCTGATTCCGCCGAATCTGATCGTCGCACGTTACTTCGCCGAACAGCAGGTCGCGCTCGACGAGCTCACCGCCGCAGCAGATGACGCCAGCCGCGCCGTGGAGGAGTACGTCGAAGAAAACGCCGTTGAGGATGGCCTGCTCGCCGAAGCGATGGACGATGACAAGATCTCGAAGGCGCTTGCAGCCGCGCGGCTGAAAGCCATTATGCGAGACGGCGATCCAGCCGAGATCAAGGAACTTCAGCAGGCCATCAAGCTCTACGACGCCGAGGTTTCTGCGAAGAAGGCTGTCAAAGATGCGCAGGGCGCGATCGATCTGGCGACACTCAAGAAGTACGGCGAACTGACTGAGGACGACGTGAAGAACCTCGTGCTGGATGACAAGTGGAACGCGACTATGAATCATCGGACCGAGACCGAGGTCGAGGCTCTCACGTTCGCACTCGTCGGCCGCATCCAGCAACTAGTGTAGTGTCTTGCAATTGGCTTTACGGCACGTTAGGCTGTAGGGCATGAGTCGAGCAGCGGCGCCGTTGGC
>JAVKSM010000059.1:0-15636 GCA_039583705.1 Pseudonocardiaceae bacterium
CACCTGGACACCTCCGACGTGGTGCTCGTGCGGGCGTCTGTGGGCCGCCACGGCGAGCCCGAGACGTTGCAGCGCGGCGACGACGAGCTGCTCGCCGCCGCTCGTGGCGACCTTGCCGCGCTCACCGGCATGGCCGTCGAGCCGCTGGCCGCCCAGGTGGTGCGCTGGGGCGGGGGGCTGCCGCAGTACGGCGTCGGCCACGGCGACCGGGTGGCGGCCATCGAGCGCGCGGTCACCGCACTGCCCGGACTGGCCGTCGCGGGGGCCGCGTTGCACGGCGTCGGGGTGCCGGCGTGCCTGGCGACGGCGGACGCGGCGGCCGCTGCCGTTGTCGAGCACCTGGAGCAGACGGCGATTGCCCGCGGTGTCACGATGGACTCATGACCCGCCTGAACTACGCCGAGCTGAACGACCTGCGCCGTTACACGATGTGGTCGGTCTTCCGGGCCGAGCCGGGACGGCTGGACGCGGGTTGCGGCGGTGACCGGGCCGCGCCCGCCCGGGAAGCGGCCGACTACCTGGACACGCTGGAGGGCAAGGGCGTCGTCGTCCGCGGTGCCTACGACCTGTCCGGGCTGCGCGCCGATGCGGACTACATGGTGTGGTGGCATGCCGAGGAGGTCGAGGCGTTGCAGGCGGCCTACGGCGGGTTGCGGCGTACCGCGCTCGGCCACGCCAGCACGCCGGTGTGGAGCAACGTCGCGCTGCACCGGCCGGCGGAGTTCAACAAGAGCCACGTGCCCGCGTTCCTCGCCGGCGAGCCGGCCCGGCGCTACGTCTGCGTCTACCCCTTCGTGCGTTCCTACGAGTGGTACCTGCTGCCCGACGAGGAGCGGCGGCGGCTGCTCGCCGAGCACGGCAGTCTCGCCCGCGACTACCCGGATGTGCGGGCCAACACCGTCGCCTCCTTCGCGCTGGGCGACTACGAGTGGATTCTCGCCTTCGAGGCGGACGAGCTGCACCGCATCGTCGACCTCATGCGCCACCTGCGGGCCAGCGAGACACGCCGGCACGTGCGCAAGGAGCTCCCGTTCTTCATCGGACCGCGGGTGCCGGTGACAGAACTCGTCGCGGCCCTGCCATAACCGCGGTGCGAGTGGGTAACGACAGGTCGAGGCGACGCGATATCCGAGGGTGGGGCGGGGTCCGACCGCGTGGCGGCCGCAGCTCGCGCTTCCGTCGCACGCCCGGTCGCGGAAGGACGAAGCGATGTCGGTGACCTCCGAGGATCCCTATCAGCCGCTGGCACCCATTGGCGGCGGCTACCACCCCCTGCACGGCTACGCGGACGACGGCCTGCTCGGCTACCAGGAGGCGCCGGCGGACGCGACCTGCGCCAAGGCCGAGACGGCGGCCGCCGCGGTGGAGCCGAGCCAGCCGGCGGAGACCACGCTCGAGCGGCTGCTGCACCGCCGCCGGCTCAGCTCTCGTCGGGCACCAGGCGAAGCGAGATCGAGTTGATGCAGTACCGCTGATCCGTCGGCGTCGGATAGCCCTCGCCCTCGAAGACATGGCCCAGATGACTGTGGCAGGTGGCGCACAGCACCTCCACCCGTCTCATGCCCAGGGTCCGGTCCTCCCGGAGGATGACCCGCTCACCCGCCAGCGGGGAGAAGAACGACGGCCAACCGCAGTGCGAGTCGAACTTCGTCTCGCTCCGGAACAGCTCGCTCCCACACGCGCGGCACTCGTAGACGCCGGCCATCTTGGTGGTGACGTACTCGCCGGTCCATGGACGCTCCGTGTCCGCGTTGCGGAGCACGTCGTACTCCTGCGGGGACAGCTCCGCGCGCCACTCCTGCTCGGACTTGGTGATCCTCGGGGTGGCTCCGACGACAGGCTGCATGGCTCCCACGCTACGCCCCGGGGTCACGGCAGGAACGTCGTGACGGTGAAGAGGAGGGCCTGCCAGATGACCAGTGCGGCGGCCAGCAGCAGCAGGGAGACGATCACCACCGCGGCCAGCCGGCGTTCGCCGCCCGCGCGGTTGGCCGAGTCGGCGAACTCGCTGACGTCGGCCAGGTAGCCCTCGACGGTGAAGCCCGGGTGGCTGCGTTCCATCCGGTTGCGGTGTGCGACGAATGCCTGCACCTCCGGGTCGTCCGGATCGAGCCCGAGCAGGTCGTCATCGAACCGCGGGTCCCCTCCGGACAGAGGATCGCGCGGCGGCATGGCGCAACGGTAGCGTCCCAGGCTGTGGGCGGCGCGGCGCTGGAGTTCGCGGTTCCCGGGCCGCGTGGGGAGCGGCTCGTGCGGGTCTCGAACCCGGACAAGGTGTACTTCCCGGAGCGCGGGATCACCAAGCGCCAGGTCGTGGAGCACTACCTCGCTGTCGCCGGTCCGTTGCTTGCTGTGTTGCGGGAGCGACCCACCACGCTCAAGCGGTTCCCGGACGGGGTGGCGGGCGAGGCATTCTATCAGAAACGGGTCCCGAAGGGGGCGCCGAGCTGGCTGGAGACGGTGCAGATCACCTTCCCCAGCGGGCGCAGCGCCGACGAGTTGTGCCCCACCGAACCGGCCGTCCTCATCTGGGCCGCCAACCTGGGAACCCTGGACTTCCACCCGTGGCCGGTGCGCCGTCCGGAGGTGGACCGTCCCGACGAGCTGCGCATCGATCTCGACCCGCAAGCCGGAACGGGGTTCCCCGAGGCGGTGAGGGTGGCTGGGGTGCTGGCCGAGGCGCTCGCCGACGCCGGCCTCGTCGGCTGGCCGAAGACCTCCGGCGGGCGCGGCATCCACGTCGCGGTGCGGATCCGTCCGGAGTGGACATTCGTTCAGGTGCGGCGGGCGGTGATCGCCCTGGCGAGGGAGGTGACCCGGCGCCTTCCCGGGCTGGCCACCGTCGAGTGGTGGAAGGAGAACCGGGGGCGGCGGGTGTTCCTGGACTACAACCAGGCTGCCCGGGACCGGACCATCGCCTCCGCCTGGTCGGTGCGCGGCCTGCCCGGCGCGACGGTCTCGATGCCGCTGCGGTGGGCGGACCTGCCGGCCGTGGCGCCGGCGGACTTCGACGTGCTGTCGGTCGCGGGGTTGCTCGCCCGCGACGGCGACCCGCACGCCGGCATGGACGACGCCGTGTGCGGCTTGGAGACGGTGCTGGAGTGGGCCGCCCGCGAGGAGCGCGACGCCGGCCTCGGCGACCTGCCCTACCCACCCGAGCACCCGAAGATGCCGGGCGAGCCGCTGCGGGTGCAGCCCTCCCGAAAACGCCGCTTACTGTAAGCAGGGACGATGCTTCCGGGTAGGCCGCTGATCGACGTTGCACAGGGCTAACTCTCCGGATGACCTCACACCTGGCCGAACACTTTTCCGATCTTGCAGCGTCCTTCCGCCGGGACCTGCGAGCCGAGAACCGCTCCGAGCGCACCGTCGCGCTCTACGGCGTGAGCGTGCGGTTTCTTCTCCGACTGGCTGGTCACGCACGGCCGCCAAGCCACGCACCGAACGCCCGTGGACCGCGTTCTTCACCGCCAGCCGCCTGGGCAGTTCCACCGTCGCCACCTACACCACCCTGGCCCACCCGCACGCTGAGCCAGCGGCCCACTCGTTACTGGCCGCGCTTCCCTTGGTGGACACCGCCCGCCTCCGCGAACGGATCACCAGCGGACTCGCGGTCTGAGGCGCGGCATCAGTCCGCCTGGGTCTCGGCACTCACCCACGACAGGTACTCCGGGCTGCCACCGAGCACCGGCAGCGCCACCACCTCGGGCAGGTCGTAGCCGTGGTTCGCCTGGATCCACTCCGTCAGCGCGGCCACCCGATCACCCGTGGTCTTGATCCAACACTGCCACTCCTCGTCGTCGCACACCGCGCCCTCCCAGCGGTACACGCTGCGGATCGGCCCCACAATCTGCACACACGCCGCCAACCGCGCCGCCACCAAGCCCGTCGCCAGGGCCTGGGCCGCGTCTGCGCTGTCCGTCGTCGTGATCACGACCTGATGAGGTTCTGCCTGGTCGTCGTGGGCCACCGTGGCTCCCGTCGTTTCGCGCCGTCCGTCCACGCTCGAACCTACCGCGCGAGATCAGCACAGTGAGCCTGGAGAGTGGGCTCGTCCCAGGTGAGCGCTTATGCTGGTCAACTCGCTCGCACGGCGTCTTGCAGGTGGGGAGCGGCGGGAGCTGGGACGCCAGTTCGCCCGCCGGCACGGTGGGACGCCGCCGCGGCCGCGCACCTGCGGCTCTACCGGCGGCGGCTGGCCAAGTTGGCCGCAGGACGGCCCGGCACTCAATTAGACTTGAGTGCTGGCGAGTTCCGGAGGGTGGTGAGACGGGATGAACTCCGACGAGCGCCGGTTCGAGGTACTGCGGGCGATCGTCGCCGACTACGTCGCCACTCACGAGCCCGTCGGCTCCAAGGCGATCGTCGACCGGCACAACCTCGGCGTGTCCAGCGCCACTGTGCGCAACGACATGGCCGTGCTCGAGGAGGACGGGTACATCGCGCAGCCGCACACCAGCGCCGGGCGGGTTCCCACCGACAAGGGCTACCGGATGTTCGTCGACCGGTTGAGCGAGGTCAAGCCGCTGTCGGTCGCCGAGCGTCGCGCCATCCAGTCCTTCCTCGACGGGGCCGTCGACCTCGACGACGTGCTGCGGCGCAGCGTACGGCTGCTCGCCCAGCTCACCCGCCAGGTGGCGGTGGTGCAGTACCCCACGCTGACCCGCTCCACGGTGCGCCACCTGGAGATCGTGGCGCTCACCCCGGCCCGGCTCATGCTGGTGCTCATCACCGACAGCGGGCGGGTGGACCAGCGGGTGGTCGACCTCGGCGACGTGCTCAGCGACGAGGACGTGTCGGGGCTGCGCAAGATGTTCAACGCCGCGTTGGTCGGCCAGCGGCTCTCCGATGCCTCGGTTGCGGTCGCCGAGCTGTCCGAGAACTCACCCGGGGGCGCCCGCGACGTCGTGACCACGTTGGCCTCGGTGCTCGTCGAGACCCTCGTCGAGCATCCCGAGGAGCGGCTGGTGCTCGGCGGCACCGCCAACCTCACCCGCAACGTCGCCGACTTCCCCGGCTCGTTGCGCCAGGTGCTCGAGGTGCTCGAGGAGCAGGTGATCGTGCTCAAGCTGCTCGCCGCGGCCCGCGACCCGGGCACGGTGACCGTGCGGATCGGGGAGGAGAACGAGGCGGAGGACCTGCGCACGACGTCGGTGGTATCCATCGGCTACGGGGCGGGCATGCCCGCGCTGGGCGGCATGGGCGTCGTCGGTCCGACCCGGATGGACTATCCGGGCACGATCGCGGCGGTCCGCGCGGTGGCGCGGTATGTCGGTGCGATCCTGGCCACCCGCTGAGCTGTGGGCGGCGGGCGTGCTGCCGGAATACTCGGGCGTTGAGAGGACATGAGGGACACGAAGGTGGCCAGGGACTACTACGCGATCCTCGGCGTCGGGCGGGACGCCAACGCCGAGGAGGTCAAACGCGCCTATCGACGGCTGGCACGGGAGCTGCACCCAGACGTCAACCCCGACCCCGAGACCCGACAGCGCTTCCACGACGTCAAGGACGCCTATGAGGTGCTCACCGACCCGGCCAAGCGCCGCATCGTCGACCTCGGGGGCGACCCGTTGGAGACCAGCGCACCGGGCGGGGGACGGGCCGGTGATCCATTCGGTGGGTTCGGCGGCCTCGGCGACATCATGGATGCCTTCTTCGGCGCCGCCGGCGGCGGCGCCGCCGCGCGGGGCCCGCGCAGCCGGGTGCAGCCCGGATCGGACGCACTGCTCCGGATGGAGCTCTCCCTGGAGGACTGCGCCGCCGGGGTGAGCCGGGAGCTGACGGTGGACACGGCGATCCTGTGCTCGGTCTGCGAGGGCTCCGGAGCCACCCCGGGCACCGACCCGGAGGTGTGCGAGACCTGCGGCGGACGCGGCGAGATCCAGACTGTGCAGCGTTCTTTCCTGGGCCAGGTCGTCACCACCCGGCCCTGCCCGGTCTGCCGCGGGTTCGGCGAGGTCATCCCCGACCCGTGCCGGCAGTGCGGCGGCGAGGGCCGGGTTCGCTCCCGGCGCAAGGTCGCCGTCAAGCTGCCGGCCGGGGTGACCGACGGGATGCGGGTGCGGCTGGCCCACCAGGGTGAGGTCGGCCCGGGCGGGGGCCCGGCCGGTGACCTCTACGTCGAGGTGGCTGAGCTGCCGCACGAGGTGTTCACCCGCGACGGGGTGGATCTGCACTGCAGCGTCACGCTGCCGATGACCGCCGCAGCGCTGGGAACCACGGTGGTGCTGCCCACCTTGGACGGCGCCGAGGAACTGCGCATCGAGCCCGGTGCCCAGCCCGGCACCGTGCGCACCCTGCGGGGGCTGGGGATGCCGCGGTTGCGCTCGTCCGGGCGGGCGGACGGGCGCGGCGATCTCCTCGTGCACGTCGACGTGCTCGTCCCCACCCGGCTGGACCCCCGGCAGACCGAGCTGCTCCGCGAGTTGGCTGCCATGCGCGGGGAGGAGCAGCCGGACCACGCGGTGACCAGCCGCAACGGCAGCCGGCTTTTCTCCCGGCTGCGGGACTCCTTCAGCGGACGCTGACACCTGCCGCTGTGACGCTGTCGCTGTTCGTCGTCGACGCGCTGCCCTCCGCCGAGCAGGTCGTGCTCGCCGGGCCGGAGGGTCGGCACGCGGCGACCGTGCGGCGGCTTCGGGTGGGCGAGCAACTGTTGCTCGGCGACGGCCGGGGCGCCCTCGCGCGCTGCGAGGTGGTCGGTGTCGAGCCGCACCGCTTGGCGCTGCGGGTGTGTGCCCGGGCCACGGTGGCCCCGCCCAGACTGCGGGTGACCGTCGCGCAGGCACTGGTCAAGGGCGAGCGAGGCGAGCTGGCCGTCGAGCTGGCCACCGAAGCCGGGGCTGACGCCATCCTGCCGTGGCGCGCGGCCCGCTGCGTGGTGCGATGGGACGAGGGCGCGCGCGGCGAGCGGGCGCTGGCACGATGGCGCTCGACGGCTGTGCAGGCAGCGAAGCAGGCACGCCGCCCCTGGGTGCCCGAGGTCGACGACCCGTGCGGAACCGCCGGGCTCCTCGCCCGGGTGCGGTCCGCCGCCGGTGCCGTCGTGCTCTGCGAAGCAGCCGTGCCGACGCTGGCCGACCTCGTGCTCCCGACCTCGGGAGAGATGCTCCTCGTCGTCGGCCCGGAGGGTGGGGTCACCGAACCTGAGCGGGCCGACATGGCTGCCGCGGGCGCCGTCGCGGTCCGGCTCGGGCCCGAGGTGCTCCGGACGTCGACAGCGGCTGCTGTCGCTCTCGGTGCTATTGGCGTATTGTCAGGACGCTGGAAGCCAGCTCTTGTGAGTGATCTATGGCGGCCGGATCCTGAAGGGAGCTACGCTTCGTAGTACAACGGGCACCTTATGTCCGCCTATTTGCGCCTACGGGTGTCGTCATCCGTAGGACTGCCGGGCACCTCCCCCTCGGCCCGGCGGGGCCGCGCCGCGGTTGGGAGAACCTCAGATCTGCCGCGGCGCGGCATCCCCCGCCGCCAACCGGCGAGTTGCGGCGAGTTGTGCCGATGGGTGCTCCCGCCCCGGCAGGGCCCGGGTAGCCGACCCGGGCTGGGAGCCGACGTACGTGACCCCGGCCGGGAGCCGCGTAGCCGACCCCGGCTGCGAGCCCGGGTGGCCGACCAGGACCGGAGGGGGAAGGCGGTGCGGGCCGTGCCCGGCCCCGCTAGCATCGGGGCCGGAGGCCCGCCCACGAGAAAGCAGGTCCGAGGAGCACGTGAGTGGCACCGAGCGTGGGGACAGCGCCCGAAAGAGTGCGCAGTCCACCATCGCGCTCCCTGCCCCGGACGTGCTCGCCCTGCTCGGGTCCCGGGACGAGAACCTCCGCGTCGCCGAGGATCTGCTGGACGCCGACGTCCACGTGCGCGGCAACGAGCTGACGCTGACCGGCGAGCCGGCCGACGTGGCCTTCGCCGAGCGGGTGTTCGCCGAGCTGCTCACCCTTGTCAGGCGCAGGGCGGTGCTCGGACCGGACGCGGTGCGCCGCACCGTCGGGATGCTCGCCGACGCGACGCTGCCGGCGGCCGAGTCACCGGCCGAGGTGCTCAGCCTGGACATCCTGTCCCGACGCGGCCGCACGATCCGCCCCAAGACGCTCAACCAGAAGCGCTATGTCGATGCCATCGACGCCCACACGCTCCTCTTCGCCATCGGGCCGGCCGGCACCGGCAAGACCTACCTGGCGGTGGCGAAGGCGGTGCAGGCGCTGCAGGCCAAGGCGGTCAACCGCATCATCCTCACCCGCCCCGCCGTGGAGGCGGGGGAGCGGCTGGGGTTCCTCCCCGGCACGCTCTTCGAGAAGATCGACCCGTACCTGCGGCCGCTCTACGACGCGCTGCACGACATGATCGATCCGGACTCGATCCCCAAGCTCATGGCCGCCGGGACGATCGAGGTCGCGCCATTGGCCTACATGCGTGGCCGAACCCTCAACGACGCGTTCATCATCCTCGACGAGGCGCAGAACACCACGGCCGAGCAGATGAAGATGTTCCTCACCCGGTTCGGCTTCGGCTCCAAGGTCGTCGTCACCGGGGACGTGACCCAGATCGACCTGCCCGGCGGACAGGCCTCCGGGCTCATGGTCGTGCGCGACATCCTCGACGGCCTCGAGGACGTGCACTTCTCCGAGCTGACCAGCCAGGACGTGGTGCGGCACCGGTTGGTCTCCGAGATCGTCGACGCCTACGCCCGATGGGACGAGCGTCGCGGCCCGCACGCCTTCCGGGAGGCACCGCGCACCGGCCCGCGGGACGAGCGTCGCGGCCGCCGGGGGCGTTAGGTCGTGTCCGTCGAGATCGCCAACGAGTCGGGCGTCGCCGTCGAGGAGTCCGCGATCATCTCGGTCGCCCGCTTCACCCTGGACCGGATGGGGGTGAGCCCGCTCGCCGAACTGTCGGTGCTGCTCGTCAACTCCGAAGCGATGACCGAGTTGCACGAGCGCTGGCTGGACCTGCCCGGCCCGACCGACGTCATGGCGTTTCCGATGGACGAGCTGGACACGTCCAGACGTCCCGACGCACCGGCCTCCACACCCGCGTTGCTCGGTGACATCGTGCTCTGCCCGCCCTTCGCCCGCGCCCAGGCCAGGGCGGCGGGGCACTCGTTGGCCGACGAACTGGCCCTGCTCACCGTGCACGGAGTGCTGCACCTGCTCGGCTACGACCACGCCGAGCCCGACACCGAGCAGGAGATGTTCGGGCTGCAGGACCGGCTGCTCGGCGACTGGCGCGGCATGCGCGAGCGCGCAGCCACGACGGCCGCCCAGCGCGGCGCGGACGACCGGCTGCTGGGCACGGTGGGGCTCGGCGAGGATCCCGACGGCTGAGCCGTGGTCGCCGCAACGTTCTTCGTGCAGCTCGGTGCCGCCGTGGTTCTCGTGCCCACGGCCGGGCTGTTCGCCGCCGCCGACGCCGCGCTGGGCACCGTGTCGCGGGCCCGCGTCGAGGAGCTGGTCCGGGAGCACCGCACCGGGTCGCGGGCGCTTGCCGCCGTCGTCGCCGACCGCCCGCGGTACGTCAACCTGCTGCTGCTGCTGCGGCTGGCCTGCGAGACCGCGGCCACCGTGCTGTTCACCGTGGTCGCGCTCGCCCTCGTCCGCCCGGCGTGGGTGGCGGTGCTCGCCGCCGCGGTGGTCATGGTCGTCGTGTCCTACGTCCTCGTCGGGGTGGGACCGCGCACCGTCGGACGTCAGCACCCCTACGGCGTCGGGCTCTGGGTGGCCGCGCCGGTGCGCACGCTCGCCCGGCTGCTCGGTCCGCTGACCAGGCTGCTCATCCTCGTCGGCAACGCCATCACGCCCGGCCGCGGGTTCCGGGAGGGGCCGTTCTCCTCCGAGGTGGAGCTGCGGGAGCTGGTCGACCTCGCCGGGGCCCGGGGGGTCGTCGCCGAGCAGGAGCGGGCCATGATCCACTCCGTGTTCGAGCTGGGCGAGACGATCGCCCGCGAGGTCATGGTGCCGCGGACCGAGCTGGTGTGGATCGAGCGGGACAAGACCGCACGCCAGGCGCAGGCGCTCGCGCTGCGCAGTGGATACTCCCGGATCCCCGTGGTGGGCGACAACATCGACGACGTGGCGGGGGTCGCCTACCTCAAGGACCTGGTGCCCGCGGATCCCGATCGCGCCGTCGGCGACCTCATGCGCCCGGCCAGCTTCGTCCCGGACTCCAAGCGCATCGGCGAGCTGCTCACCGAGATGCAGCGCTCCCACAACCACATGGCGATCGTCGTCGACGAGTACGGCGGCACCGCGGGACTGGTGACGATCGAGGACATCCTCGAGGAGATCGTCGGCGAGATCACCGACGAGTACGACCCGCAGGACCAACTCCCGGTGCAGCACCTCGACGGCGCGTTGCTGCGGGTCGCGGCCCGGCTCCCGGTCGAGGACCTCGAGGAGGTCACCGGCACCGAGTTCGACCACACCGACGTCGAGACCGTCGGCGGGCTGCTGGCCCAGCGGCTGGGCCGGGTACCGCTGCCGGGCGCCGAGGCCGAGATCGCCGGCCTACGGCTGCGGGCCGAAGGCGGCAAGGACCCCCGCGGCCGGATGCGGATCACCAGTGTGCTGGTGTGGCGACCCGACGAGGCGGTCCGCGAAGGGAGCGACGTCCATGCCTGAGGCCTGCCCGCAGGGCCGAAACGCCGGTTCCGAGGCCCGAAGCGCCGGTTCCGAGGGCCGGAACGCCAGTTCCGAAGCTCTCGACCCGGAGGACGTCAAGATCGTAACGCTGGCCCGGTCCGCGCGCGCCCGCGCCGGGGCGGCGCAGGGAGCCGCGGTGCGCGACACCGAGGGGCGTATCTACGCCGCGGCCACCGTGTCGCTGCCGTCACTGCAGCTCACCGCGCTGCAAGCCGCGGTGGCCGCCGCCGTGTCCAGCGGCGCGCCCGGGCTGGAGGCGGCCGCCGTGGTCGGGGGCGGCGCCGACGCGGCGTCGCTGACCGCGGTGTGGGACCTGGCGCCCACCGCTGCGGTGCTGGTCGTCGACGAGGACGGCGGGCTGCGCGAGGTGCTGTCGGGATGACGCCCCGCTACGACGTGGTCGTGGTCGGCGGCGGGATCGTCGGGTTGGCGACCGCGCACGTCCTGCTCGCCGCCGACCCCGCCCGCCGCGTGGCCGTCGTGGAGGTCGAGCCCGTGTTGGCCGCCCACCAGACGGGGCACAACTCCGGGGTCGTGCACTCCGGGCTGTACTACCCGCCCGGCAGCCTCAAGGCACGCCTCGCCGTCGCCGGCTGCGCCGAGACGATCGCGTTCTGCCGGGAGCACGATCTGCCGCACCGGGTGTGCGGAAAGCTCGTCGTCGCCACCACCGAGGCTGAGCTGCCCCGGCTGGCGGGGCTGGCCCGCCGCGGCCGCGCCAACGGCGTGGGGGTCCGCGAGCTGGACCGGGCCGGCGTGGCGCGTCACGAGCCGCATGTGCGGGCGCTCGCGGCGCTGCACGTGCCCGCGACCGGGGTGTGCGACTTCCGGCGCCTCGCGGCGCGGCTCGGTGAACTGCTCCGCGCCGCTGGCGTCGCCGTCCACACCGGACGGAGGGTGTCGGCGGTGGTGCGCCGCCGGGCCGACGCCGTGGTCCGCACCGACGGCGGTGACCTGCTCGGGCGGCAGGTCGTGGTGTGTGCCGGCCTGCACGCCGACGAGCTGGCCCGGCGCAGCGGCGTCGACCCGGGCGTGCGGATCGTGCCGTTCCGGGGGGAGTACGCCGCGCTGCGTCCACCGGCCGACGACCTGGTGCGCGGCTTGGTGTACCCGGTGCCGGACCCGGCGCTGCCGTTCCTCGGCGTCCACGCCACCCGGGGGGTCGACGGCGAGGTGCACGTCGGCCCGAACGCGGTGCTCGCGCTCGCCCGGGAAGGTTATGGGTGGTCGGCGCTGGCACCCCGGGAGCTGGCTGCGACGCTGGCCTGGCCCGGGCTGTGGCGGGTGGCTGCCCGGCACTGGCGCTACGGGCTGGCGGAGGTGACCCGCTCGTTGTCCCGGGCCGCGGCCGCCCGGGCGATCCGCCGGATGCTGCCCGACGTGCGCGCCGTCGACCTCGTGCCCGCGGGCGCTGGGGTGCGGGCCCAGGCGGTGGCCGCCGACGGCCGCCTCGTCGACGACTTCCTGCTCGTCGCCGACGGCGCCGGGCCGGGCGCGGTGCTGCACGTGCTCAACGCGCCCTCCCCGGCTGCGACCGCGGCGCTGCCGATCGGCCGGGAGATCGTCCGGCGGCTCCGCGGGCAGCGGGTGGCGGCGTGAGCATTCCCGTCACCGGCTTCCGGTCGGGCTTCGCCTGTTTCGTCGGGCGCCCCAACGCCGGGAAGTCGACGCTGACCAACGCGTTGGTGGGCAGCAAGGTCGCCATCACCTCGACCAAGCCGCAGACCACCCGACACGCCATTCGGGGCATCGTGCACCGGCCCGACGCCCAGCTCGTCGTCGTCGACACCCCCGGGCTGCACAAGCCGCGGACGCTGCTCGGGCAACGGCTCAACGACGTGGTGCGCAGCACGTGGTCGGAGGTCGACGTCATCGGGTTCTGCGTGCCGTCGGACGCGCCGGTCGGCGTCGGGGACCGGTTCATCGCCGGCGAGCTGGCCAGGGTGGCCCACCGCACCCCGGTGCTGGGCGTCGTCACGAAGACCGACCTCGTGCCGGGCGAGCGGGTCGCCGCGCAGCTCGCCGCGTTGGCCGGGCTGCTGGACTTCGCCGAGCTGGTGCCGGTGTCGGCGGTGGCCGGTTTCCAGCTCGGGCTGCTCGCCGACCTGCTGGTGGCACGGCTGCCCGAGGGGCCACCGCTCTACGTTGACGGGGAGCTCACCGACTCACCGGAGGCGACGCTGGTCGCCGAACTGGTGCGGGAGGCCGCGCTGGAGGGGGTGCGGGAGGAGCTGCCGCACTCGCTCGCGGTCGTCGTCGAGGAGATGGTGCCCCGGGCGGGCCGGGAGGATCTGCTCGAGGTCTACGCCGTGCTCTACGTGGAGCGGCAGAGCCAGAAGGCGATCGTCATCGGCCGCGGTGGCGAGCGGCTCAAGCGGGTCGGGAGCACCGCCCGGACACAGATCGAGGCGCTGCTGGGCAACCGGGTCTACCTCGACCTGCACGTCAAGGTCGCCAAGGACTGGCAACGCGACCCGCGGCAGCTTCGCCGCCTCGGGTTCTGACGGCCACCACCCCGCGGCACCGGCTCCGGGTGCGACGATGGTCCGGTGAGCCTGTACCGGGACACCGGCATCGTGCTCCGGGTGCACAAGCTCGGCGAGGCCGACCGCATCGTCACGCTGCTCACCCGCCGCCACGGCAAGGTGCGGGCGGTGGCCAAGGGCGTGCGTCGCACCACCTCCAGGTTCGGCGCCCGCCTGGAGCCTTTCGGGCACGTCGACGTGCAGCTCTACACCGGACGCAGCCTCGACGTCGTCACGCAGGTGCAGACGATCGACGCCTTCGGCGCCGCGCTCGTCGGCGACTACCCCCGCTACACGGCCGGCTGCGCGGTCCTGGAGACCGCCGACCGGCTCGCCGCCGAGGAGGGCGAGCCCACCCTGCGGCTCTACCTGCTGCTCGTGGGTGCGCTGCGGGCGATGGCGGACGGCGAGCGCGACATCTCACTCGTGCTCGATGCGTTCCTGCTGCGGGCCATGGTGGTCGCGGGATGGGCACCGGCCCTCGTCGAGTGCGCCCGTTGCTCACGACCCGGCCCGCACCGGGCCTTCAGCGTGCCTGCCGGCGGGGCGGTGTGCGAGCAGTGCCGGCCGGCTGGCTCGGTGGTCCCGTCGGCCGAGACCTTCGCGCTGCTCGACGCGCTGCGCCGCGGCGACTGGGACCGCGCGGAGCGGACCGGGGCGGCGGCGCGCCGGGACGGCAGCGGCCTGGTCGCCGCCCACCTGCAGTGGCACCTGGAGCGCACGCTGCGCACGTTGCCGCTGGTGGAGCGCCGCGACCCGCAACCGCATCCGGCGGGCTGACCGCGGATCCGGACGAGTGCGAAGGAAACGGCAGGATGGGACGGGTGACGGGGTCAGCACGGGTCGAACGGTCGGTACGCCCGCCCGCCCCGCACCCCTCCGGTGCCTGTCCGCCCGCCATCCCGCAGCGGTTGGTGCCGCGGCACATCGCGCTCGTCATGGACGGCAACGGCCGATGGGCCAACGCCCGCGGGCTGCCGCGCGTCGAGGGGCACCGCCGTGGCGAGGCCGCCCTGATGGACGTCGTGTGCGGCTGCATCGAGATCGGCGTGCGCTGGATCTCCGCCTACGCCTTCTCCACCGAGAACTGGAAGCGCAGCCCCGACGAGGTGCGTTTCCTCATGGGCTTCAACCGTGACGTCATCCGGCGCCGCCGCGACGAGATGCACGAGATGGGGGTGCGGGTGCGGTGGGCCGGGCGGGGGCGCCGGCTGTGGCGCAGCGTGATCCGCGAGCTGGAGGTCGCCGAGGAGATCACTGCCGGCAACGACGTGCTCACCCTGACCATGTGCGTCAACTACGGCGGCCGGGCCGAGATCGCGGACGCGGCACGGGCGGTGGCACGCCGGGTCGCCCGCGGCGAGCTGGACCCCGAGCAGGTCGACGAGCGGGTGCTCGCCCGCCACCTCGACGAACCCGACATGCCCGACGTCGACCTGTTCCTGCGCTCCTCCGGCGAGCAGCGCACCTCGAACTTTCTGCTGTGGCAGTCCGCGTACGCGGAGATGGTCTTCCTGGACACGTTGTTCCCCGACTTCGACCGCCGGGATCTGTGGCGCGCCTGCGAGATCTACGCTCGCCGGGACCGTCGCTTCGGCGAGGCCCGTGACCAGCCGTCCGAGGAGGCCAGGTGAGCAGCGAAGCCACCGCCGCCACCGTGCTCGCGACCGCCCGGCGGGCACTGGGGCGCTACCTCGAGGTCCGCGTCGACGACGACGGCGCGCTGTCGTTCCGGCAGCGCGACGTGCCGGGCGCGATCCAGGGGGTGCAGCTCGTCGAGGGCCTGGCGATGCTGTCCATGCAGTGCGTCGTGGCCTGGGACCTGCCGGACGCGGTGGACGTCGGCACCTGGGTGGCGGTGCGCGCCGGCCGGGGGCTGTTCGGCACACTCGGCGCGGTGCGCTCCGAGCGGGGCTGGGACGTCCTGCTGCGCTACGCGTTCCCCGCCGAAGGGCTGGCCGAGAAGCCGCTGGGCACGTTGCTCATGCTCGTGCTGTCGACGGCCTCGCAGGTGCGCGACGAGATGCTGTCGTGGGTCGCGCAGAGCATTCCGGGATGACTACGGACGGCGCTGATGGCTCTCATACCTCCTCCTCCACGTGGTCCACCGCGTCGAGCACGATGTGTGCGAGGTGGGCGTCGACCAAGCGGTAGACGACTTCCCGGCCGTGCCGTTCGCCGTGCACCACACCGGCCGCCTTCAGTACCCGCAGGTGCTGGCTGATCAACGGCTGGGCCACGCCCAGCGCGTCGACCAGCTCGTGCACGCAGCGCTGGGAGCCGCGCAGTTGGAGCACGATGGCGATCCGCACCGGCGCGGCCAGCGCCCGCAGCAGGTCGCCGGCGGCCACCAGCGTCGCCGAGGTGCGCGGCGGTTCCGGTGGCGCCGCCGGCCGGTCACCCGCGTGCCCGGTGTGCGGGTGAGCGTCGGCGGCCGTGTGGGTGCTCATCGCTGCCATGCTAGTGACGGCCATGCT
>JAVKSM010000059.1:15736-18442 GCA_039583705.1 Pseudonocardiaceae bacterium
CCCGCGTGCCCGGTGTGCGGGTGAGCGTCGGCGGCCGTGTGGGTGCTCATCGCTGCCATGCTAGTGACGGCCATGCTGGTGACGGCCATGCTGGTGACGGCCATGCTGGTGACGGCCATGCTGGTGACGGCCGCCGTGCCGAGGTCAGCGCCGGCCGGGACGCCGTACCTGGTTAGGCTGGGGTCTCCAGCTCGCCCCAGCCTAGGAGTGCCGCCTCGTGCCAGGAGACCGCATCGAGACAGTGGTCAGCCTCTGCAAGCGCCGGGGTTTCGTCTTCCCCAGCGGCGAGATCTACGGCGGCACCCGGTCGGCCTGGGACTACGGACCGCTGGGCGTGGAGCTCAAGGAGAACATCAAGCGGCAGTGGTGGCGCACGATGGTGACCCGGCGCGACGACGTCGTCGGGCTGGACTCCTCGGTGATCCTGCCGCGGCAGGTGTGGGTGGCGTCCGGGCACGTCGATGCATTCGTCGACCCCTTGGTGGAGTGCACCGCCTGCCACCACCGCTACCGGGCCGACCAGCTCGCCGAGGAGTACGCCGAGCGCACCGGGCGCGACGTGATCGACGGGGAGCTCCGCGACGTGCCGTGCCCCAACTGCGGCACCCGCGGCCGGTACACGGAGCCGCGGATGTTCAACGGCCTGCTCAAGACCTATCTCGGCCCTGTGGAGTCGGAGGAGAGCCTGCACTATCTGCGGCCGGAGACCGCACAGGGCATCTTCGTCAACTTCCAGAACGTGCTCATGGCCTCCCGCAAGAAGCCGCCGTTCGGCATCGCGCAGATCGGGAAGAGCTTCCGCAACGAGATCACCCCGGGCAACTTCATCTTCCGGACCCGGGAGTTCGAGCAGATGGAGATGGAGTTCTTCGTCGAGCCGGGCACCGACGAGGAGTGGCACCAGTACTGGATCGACACCCGCACCGACTGGTACGTCGACCTCGGCATCGCCCGGGAGAGCCTGCGGCACTACGAACACCCCAAGGAGAAGCTCTCCCACTACTCGAAGCGGACGGTGGACATCGAGTACCGCTTCGAGTTCTCCGGCGGGCAGACCTGGGGCGAGCTGGAGGGAGTCGCCAACCGCACCGACTTCGACCTCACCACCCATGCCAACCACTCCGGGGTCGACCTGTCCTACTACGACCAGGCCACCGGGTCCCGCTACCGGCCCTATGTCATCGAGCCGGCGGCCGGGTTGTCCCGTTCGCTGATGGTGTTCCTGCTGGAGGCCTACGCCGAGGACATGGCGCCCAATGCGAAGGGTGGGGTCGACAAGCGCGTGGTGTTGCGGCTGGACCACCGACTGGCGCCGGTCAAGGCCGCGGTGCTCCCGCTGTCGCGCAATGCCGACCTCTCGCCCCAGGCCCGCGACCTGGCGACGGCGCTGCGGCGATGCTGGAACGTCGACTTCGATGACGCCGGCGCGATCGGGCGACGCTACCGCCGGCAGGACGAGATCGGCACCCCGTTCTGCGTCACCGTCGACTTCGACTCGCTGTCCGACCACGCGGTGACGCTGCGTGAGCGCAACACGATGGCCCAGGAGCGGGTGGCGATGGACCAGGTCGAGCCCTACCTCGCCGCCCGCCTGCTCGGCTGTTGACCGTCCTCCCACGCCAGGCCCCGCACCCGGGCCCAGGGCGGTGCGGACCGCCGGGGACCGGGGGTGGTTGTAGCTATCCTGGGCACCATGACGACGGGTGACGTGGGCGACGGCGGTGGGGTGCGGCGTGAGCTGGGCGTCGCGCTGCGGGAGTGGGCCGGCAGCCGCGTCGGCGTCGGTCTGGTGCGGGTGCTCGACCGGCACGGCTTCGGCACCGTCGAGCCCGGTCAACTGCTCGCCGGCACGGCTGACGGCTCGGCGGCGGGCGACCTCATGCACGGCACGATGGACCTCAAGGCGCGTCCGTTGCTCGCCTCCGCCGTCAGCGCACCGGCCACCGTGAACGCCCACGTTGCCGAGCATCCCGCGCTCGAAGCCGGGCTGGCCTGCAGTGGCGGGGCGACGCTGCTGGGGCACCCGCTGGCGGCCGAGCTCGCCGATGCGCTCGGCCAGGCGTTCCTGGATGCCACCCCGGCGGCACTGGTGTCCACCGTGGACGGCAGGGCGAGCCTGCTGTTGGCCGGGCCGCGGCTGGCGGCGCGGCACGGGACGCTGGGCTCGCCGGTCGTGGACGAGGCCGCCGCCGAGCACGTCCGGTCCGCGCTGCGCCGCGGGGCCACGCTCACCGCACGGGTGAGCGTGGCTGACACCGAGGTCCTCCTCGACCTGTGGGTGCCGGTGCCGTCGGTGCTCGTCGTCGGTTCGGGTGCCATCGGCGAGGCGCTGCTCGCCCAAGCCGGGCTGCTCGGTTGGGCGGCTCGGCGGGTCACCGGGCTCGACGAGACCCGGGAGGCCGTCGCCGCCTTCACCGACGCCGACGTGCTCGTGCTGCTCGACCACGCCCCTGCCTTCGACGCCGCGCTCGTCGACGGGCTGCGCGGTGCTCGCGGTTTCATCGGGGCGCTCGGCTCGCGCCACACCCAGGAGATTCGCCGCGAGCGGCTGCTCCGCGCCGGCCTGTCCGCCGCCGAACTGGCCCGGCTGCACGGGCCGGTCGGCCTGGACCTCGGGGCCCGCACCCCGGCGGAGACGGCGGTGTCCGTGGTCGCCGAGGTGATCGCCGTCCGCAGTGGCCGCCCGGCGGCGCCGCTGGGCGGCGC
>JAVKSM010000060.1:0-18281 GCA_039583705.1 Pseudonocardiaceae bacterium
GGCTGGGCGTGGGCGTCGGACTCGGCCTGGGCCACGGACCGGGAACCACGGGCTGGCGCGCGGAGGTCGGGTGCGGCGGCCGAGCGCCGGGCGCGGACTGTCGGGAGGCATCCAGCCTCTCGGATCGGGTGGCCCCGCCTGCCGGCAGCGCCTTCGCTGCCGCCGAGGCGACCGGGAGCGCCTGCGGCGCCGTTTCAGGTGACCCGCTGACGAGCAACCAGCCACCGGCCGGGCTGCCCGCACCGGAACCCGCTGGCCCCGCGGCACCCTGCGCCGACCCGACCGGGCCGCCGACGCCGGTGACGACGGGCGGCTGCCCCTGCGGCTCGCCGATCACCAGGGAGGGCTGTGGCAGAGGGTCACCGATAGCCGACGCGAACGCCAACGGCACCACCACCAGCCCCCCGATGAGCGTCGCCGGCAGCCCGCGGCGGTGGCGCCTCGCACCCTGTCGACCCCGCACCCGCACCCCCTGACCCCTGGTGGTCCATATCCTGACCCTCCGGATCCGACTGCCGCAACGATCGCTGCTCCATCTAGGGATCTCGCCCGCCTCCCGCTTACGAACAGTGCGAGAGCGCCCACGTTTCGCTCGTCCGTGCCGCCGATCCCGCCGATGGATTCCGGCGCCGTTACCCTCGGTCTGTGACCGCCTCCCACCTGGATGTCCCTGCTGTCGGGTGGGTTACCCACCAGGTGCAGAACCAGCCGCCGCCGCTGGTCGGCTTCGACCCGCTGGCCTGCGATCCGGCGCTCGTCGACGCCGTCCGGCGGGAGGGCGCGGCTGGTGCGCTGCCCGCACTGCGGGCGCTGGCCGCACTGGCGGGCTCCACCCAGGCGAGGGAGCACGGGCGGCTGGCGAACGAGCACCTGCCTCGGCTGCGCACCCATGACCGCTACGGGAACCGGATCGACGAGGTGGAGTTCCACCCGTCCTGGCACTGGCTGCTCGGCCACGCCGTGCAGGGCGGACTGCACGCCGCGCCGTGGGTGCCGGGCGCCGCGCCGGGTGCCCATGTCGCCCGCGCTGCCGGGTTCTACCTGTGGAACCAGGTCGAGGCCGGCCACGCCTGTCCGATCTCGATGACCTACGCGTCGGTGCCGGCCCTCCGGCACGCGCCGGAACTGGCGCAGCGCTACGAGCCCGGGCTGTGCTCCTACACCTACGACCCGGCGCTGCGCGAACCGTCCGGCAAATCCGGCCTGCTCGCCGGCATGTCGATGACTGAGAAGCAGGGCGGCTCCGACGTCCGGGCCGGCACCACGCGGGCCACCGCGTGCTCGGACGGCGGCTACCGCCTGGTCGGGCACAAGTGGTTCACCTCGGCTCCGATGAACGACCTGTTCCTCACCCTGGCGCAGACACCAGGGGGACTGACCTGCTTCCTGCTGCCGCGGGTGCTGCCGGACGGCAGTCGCAACGCCATCCGGTTGCAGCGCCTCAAGGACAAGCTGGGAAACCGGTCCAACGCCTCAGCGGAGATCGAGTACGAGGGGGCGCTCGGCTGGCGGGTCGGCGACGAGGGCCGCGGCGTCCGCACGATCATCGACATGGTCTCCATGACCCGTCTGGACTGCGTGCTCGGGTCGGCCGCGACCATCCGGGCGGCGCTGTCCGAGGCCGCGCACCATGTGGCGCACCGTTCGGCGTTCGGCACCCGGCTGGCCGATGCGCCGCTCATGGCAGCGGTCGTGGCCGACCTCGCGCTGGAGTCCGAGGCGGCGACGGCGCTGGCGCTGCGACTGGCGGGCGCGGTCGACCGGTGCACCCGCGGGGACGCGGCGGAAGCAGACCTGCTGCGGCTGGCGCTGCCGGTGTCGAAATACCTGGTGTGCAAGCGCGCCCCGGCAGTGGTGGTGGAAGCGCTGGAGTGCCTTGGCGGCAACGGCTACGTCGAGGACTCCGGGATGCCCCGGCTGTATCGCGAGGCGCCGCTCAACTCGATCTGGGAGGGCTCGGGCAACGTCACCGCGTTGGACGCGCTGCGGGCGATTGAGCGCGTGCCGTCCAGCGTCGATGCGCTGCTGGCCGAGGTGGACGCCGCCAGCGGCGCCGACCCGTGGTTCGACCGGGCCGCGGCGGCGCTGCGGGAGGAGCTGCGGGCGCGCGAGGAACGCACCGCCCGCCGGCTCGCCGAGCTGTCCGCGCTGTGCCTGCAGGGCTCGCTGCTGGTGCGGTTCGCGCCGCCGGAGGTCGCCGACGCATTCGTGTCCTCCCGGTTCCTGCCCGACGGGCCGTGGCGCACCCCGGGCACGCTGCCAGCCGCCGCGCACACCCGAGCCGTGCTCGAACGGGTCACTCCCCGTGTCGGTTGACCGTTGCCGCCGCGGTGCAGGGGCCGTCGGCCCACCAGCCGGCCAGCTCGGCCAGGATCTCGTCGCCGAACGGGTTCACGCCGGGGCCGCGGGCCAGCGCGTGCCCGACCAGGGCGTGCAGGCATTTCACCCGCCGGGGCATCCCGCCGGCGCTGACGTCAGTGCCCAGGGGCTCGATCGCGTCGCGCTCGGCGAGGTAGGACTCGTGCGCCCGCTGATAGGCCGCCGCCAGTTCGGGGTCGCGGGCCAACCGCTCGGTCATCGACCGCATCACCCCGCTCGCCTCCAGCGCCCCGACCCGGGAGCGCAGCCGCACGCACGTCAGGTAGTACAGCGTGGGGAACGGGGTGCCGTCCTCAAGCCGCGGGTTGGTCTGCACGACGACCGGCAGGCCGCAAGGGCAACGGCGGGCCACCGACCGCATCGCCCGCGGCGGGCGGCCGAGCTGCGCGGCGACCGCGGTCCCGTCGGCATCGCTGACGTTGCATCCCCCCGCCGGTCCTGGTGGCCTCTTCACCCGGCCCTCCCCACGGGTGGCCTCTTCACCCGGCCCTCCCCACGGGTGGCCTCCTCAACCCGCCCTCCCCACCACGCTGCGCGCCAACCGGACATACCACGCCTCACCCGACGCGGGTACCCCAGGCGCGGCCACGGCGTCCCCGGCCGGTGCCCCCGGGAACTGGACCATGTACGGCGTCTCACCGGGCATCACGAACCGCAGCCGCTCGCGGGCCAACGCCTGCACCTCGGAAGGATTCGTCAGCGCCCGCTCGCGGGCCTGCAACTGGTCCACCTCGGACCGCAGCCGGTCCTGCTCGGCCCGCACGGTCACCAGCTCGTGGCGCTGGGCGACGTAGTTGCGCAACGGCACCGCCACGCTCAAGGCGACCATGCACAGGACGACCGCCAGCAGCGCGGCCCGGCGCGTCGAAGAGAGCCCGAGCGCGCCGCCGGTGGCGACCGCCACCCGCCGGGCCCGCACGGCTACCGCCGGAGCCGTGCGGCGCGCCCCCCACGCCGGTCGCGGCGGCCGCTGCCGTTGCTTACCGCGGGCCGCGGGCCGTGGCCGCCACCGGGACTCCGACCCTCGGGCCGCCGTCCGCTGTGCCGCCGCCTGACGGGCCGCCTGGCCCGCCGACCTGTCGTCGTCCGGCGTCCGCACGACCCGCCTCACACCTCCGCGCCGTACCGGGGGAAGGCGAGGTCGCCGGCATAGCGGGCGGCGTCGCCCAACGCCTCCTCGATGCGCAGCAACTGGTTGTACTTCGCGACCCGCTCCGAGCGGGCCGGAGCGCCGGTCTTGATCTGCCCGCACCCGGTGGCGACCGCGAGGTCGGCGATCGTGGTGTCCTCGGTCTCCCCGGAGCGGTGGCTCACCACACAGCGGTAGCCACAGGAGTGCGCCAGCGTCACGGCATCCAGGGTCTCCGACAGCGTGCCGATCTGATTGACCTTGACCAGCAGCGCGTTGGCCGCCCGGCGGGCGATGCCCTCCTCCAACCGCTCGGGATTGGTGACGAACAGGTCGTCACCGACGATCTGGACCCGTTCCCCGAGCCGGCGGGTGAGCGTGACCCAGCCCTCCCAGTCGTCCTCGGCCAGCGGATCCTCGAGCGACACCAGCGGGTAGGCGTCGAGCAGCTCGTGGTAGTAGGCGGTGAGCGAGTCGGCGTCACGGGTCTGGCCCTCGAAGGCGTAGCCGTCGGAGTCGTGGAACCCGCTCGCGGCCACGTCCAGCGCCAGGACGATGTCGGAGCCGAGCCGGAACCCGGCCTGCTCGACGCCGGCGGCGATGAGGTCCAGCGCGTCGCGGTTGCTCGGCAGGTCCGGGGCGAAGCCGCCCTCGTCACCCAGTCCGGTGGCCAGCCCGCGCGTCCGCAGCACCGACTTGAGCGCGTGGTAGGTTTCCGCCCCCCAGCGCAACCCCTCCCGGAACGACTCCGCCCCGATCGGAACGATCATGAACTCCTGGATGTCGACGCCCGTGTCGGCGTGCGCGCCGCCGTTGAGGATGTTCATCATCGGCACCGGGAGAACGTGGGCGTTGGGGCCGCCGAGGTAGCGGAACAGCTCCAGCCCGCAGGACTCCGCAGCCGCCTTGGCCACCGCGAGCGACACCCCGAGCAGCGCGTTGGCGCCCAGCCGGGACTTGTCCGGCGTGCCGTCCAGGTCGACCAGCTTCTGGTCCACGACCCGTTGCTCGACGGCCTCCACACCGACCAGCCCGGGCCCGATCTCGTCGAGCACCGCCGCGACCGCCCGCTCCACGCCCTTGCCGCCGTAGCGCTTGGCGTCCCCGTCGCGCAGCTCCACGGCCTCGTGCTCGCCGGTGGACGCCCCGGAGGGGACCGCCGCGCGGGCCAACGTGCCGTCGTCGAGGGCGACCTCCACCTCGACGGTCGGGTTGCCGCGTGAGTCCAGGATCTCCCGGGCGCCGACCTGTTCGATGACCGCCACTGGTGGTCTCTCCTTCATCGCGAAATTCGGGGTCAGGCGGCGAGCCTAACCGCCCTCCTTCCCGGGGCCGCGCAGGCGCGGCCCCGGGCGCACGTTCGCGGAAGACCGGCGCAACCCTTAACGTTGGCAGGACCATGACCACCGAGGGCACCTTCGAGTCCTTCCGCAGGGCGGAGCTGCTGCTGGCGCAGGCCCGCCCGCTGGACGCGCTGGTGGCGTTGTCCCCGGTGCTGGAGCGGGCACCCGACGAGGCGTCGGTGCAGTTGCTCGCCGGGCGGGCCTACCTCGGTTCGGCCCAGCTACGACGGGCGGAGGAGGCGTTCCGCCGGGTGCTGGACATCGACCCGGCCGACCACTACGCGCGCTTCGCCCTCGGGCGCACGCTGCAGCGGCAGAGCCGGCTGGCGGAGGCCCAGGCGCAGTTGCGGATGGCCACGGCGATGGACCCGCGCCCGGAATACCAGGAGGCGCTTGGTGAGGTGCGAGCGCGGATGGCGCGCCGCTCCGGGGACGAGGCCCCGAACGAGTGACCCCCAGGCGACCGTGGGGCGGCGTGGGTTGGACACTGCATTGACCGCGACACCGGCCTCGTGCAATGGCTCGTCGATCCCGACTGGTCACGCTTGGGTAGGGCGCTAAACGGGTACCACCCGCCGGTGACGACGGACACGACCGGGCGTGGCCGGGCCGGCCTCGTGGCGCCGCCCGGCACGGAGCGGCCGCAACGGTTCCGTCCCCGGCTGCGGTACGAGTTGATCGGTTGCGGGCTGCACGGCCATGAGCTGCTGGGCACCGACGCCGCCTGCCTGCGGGACGAGGACGCGCTGTTCGCCCGGGAGGCGGGCGGGCTGCGCTGGTACCGATGCCTGCGCTGCGACTCGTGGGTGGCGCTGGGGCCACCGACTGCGCCCAGGGTGGAGCATCCGCCCCGTCGCGAGGAGGTGGCGCTACCGCTGCGGGGCCGCCCACTGCGGGACCGCTACGTGCTGCGGTTGATCGCGCTGGACCGGGTGCTGCACTTCGTCGTCTTGTCGATCATTGCGGTGGCGGTGTTCCTGTTCGCCATCCACAAAGCGGAGCTCAACACGGCCTTCACCCGAATCCTCAAAGACCTCCAAGGCGGTCTCGGCGGCCCGGTGCACAACACCGACCACGGCATCCTGCCCGAACTCCAGCGTTTGTTCACCATCCGCACCACCAATCTGTACCTGGTCGCCGCCGGTGCCGCCGCCTACGCCGTCCTGGAAGGCACCGAGGCCGTCGGGCTGTGGCTGGCCCGGCGTTGGGCGGAGTACCTCACCTTCCTCGCGACGGTCGTCTTCGTCCCGTACGAGGTGTGGGAGCTGACCAAGTCCGTCTCGGCGTTGAAGGTCCTCACGCTGGTCATCAACGTGGCCATCGTGGTCTACCTGCTGCTCGCCAAGCGGCTGTTCGGACTCCGCGGCGGCGGCACGGCCGAACGCGCCGAACAGGAAGCCGACATCGGCTGGGCCGCCATCGAGCGGGCCACCCCCACCGCCGATGCCGCCCCGGCGGACACCACCATGTGGGGAGCCTCTTCTTGATCGTTCACTCCGTTAGGCTGCATCTCTTCGCGCCCGTACGGGGGAACCAGGAGCAGGGCCATGGCACGCGAGCCAGCCGAGATCACCGAGCGGCGACGAGCCCTCGGGCGCCGCCTCGCCACCTTCCGCCGTGCTGCCCGTCTCACCCAGGCCGAACTGGCTCACCGGCTCCATTACCAGCGAGCCTCACTGTCCAACATCGAGAACGGCCACCAGCCCAGCCCCCGCCAGTTCTGGCAGCGGGTCGACACCGTGCTCGTCGCCAATGGTGTCCTGCTTGACGGCTACGACGAACTGGCCGCCGCCAAGCAGGCCCACCAGGCCGCCCTGGCCGGAAAAGTGATCATGCCAGCCGGTGTCGCCGGGCATGGAACGCTTCCTGTTGATGCCACAGATAGGGACCCGATGAGTCCGCTCAACCGGCGAGCCCTGCTGACGCAGGGTTTCCCTGCCGCGGCGACGTTAGGGGTCGGCATGTCGCTTTCCAGCCAGAGCGCGGTCCAGAGCAGGACAGAAACGATCGGAGTCGACGTCGCGACGGAGCTGTCCGCGGTTGCGGGCTGCTATCGGCGCTCGTACCGCAATCTCCCCGCCATGAGTCTGCTGGCCGCGGCGCGCGCGCACCTTGATCTCGTCTCCTCGCTGCGACCCGAGCTGCAGCCCGAGTCGACACAGAAGAAGCTTCTCACGGTTGTCGGGGAGACCGCCGCCCTCACCGGTGTCCTTCTGTTGTTGGACATGAATCAACCGACGGAGGCCTGGCCGTACCTGGATCTCGCATGGGCGGCCGCGAAAGAGGTTGAGAGCGCCGAACTGCAGGCGGTTGTCCTCTGCAGTAGGTCGTTCGGCATTGCATACACTGCCGATGACCACTGGGCCGGCCTGGAACTCGCTCGAATGGCCTGGGACGTCGCCGCCGGGGGGGCCTGTGCTGAAACGCGGGGTTGGGTTGCCGCCGTAGCCTCCGAGCGCTGCGCTTCGCTCGGGGACCTGGACGGCTGCCTCCGGTTCCTTGAGCAGGCGCGCCGCGCACTCGATGCCGTGCCCGATGACGACGCCCCCTGGCTTGGCATCGGTGGGTTCGACGCGGCCAAGCTGTCGGCGTACGAAGGTGGCGACATGGTTCGCCTCGGCCGCTACCGTGATGCGGAGCCGGCTCTGGACGGAGCCATCGAACACCTCGGCCCCGCCATGCAGCGGCATCGCTGTACCGCTCTGATCGATCGTGCGGAAGCCCGGCTCGGCGCGAGCGAAATCGACGGCGCGTGCCACGATGCGACCGCCGCGCTCGATCTGGTCATGCAGGTACAGCACGCCGGCAACTTCCAGCGTCTGCACGCCCTTGCGCGCCGCGCTCACGACACCCACGCAGCCGTTGGACGGGAGCTGTGGCGCCATGTTCTCGCCGCCACCGCCGAGCCGAACGGGTTCGCCTCGTGACTGCGGCGACCGCGCTCATCCTCGACTTCGGAGGCGTCCTCACGAGCGACTTCTGGGAGGCGCTGCGCAGTTTCGCCCGGCGCGAGGGCCTCCCTAATGACACCTTGGTGGACCTCGTCACCAAGGATCCAGCAGGATCCGGCCTGCTTCGCGGCTTGGAGCGTGGTGATATCGACCAGGCCCAGTTCGAGCAGGAGATCGCCGCCCACCTCGGCGTGCCGTCGGCCGGGCTTCTCGAACGCATGGCGGCCGATCTCCGCCCGGGCGACCAGATGCTCGACGTCATCGCCGAGCTGCGGGCACGCGGCGTCAAGGTAGCTGTCCTGTCCAACTCCTGGGGCAGCGACTACTTCGACCCCTACGCGCCCTGGAAGCTCGAAGACCGCGTTGACGCCGTAATCAGGTCCGACCGGGTCCACTTGCGGAAGCCGGAGCCGGCAATATTCGACCTCGCGGTGGACGAACTGAACGCGCCGGCATCCGAATGCGTCTTCGTCGACGACATCGCCGCCTATCTGGAGCCCGCGCAGGCACTGGGCATGACCGTCATCCATCACGTTCACCCGGACGCCACCATAGCGGAACTGCGTCGACTCTTCGCCGCCTATCTTCGTTGACGACGTTGCGCTCGCGTTTCCGACGCCAGGACGCCACCGACCTACCGATCGCGGCAGCCATCGCCAAACGCCCTGGCCCGAGGACCGGGTCAGACCGACTTGCTGGCGCGGGCGTAGGACAAAGCCGCGGCGTAGACGCGCTGGCCGTAGAGGACGGAGTGGTTGTAGGAGAGCACGGCGTCCGACCAGCCGGCGCCGGTCCCCATGTCCCGGCCGTCGGCGCAGAGGTAGCGGGCGGCGGTGAACGCGGCGTCGTCGATGTTCTCCGGATCGGCGATCCCGTCGCCGTTGGCGTCGGAGCGCCAGGCCGCCCAGGTGGACGTGATGAACTGCATCGGCCCGACCGCGTGGTCGTACACCTGGTCGCCGCTGAGTGCGCCGTGGTCGCCGACGGGGATCAATTCGTTGCCGCCGGTGCCGTCCAGTGGCACGCCGATGATCGGCTTGGACTCCTCGCCGTTGGGCAGGATCTCAGCGCCACCCCACTGGCCGTTGTCGGACTCGACCCGCCCGATCCCGGCCAGGGTCACCCACGACAAGTGGCAGCCGGGCTCGATGTGGCGCAGCGCGAGGTCGGCCAGCGCGTAGGCGTAGAGCGCGCGGGCGGGGATGTCGACCCGCGGCGCCATCGTGTTCGCCCAGGACTGCAGCGCTTGCGGCCCGGTGAGCGTCGCCGACGCGCTGGCTGAACCCGTCGCAGGCGCCTGGGAACCGGCCACAGGCGACGTGCTCGCAGGCGACGTGCTCGCAGGCGGCGTGCTCGCAGGCGGCGTGGCCGCGCTCGGCTGCGGGACGGTCCCGAGCACCACGGGCGCGGGTGCGACCTGGAGCGCTGGGATGTCCGCCGGGTCCACCGCAGCCTCGCGGCGGGTGCCGCTCCACCTGGCTGTCAGCCACACGCCCCCACCCACGACGGCCATGAGGACGGCGACGAGCGCCACCCGACCGGCCAATGCGAGCACTCCCCGCGGTCGCGGCGCGCGCGGCGGGGCGGCCGGTTCCCCCAAAGGGGGTCGGACGAGAGAAGTCCGCATCACGGGCAGGCTACGACAGGGTCTGCCGTCTGAGTAGCCCTGTGGCGCCACCATCACCGCAGCGGGTGGCACGCGGTCCGCAACGCCAGCCCTGACGTCACCGTCCGTATCGGTCGATGCGCGCCGGGCACCTCACACTGCGGCCGACGCCGCCGGGCACTTCACCGCGGCCAGTACCGGCGCCAGCCGGCCGCATCCAGCACGTGCGGGTCGGCCCCGGCGTCCCGCGCCGACCGCTCGGCGGCGCGCAGCTTGGCCGCGAACCCACGGGCCGCGGTGCGCAGCGCGGCCTCCGGGTCGACACCGGCGAGCTTGGCCTGGATGGCCAGCGCGAACAGGGCGTCTCCCGGCGCGGACCCGGCGGGCTGCAGGTCTACCGGCGCGGACCCGGCGGACAGCAGGTCCGGCGGCACCCCAGCCCGCCGCGCCCGCGACCCCAGCTTGGCCGCCAGCGCCACCGCCGGCTGACCCAGCGGCACCCCGTCCACGGCGGACTCGCGCCGCTTCTCGGCCCGTTTGAGCTCCTCCCAACGCAGCTCCTGGTCATCAGCCGTCGTGACCTGCTCGCTGCCGGCGAAGACGTGTGGGTGGCGCCCGACGAGCTTCGCGACGAGGTCGGCCGCCACCGCGTCGACGTCGAAGTCCCGCTCGGCCGCCACCCTGGCGTGGAACAGCACCTGGAGCAGCACGTCGCCGAGCTCCTCGCGCACCGCCGTCCGGTCGTCGTCCTCCAGCGCCTGGTAGAGCTCGTAGGTCTCCTCCAGGAGATAGGGCAGCAACGAGGCATGGGTCTGCTCGGCGTCCCAGGGACAGCCGCCGGGCGAGCGCAACCGGTCCATCACGGCCACCGCGTCGAGCAGGACCGCGCCGTCCGGCTCCGGCGTCGTGACCAGCGCGGCGCCCGCGGCGAGCAGCGCGGCCGGGAGCGGGGCGCCGACGTCCGTGGTGACCAGGACGTCGGTGGTGACCAGGACGTCGGTGGGGACCAGGACGTCGGTGGTGACCAGGACGTCGGGGGGACCGGCGGTCGGGACGGCGATGGAGGTGGCACCCAGGCTGGCCGCCAGCTCCGGCGGGACCGTGTGGTCGGCGAGCACCCGCGCGGCGGCCCGCAGCGCGGGCACCGCGGCGGCCGGCAGCACCGCTCCCAGCCGCCGGGACAGCACGACCACGGTCACAGCCGGCCGGTCACCGCCCATGCGCAACCACTCAGCCGCGGGCGGCGTGCACCGGGATGACCTCCCCGCTCACCGTCCCGGAGGCCACCACCCGGAGCTGGACCGGGTCCCACTCGCCGTAGCGGGGGTTGACCCGCACCCCGAGCGACATCGCCAGCGGCTGCAACAACCGCTGCCCGACAGCCGCCAGGGTCTGCTGGTCGACCTCGCGCGCGAGCTGGGCGCTGGTGTCGCCGGGAGCCGGCGCGGGGGCGTCGGTGACCCGGGAGGTGACGTAGCCGACGAACCAGCCGCCCTGGGCGGCGTCCCCGCCTTGGCCGGTGTCCGTCTCGAACACCACGACGTCGCCGGCCGGTACCCCGAACAACGGTGTCGTCGCCGTACCCGGGTCGTCGTCGGCGCGCACCCGCAGGTCGGGCTTGACGCCGATCACCGCCGAGCTGCCGGTCAGGATCGCCACGGCCCGCCGCGGGTCGGCCGCGACGGCTCGGGCCAGGTTGTCGGCCTGTGCCTGGGTCGAGACGGCGGCCACGTCCGCCTGCACGACGAGGTGGTCGAAGTACTTCTCGGCCAGCGCGATCGCGAGCAGTTGGTCGCGGACCTCCCCCGAGACCGTGCTCGCGTCGTAGATCGTGTTCGCCGAGGCGGCGGCCGGACCACCCAACGCGCCGATCACCTGGGCGACCTGCCGGTCGGTGACGACGAGGTGCTCCCGGCGGGCGGCCTCGGCCAGCAGCAGGTGCTGCACACCGTCGGTGACGATGTTGCGGGTCAGGGCGTCGAGCTGGCCGGCCTGCTTGACCTGCGACGCCGCCTGCGGGTTCCGCAGCGCCGTCTGGACCCGGGCGTGCACGTCGTCCAGCGTCACGGTGGCCGAGTCGACGATCGCGGCGGCCCCGACCTGGCTCGGACCCTGCCCGCAGCCGGCGAGGAGCAGGCCGACCAGGGCCAGGACCAGAGCCGCCAACGTCACGGAACGCACGAGGTCACCTTCTCACGGTGCGGCGCCGGCACCCGCCGGAACCCGCTGCGAGGCGCCGAGCAGGTCGGCGAGCAGCCCGGCGCACCAGTCCAGCAGGGCGGTGTCGCGCACCGGGCCGGTGCCGGAACGGTGCGCGGATCCCTCCGAGTCGGTGCCGGAACGGTGCGCGGCTCCCTCCGGGCCGGGCCCCGCCCGGAGCGAGGATCCACCCGGAGCGCTGCCGGCGCGGTGCGCGGCTCCATCCGGGCGTGGCACGCTGACGGTCCGGGTCGTCGGCTTGTACGTCGAGCCGGGGTAGAGCCGGCGCAGCCGCAACAGCGCCGAGTCGGCCAGCTCCAGCGGCGCGAACCGGATCACCGTGCCGGTGGCGGCGGCCTCGACGACGCCGTGCGCCCGGCAGGTCTGGCGGAACGCGGCGACGGCGAGCAGGTTGCGCACCGGGGTCGGCG
The DNA here is from genome assembly GCA_039583705.1 of Pseudonocardiaceae bacterium. Taxonomy (GTDB): domain Bacteria; phylum Actinomycetota; class Actinomycetes; order Mycobacteriales; family Pseudonocardiaceae; genus JAVKSM01. The sequence continues at coordinate 12,039 of JAVKSM010000060.1, forward strand.
GCTCCCCGTAGCGATCGGCGAGTTCCTCGCGCACGGCGTCCAGGTCCGCCGCCGAGCCCGCCTCGGCGATCTTGCGGTAGACCTCCAGCCGCAGTCGCTCGGTGTCGACGTAGTCGTGCGGGACGTGCGCGTCGACCGGCAGGTCGACCCGCACCTCGGGCAGCGGCTCCGCCCCGGCGCCCGCCGCCCCGGCGCGCTCGCGGAACGCCGCAACGGCCTCGCCGACCAGCCGCACGTACAGGTCGAAGCCGACCCCTGCGATGTGCCCGGACTGCTCGGCCCCCAGGATGTTGCCTGCGCCCCGGATCTCCAGATCCTTCATCGCCACCGCGGTGCCCGCGCCCAGTTCGGAATGCTGGGCGATCGTGGCCAGCCGGTCGTGCGCGGTCTCGGTGAGCGTCATCTCGGTCGGGTGGAAGAAGTAGGCGTAACCCCGCTCCCGGCCTCGCCCGACCCGCCCGCGCAACTGGTGGGCCTGGGAGAGCCCCAGCAGGTCGGAACGCTCGACGATCAGCGTGTTGGCGTTGGAGATGTCCAGCCCACTCTCGATGATCGTCGTACAGACCAGGACGTCGTACTCGCCCTGCCAGAAGCCCTCGACGGTGCGCTCCAGCCGCTCCTCGGCCATCTGGCCGTGCGCGGTGACGACGCTGGCCTCCGGCACCAGCTCGCGCACCCGGCGGGCCGCCTTCTCGATCGAGGACACCCGGTTGTGCACGTAGAAGACCTGCCCGTCGCGCAGCAGCTCGCGGCGGATCGCCGCGGCCACCTGCCGCTCGTCGTAGCCGCCGACGTAGGTGAGGACGGGGTGGCGCTCCTCGGGCGGGGTGAGGATCGTCGACATCTCCCGGATGCCGGCCAGGCTCATCTCCAGGGTCCGCGGGATCGGGGTCGCCGACATCGTCAGCACGTCGACGTGGGTTCGCAGCACGGTGATGTGCTCCTTGTGCTCGACGCCGAAGCGCTGCTCCTCGTCGACGACGACCAGGCCCAGGTCGCGCCAACGCACGCCGGTCTGCAGCAGCCGGTGGGTGCCGATGACGATGTCCACCGACCCGTCGGCCAGCCCTTGCAGGATCTCGGCGGCTTGCGCGTTGCTGGTGAAACGCGACAGGCCGCGCACCGTCACCGGGAAGCTGCGCATCCGCTCGGAGAAGGTCTGCAGGTGCTGCTGGGCGAGCAGCGTGGTGGGCACCAGCACGGCGACCTGCTTGCCGTCCTGCACCCCCTTGAACGCCGCCCGCACCGCGATCTCGGTCTTGCCGTAGCCGACGTCGCCGCAGATCACCCGGTCCATCGGGACCGGCCGCTCCATGTCCCGCTTCACCTCGTCGATCGCGGCGGCCTGGTCCGCGGTCTCGGTGTAGGGGAAGGCGTCCTCCAGCTCACGCTGCCACGGGGTGTCGGGGGCGAAGGCGTGTCCGGGCGCGGCCTGCCGGGCGGCGTAGAGCCGCACGAGCGACGCTGCGATCTCCCGCACGGCCCGCCGGGCGCGGCCCTTGGTGCGCGCCCAGTCCGCGCCACCGAGCTTGTTGAGCGTCGGCAGCTCGCCGCCGACGTAGCGGGTGAGCTGGTCCAGCGCCTCGGTCGGGACGAACAACCGGTCCGGCTGACCGTGCCTTCCCGGCCGACTCGGCGCGTACTCGACGACGAGGTACTCCCGGGTGGCGCCCGCGACGGTGCGCTGGACCATTTCGACGAAACGGCCGATGCCGTGCTGCTCGTGTACCACGAAGTCGCCGGGGCGCAGGGTGACCGGGTCGACGGCGTTGCGGCGCCGGGCCGGCATCCTGCGGATCTCGCCGGTGGCGCCACGGGCGCCGGTGACGTCGGTCTCGGTGAGCACGACCAGTGCCAGATCCGGGGCGACGAACCCGTCCTCGAGGCGGCCGCGGGTGACGGTGACCAGGCCCGGCTGGGGGGCGTCGGGCAGGCCGTCGGCGGCGAGCCGGGCCGGCACGTCGGCCTCGCCGAGCAGCTCGACGGCACGGCGGGCGGTACCGGCACCGGCCACCACGAGCACCGCTGCGCCGCCGGCGGCGGCGTGCGCCCGCAGGTCGGCCGACGCGCGGGGGATGTCGCCGCGGTAGGAGTCGACGGCGCGGATGCCGGGGGCCAGCACGGCCTCGTCGTCGCGGCGCAGCGAGCTGACCGTCCACCAGGGACGGTCGGTGCGCTGCGCGTGCTCGGCGACGGTGTCCAGGTCGCGGTAGGCCGACGTGCCGAGGTCGAACGGCGCCGCGCCGCCCATGGCGGTCGCCAGCCAGGAGGCCTCCAGGAACTCCCGGCCGATGCGGACGAGGTCGTGGGCGCGGGTACGGATCCGCTCCGGCTCGCAGAGCAGCACGTGGGCGCCGCTCGGCAGCAGGTCGGTCAGCAGTTGGAGCTCGCCGTCGCACAGCACGGGGATCAGGGACTCCATGCCTTCGGCGGGGATCCCCGCCGCGAGCTTGCCGAGCAGCTCGGACAGCGCGGCGTCCCGCTCGTGCCCGCGCGCCAGCTCACCGGCCCGCTCCCGGACGGCCGGCGTGAGCAGCAGCTCCCGGCACGGTGGGGCGAGGATCTCGGCGGGCTGCTCGGGCAGCGAGCGCTGGTCGGCAACGGCGAAACAGCGCAGCTCGGTGACCTCGTCCCCCCAGAACTCCACCCGTACCGGGTGCTCGGCGGCGGGCGGGAACAGGTCGAGCAGGCCACCCCGGACGGCCAGCTCGCCGCGCCGCTCGACCATCTCCACGCGGGTGTAGGCAAGCTCCACCAGCCGGGTGACCAGCGCCTCGAAGTCGTGCTCCTCGCCCACCCGCAGCCGCACCGGCTCCAGCTCGCCCAGCCCGGGGGCCAGGGGCTGCAACAGGCTGCGCGCCGCCGTGACGACGACCGACAGCCCCCCTGCGCTGTCCTCCTCGGGGTGCGCCAGCCGGCGCAGCACCGCAAGGCGCCGGCCCACGGTGTCAGCCCGCGGCGAGAGCCGCTCGTGGGGCAGCGTCTCCCAGGACGGCAGGACCGCGACGGCGCCGGTGCCGAGGAATTCCGCGGCGGCGCCGACCAGCGCCTCGGCCTCCCGGTCGGTGGCGGTCACCGCCAGCACCGGGGCGCCGGCCTGGCCCGCGAGCGCGGCGGCCAGCAGCGGGCGCAGCGCCGGCGGGCCCTGCACGTCGAGCCGGGCGGCGCCGACCGCGGAGACGACGTCACGCAGGCCGGTATCGGCGAGGGCGGCGGAGGCGAGACCGGACAGCGGGCCGGAGAGGGGCACAGCGTTCCTTCCCATCGCTGCTGACTGGCGCTCCGGGCTTCGGCGAGGAGCACCGGCGAGGAACACCACTGACGAGGGACGCACCGCCGGCCTGCCCGGGACGAGACAGTGGGCGAGCCCTGCCCGCCAGCCTACGTCGCGGCGCCTCGCCCGCCCTCGGGGAGGTGGCCGGCGCGGACGGGCCGGCCACCTCCGCGGCACCGCCTCGCGCGCCGGAGAGGACCGGACAGGACCGGACAGGACCGGAGGGGACGAGCCAGGCGCTTGTAACGCTGCGCGAGATGCATCCGATCCAAAGAGGCCGTCCGGGTGAACGCGCCTGGACGTTCAGGTTACGCCGGGGGTCGGCGCGATAGGGGATGCCGTGACTGTGGCCTGGGACGCCGTCGAGCTGTCCGCGCGTGGGGTGCGGACAGCGGAGACGGGACCCGTGCTCGCGCCCTGCCGCCCGTCCGCCGATCGCCTGCTGGCTCCGGCCGACCTGCGCGCCGACCTCGTCGAACTCGCCGCCCGGCTGGTATCCGCGCTGGACGCCGGCGACGCGCTCGACGCCTTCCTGCTCGCCGCTGGCGCGGTGCAGGTCGTCGAGGACCACCTCGAACGCGACGTCGCCGAGCTGCGGCGCGGCGCCCGGTTCCTCCGCAGTCGCGGGGCGCCCGGCGCGGTCCCGGCCGCGTTGGAGCTGCTGGTCACCGGCTGTGAGCGACTGCGGCCACTGCACCCGGGGTCCCGGCGCGCTCGGGACTGGTGTGCGCAGGCCGTCCGGTTGCGCGACGAGCTGGCCACGGTGGTCCTCGGCGCGATCGGCTCCTGCGACCTGGCGGAGCTCGCCGGCGTGGGCCCGAACGGAGCGTCCGGGCCGGGCTCGGGCCCGCTCGCCGCCGCCCACGGGCTCCCCGCCGCCCACGCGCTCGCGGCCGCCGTCCGGTCGCTGCCACCGCTGCTGCGGCGCACGACACTGCGGCTGCCGTCGTGTTTCCGCAGCTTCGACCAGCAGCCTGCGGACCTGGTGCGCCTGGCCGCGTCGTTCGCTTGCCACCACCCCGACCGGAGCCGCCCGTTGCTCGTCCTCGGCCTGCGCACGTCGGGCAGCTACCTCGCACCGCTGGTCGCCGCCGCCCTGACCGCCGACGGCTACGGCGCGGTCGCCACCGCGACCGCGCGGCCGGGCCATCCGCTGCGCCCGGCGCTGCGGCACCGGTTGCGGCACGTCGTGCGCCTCGGGGGTCGGGTGCTGCTGGTGGACGATGCACCGGCGACCGGCTCGTCCGTGCGAGCGGTGGCGGACCGGCTGGAGCGCGCCGGCGTGCCGGCCGGGGCGCTGAGCCTGCTGCTGCCGCTGTTCGACGAGGAGGTCCCGGCGGCGCTGCGCGGCTACGACGCCTCGGTGCTGCCCGGGACGCTATGGGCGATCCACGACCGACTCGCCCCGGACACCGTCCGCCAGGTGCTGGAGACCCTGCTGCGGACGCCGGTCTGCGCGGTCGAGCCGCTGCCCGGCGGGCGTCCCCCCTCCCGGCGCGGACACCTGCGGGCCCTGTTCGCGGTCCGGACCGCCGACGGTGGGCAGCGCACCGTGGTGGCGCTCGGCGCAGGGTTGGGCTACCTGGGCCGGCACGCGCTGGCCGTCGCCCGCGCGCTGCCCGGACACCTGCCGCGGACCTACGGCTTCGTCGACGGTCTGGTGTTCCGGGACTGGCTGCCCGACTCCGACCGGCTGGCCGGGGTGTGCGCCGGCGACGTGGCGGGGCTGGCGCGCTATGTCGCCGACCGGGCGGCGACCTTGCCGGCGGTCCGCGACGCCAGCGCAGCGCTGGTGGGGCGGCAACCGGTCTGGGAGGTCGCGGCGGAGATCCTGGCTCGGGGCTGCGGGCGGCTGGGCTGGGTGCTGCAGCCGGTCCTCGTCGGCCCCGCGACGTACCGGCTGTCCAGGGTTGCGGTGCCGTCGGTGGTCGACGGCGCGACCGGCGTGCGCCACTGGTTCCGCGGACAGGACGGGCTGCGCAAGGTGGAGGCGGACGTGCGGGCGTTCGCGAACACCGAGTTGGCCTGTTACGACCCTCTCTACGACCTGGCCGGGATCGACCCGGGAGGCCCGGACGACGCTGCCCTCGCCGCTGTGCGGGCGGCGGCCGGTGCCGGCGCTGACGCCGAGCGCTTCCTGCTCTACCAGCTCGTCCACCTGTGGGACCGGGAGCGGGCCGGCACCCCCTCCTACCGGGAGGCCGCCCGCGCCGCCGGGCGTTACATCGCCGAGCGGCTGCTCGCCGATCGGCCGGCGCCGGCGTGCGGCCCGCTCTGCGCGCTGGACGTTGACGGGGTGCTGGAGTCCGACGCCCTCGGGTTCCCGCTGCTCACCCCCCGCGCTGGCCTGGCGCTGCGGGCGCTGGCCGCGCACGGCCACCGGGCCGTGCTCGCCACCGGGCGCAGCCTCGCCGAGGTCGCGGAGCGCTGCCGGACCTACGGCCTCGCCGGCGGTGTCGCCGAGTACGGCTCGGCGGTCTACCAGGCATGCGGGGACCGGGTCGTCGAACTCGTACCGGAGTCGCAGCGGCTCGCCCTGGCGCGGGTGCGCGCGGCGCTGGCCGGCACGCCGGGGGTGAGCGTCGACCCCGACTACCTGCGCAGCGTCCGGGTCCGCTCCCTCGGTCCCGACGGCCGGCGCGGCGCGGTCCCCCCGCAGGTGCTGGATCGGCTGCTCGCCACCACCGGGGACACCAGGGGACACCTGCGGGTGGTCCAGGGGCAGTGCCAGACCGACGTCGTCGCCGCGTCGGTCGACAAGGGCAGCGGCCTACGCACCCTGGCCGGCCTGCTCGGCGCCCGGGGCGAGGCGGCAGCGGTGGCCCTCGCGGTGGGTGACACCGCCGAAGACCTCCCGGCGCTGACCCAGGCCCACCTCGCGTTCGCCCCCGGCAACGCCGACGCGGCGGTGCGGGCGGCCGGCGTGCGTACGGTCGACGCGGCCCACGCGGCGGTGCGGGCGGCCGGCG
>JAVKSM010000061.1:0-18235 GCA_039583705.1 Pseudonocardiaceae bacterium
GACACAGACCAGAATGTCCAGCCGGACGTATCAGACCAGCTCAACGGCCAGATTCAAGAACTTTGGTCAGGTCCCTGGGTGCGTGGCCCGGGCAGACCGGATCGCGCCGATACTGATCGCAGATTCGTCGACGCGGATACCGGTCGGCCAATTTCGGTACAGCAGGGCGGTGCAGATCATGACTGGCGCGAAGATCAAAAGCCACAACATCGCCAGGAACCACAGCAGATTTACGACGATGCCCAGGATCACGCACAGGACCTCCGCGGCAGCAGGTGCAAACAGGCCGCAGGTCAGCAACGGCCAGTTCAGTGCGCTGTGCGGCTCCTGGTAAGGGGACACTGACCACGCTGATCGCCGCACGCTCATCGGAGCGGCACGGTAATCAGGTCCAGCATGACCGCGCGCAGTCCCTTGAGGTCGTATTCAGCCACTACCTGATGACTATCACCGGTGCCGGGCTTGAGCAGGTTGGCCTTCACCCCATCGCCCCGAATGCGCAGGCGGACGCCAACAGAATCACGCCCATCATGGTGATGGTAAAGGGAGACGACGCGCACCGCGTCTTCCTTCCCGCCGGGCCGCCGCGACGGTGAGGCGATGGCCCACGCGGCAAGCGCTTCCGCCGCCTTGCCCTGCGACATGAGGACATAGCGGTAGAGCCTTCCCAGTGGCCCGAACTGCCCGCATCGATGATCGCCTGGACCGGCGACTCACCCGTCCGGATCAGCTTGTCGATTTCGCCAAGCTGCTCATCCACTTTCTTCAGCCAGTCGGCGGGTACTCCGGCGATCTCCTTGAGTGCGCTGACCCAGTGATCAGCCGCAACGATATCGCGGCCAAATTTGCCGAGGCCGACTCCAGCTCTCCCGTGAGGGCGGACGAAGCCGACAGCGGCGCGGCCTGTTGGGTCATCAAAGCTTGCTGGTGTGTGCTTATGCTGGCCGCCCTGCGTTCCAGCGCATCAGCTTCGGCCTGAAATCCGCTCAACTGGGCCGCCCAGGCCGAGTTGGCGGCCTCCAGCTCCCGTGCCGCGCTGACCGTATTCCGCAACGCCGGCGGAAAGGCTCCCTGGAGCACCCGCATGGCATTCCCAGTCTTGCCTTGCCATGAACTCAAATCGAGCTGCTCGACCAGCGTCAAGACCTGCTGCAACTCCTGTGTGATCTCGAAATGACGCCGAGCCAGCTCCTGGTCAGTCCAACATCACCCGGTGCCGGGTCGAAGCCGAGGTAGGGCATGGGGCGGGCATAATCGTTCAACGTGCCCCCCTCACCTGCCGACTCAGAGCCTGATCAACGTCGCGGAAGGCAGCGTCGACCTCAGTGGCATGCGCGGCAAGCTCAGCCAGCGCCTGCCCCATGATCCCCAGCTCGACCGCGAGGATGCCGTGTGTGTCCCGGAACGCCCCTGAGAATGGAACAGCGCCCACCACCTCGGCGTCCAAGCCCTGCAAGGCCCGGACGTGGTAGCCCCGGTAATCACACCGGTGAGATTCGACGCGAGGTCGTCGTGCTACGGGACACGTCCCAGGCCGTGCGCGGCGCGCACCACATCCACGATCTCGTCGAGGATCGCGTCGATGCCGAAGTCCTTGGGGGTGAACACCTTTGCCACTCCCCGCGCGCGCAACGCCGCGGCATCCTCCGGCGGGATGATGCCGCCGACCACCACCGGCACGTCCTCCGCGCCCGCCTCGCGCAGCCCGTCCATCACGGCGGGCACGACCGCCAGGTGCGAACCGGACAGCACCGACAGGCCGACCACGTGCACGCCCTCCTGCACGGCGGCAGCGACGATCTGCGACGGGGTGAGCCGGATGCCCTGGTAGACCACCTCGAAGCCGGCGTCGCGCGCCCGGACCGCCACCTGCTCGGCGCCGTTGGAGTGCCCGTCCAACCCGGGCTTGCCGACGAGCATGCGCAGCCGCCCGCCGAGCTCCTCGCCAGTTGCCCGCACCCGCTCCCGGACCGCGCGCAGGCTCGCGGCGGGCTCCCCCGACCCCGCCGCGCCGGCCACGCCGGTGGGCGCCCGGTACTCACCGAAGACCTCCCGCAGCGCCGCCGCCCACTCCCCCGTGGTGACCCCGACGCGGGCGCAGGCCAACGTGGGCTCCATGAGGTTCGTGCCGGTCTTCGCCGCGTCCCGCAGCGCGCGCAGCGCCGCGTCCACCTCGCCGGCGTGGCGTCCCGCCCGCCAGGCACGCACCGCCGCGACCGCCGTCGCCTCGACCGCCGGGTCGACGGTCTGGATGGCCGCCATCCCCTCCCCGCGCAGTGGGCTGGACTCGGTGGTGGTGAACCGGTTGACCCCGACGACGATGTGCTCACCGGACTCGACGCGCCGCCGACGGGCCGCCAGCGAGGAGACCAGCGCCGCCTTGAGGTGGCCGTGCTCCACCGCGGCCACCGTGCCGCCCAGCTCCGCGATCCGGCCCAGCTCTGCCCGGGCGCCGGTCATGAGCTCCGCGACCCGTGCCTCGATCACGTGCGAGCCGGCGAAGATGTCCTCGTACTCCAGCAGGTCGGTCTCGTAGGCCAGCACCTGCTGCATCCGCAACGACCACTGCTGGTCCGCCGGCCGGGGAAGGCCGAGCGCCTCGTTCCACGCGGGCAACTGGATCGCGCGCGCCCGGGCGTCGCGGGAGAGCGTGACCGAAAGCATCTCCAGCACGATGCGCTGCACGTTGTTCTCCGGCTGGGACTCGGTCAGCCCGAGCGAGTTGACCTGCACCCCGTACCGGAACCGGCGCGCCTTGGCGTCGGTGACGCCGTAGCGGTCGCGGCACAGCTCGTCCCACAGTGCGGCGAAGGCCCGCAGCTTGCAGATCTCCTCGACGAACCGCAGCCCGGCGTTGACGAAGAACGAGATCCGGCCGACGACGTCGGCGAACCGTTCCGGGCTCACCTGGCCGCCCTCGCGCACGGCGTCCAGCACCGCGATCGCGGTCGCCAGCGTGAAGGCGAGCTCCTGCACCGGTGTCGCGCCGGCCTCCTGTAGGTGGTAGCTGCAGATGTTGATCGGGTTCCAGGTCGGGAGGTTGCCCACCGTCCACGCGATGAGGTCGGTGGTGAGCCGGATGCTGGGCTCCGGGGGGAGGGCGTACGTGCCCCGCGACAGGTACTCCTTGACGATGTCGTTCTGGGTGGTGCCGGCCAGCGAGGCCAGGTCGGCGCCCTGCTCCCGGGCCACGGTCACGTAGAGCGCGAGCAGCCACATCGCGGTGGCGTTGATCGTCATCGAGGTGTTCGCCTCGATGAGCGGGATGCCGGCGAACAGCTCCCGCATGTCACCGAGGTGGCTGATCGGCACCCCGACCTTGCCGACCTCGCCGCGGGCCAGCTCGTGGTCGGGGTCGTAGCCGGTCTGGGTGGGCAGGTCGAAGGCGACCGACAGCCCGGTCTGCCCTTTGTCGATGTTGCGCCGGTAGAGCGCATTGGACGCCGTGGCCGAGGAGTGCCCGGCATAGGTGCGCATCACCCAGGGACGATCCCGCGTGTGGTCGGACGGGTAGGGCATCGCCCACCTCCAGCGGCGTCGACGTCCCAGCCGAATCTACTGGCCGGTAGGGTGCCGCTCTACTGTCCGGCAGGGTGCCGTGCCGGTGCAGTTGCTCACAGCCCGCGGGGCACCCGCGGCAGCCCGCGGCGCACCCCGCGGCAGCAGTCCCTCCTCAGGGCACCCGGAGCAGTCCTCAGGGCACCCGCTCGACCTCGGCGCCCAGCACGGCGAGGTTCTCCACGAAACGGGGGTAGCCGCGGTCGATGTGGGCCACGTCCCACACCTCGGTGACCCCGTCGCCGCACAGCCCGGCCAGCACCAGGCCCGCGCCGGCCCGGATGTCCGAGGCCCAGACCGGCGCGCTGGACAACCGCTCGACGCCGCGGACCACCGCGTGGTGGCCGTCGGTGCGGGCGTCGGCACCGAGCCGCACCATCTCCTCGATGAAGCGGAAGCGGGCCTCGAAAACGTTCTCAGTGATCATCGATGTGCCGGCGGAGATCGCGGAGAGCGCCACCGCCATCGGCTGCAGGTCGGTGGCGAAACCCGGGTAGGGCAGGGTGACGAAGTCGACGGACCGGGGGCGGTCGGTCATCTCCAGCCGGAACCCGTCCTCGTGCACCGTGACTTCGGCACCCGCGGTGCGCAGCTTGTCCAGCACGAGGTCGAGGTGGTGCGGGTCGACACCGTGGACCCGCAGGTCGCCGCGGCTCATCGCGGCGGCGAAGGCCCAGGTGGCGCCGACGATGCGGTCGCCGATGACGCGATGCTCGGTCGGGTGCAGGGCGTCGTCCACCCCGTGCACCGTCAACGTCGAGGTGCCGGCGCCCTCGATGTCGGCTCCCATCTGGGCGAGCATGACGCACAGGTCGACGATCTCCGGCTCCCGCGCGGCGTTGTCGATCACCGTCGTACCCTTGGCCAGCACCGCGGCCATGAGGATGTTCTCGGTCGCCCCGACGCTGGGGAAGTCCAGCCAGATCTGCGCGCCGTGCAGCTCGGTCGCGAGCGCGACGACCCGGCCGTGGGAGATCTCGCTGGTGGCGCCGAGCTGGCGCAGGCCGTTCTGGTGCATGTCCAGTGGGCGTGACCCGATGGCGTCACCACCGGGCAGCGGCACCACGGCGCGGCGGCACCGCGCCACCAACGGGCCCAGCACGCACACCGAGGCCCGCAGCCGGCTCACCGGGCGGTAGTCCGCCTCGGGCTCGAGCACCGCCGGCACCTTGATCATTACGGTGCTGCCGTCGACGTTGACGTGGCACCCCACACTGCGCAGGACGTCGGCCATGAGGGGGACGTCAAGGATCCGCGGACAGTTGTGGATCGTCGTGGTGCCCTCGGCCAGCAGCGCGGCGGCCATGAGCTTGAGCACGCTGTTCTTCGCCCCGACGACGTCGACGTCGCCGCGCAGCCGCGCTCCGCCGTGAACCCGGAAATGCTCGCTCATCGCGGCGACGCTATCGCCTCGCCCGTAGGCTGCCGCCATGGCCGTGCACCTGACCAGGATTTACACCCGCACCGGCGACGAGGGGACCAGCGCGCTCGGCGACGGCTCCCGGACCACCAAGACCGACCCGCGGTTGGCGGCCTACGCCGACACCGACGAGGCCAACTCCGCGATCGGCGTGGCGCTGAGCACCGGCGCGCTGGCGCCTGCGGTGCTCGCGGTGCTGCGGCAGGTCCAGAACGACCTCTTCGATGTCGGCGCGGACCTGTGCACGCCAGTGGTTCCCGACCCGAAACACCCGCCGCTACGGATCACCGAGGCGTACGTGACACGGCTGGAGGGGTGGTGCGACAAGTTCAACGCCGAGTTGGCGGAGCTGCGCTCGTTCATCCTGCCGGGCGGCACCGCCGCCGCGGCTCACCTGCACGTGGCGCGCACTGTTGTCCGCCGGGCCGAGCGCAGCACGTGGGCGGTGCTGGAGGTCGACCCCGAGCGCACCAACCCGCTGGCCGCGCGCTACCTCAACCGGCTCTCGGACCTGCTGTTCATCCTGGCCCGGGTGGCCAACCCGGACGGCGACGTGCTGTGGCACCCCGGCGGGCCGGCGGCCGCCGGCGCGGCCCCAGCGGATTAGCCCTTGCGGGTTCTGCTGGCGCGCGTCACGTCTGCCGCGTCCGCCCCGAGGTTTCAACCGGATCAGGGAGGAGGGGCGCGTGACCTCGCTCGCGGTGAGGGCCGGTTTCGCGGGGATGCTAGACGTGGCCGTAGCCAGTGGTGCGGCCGGGCGGGGTCGACTCCAGCCAGGACAGGAACCCGGTGAACACGTCGGGCGCCATGGCCAGCTCCAGGGCCCCCCGCAGGGCGTGGCAGCGCAACACCACCGAGGCCGGCGGTACCAGGTAGAACTCGGCTCCGCTGGGCTCACGCCGGTCGGTGATCTCCAGCTCGGTGCGGTTGACGACGACGTCCGGGCCAGAGCGCAGGCTGGAGACCCGGAACCAGGCGAACTGGTCGCCACGATAACGGGCCACCCCGAGGTGCCAGCCCTGCCCGGGGGCGTCCAGCCGGGTCCGCAACGAGACGTCGACGCCACCGGCGCGGATCAGGCGCAGCCGCCGCACGGCGTGCAGCACCAAGGCCACGCACGCGAGCAGGAGGAGCAGGCCGACGGCTTCCGCGATCCTCGTCTCCGCCACGGCCCGCGCGCCCCTCTTACGGCCTCACTCGGACTGCCCGGCCGCGTTCAGCCGGGCCTCCGCCCTTGCCCTGGCCGCCTCGGCAGCCGCCACGTCCTCCTCCACACCCGCCCTGTCCTCGGCGCGGCTCAGCGCCTCCCTGGCCCGTGCCACGTCGATCTCCTCGGCGAGCTCGGCGGCCTCGGCGAGCACGCTGACGCGGTCGTCGCTGACCGAGAGGAAGCCGCCGTGCACCGCGGCGGTCACGCTGGTCCCGTCAGGAGTGTCGATGCGGACCACCCCCGCGTCCACGAGCTGGGCGAGCAGCGGTTCGTGGCTCGGCAGGATGCCGATCTCACCCTGCTTCGTCCTGGCGAACACGAACGTGGCCGCCCCGGACCACAGCCGCCGCTCGACAGCGACCAACTGGACGTCCATCTCGGCCATGCCTGCTCCTCGATCCCTCGACGCACATTCTAACGGCAGCCGGGAGCCCGACCATCACCGTCCTCACCGCTTGGACCGCTCGCTGGCCTTGCGCTCCAGATCCTCCAGGCCACCACACATGAAGAAGGCCTGCTCGGGCACGTCGTCGTACTCCCCCTTCGCGATCTTGTCGAACGCGTCGACCGTTTCCTTGACCTCCACGAACGAGCCCGGCTGCCCGGTGAACTGCTCGGCGACGAACATGTTCTGGGACAGGAACCGCTCGGTCCGCCGCGCCCGTTTGACCAGCAGCCGGTCCTCCTCCGACAGCTCGTCGATGCCGAGGATCGAGATGATGTCCTGGAGGTCGTTGTACCGCTGCAGGATCCGGATGACCTCGCGCGCCACCCGGTAGTGGTCCTCACCGACGTACCGCGGATCCAGGATCGTCGAGGTGGACGTCAACGGGTCCACCGCGGGGTAGATGCCCTTCTCGGTGATGGCCCGGGAGAGCTCGGTGGTGGCGTCGAGGTGGGCGAACGTCGTTGCCGGCGCGGGGTCGGTGTAGTCGTCGGCAGGCACGAAGATGGCCTGCATCGAGGTGATCGACCGGCCTCGGGTGGAGGTGATCCGCTCCTGCAGCTCGCCCATCTCGTCGGCCAGCGTCGGCTGGTAGCCCACCGCGGAGGGCATCCGTCCGAGCAGCGTGGAGACCTCCTGACCGGCCTGGGTGAACCGGAAGATGTTGTCGATGAACAGCAGGACGTCCTGGTTCTGCTCGTCCCGGAAGTACTCCGCCATGGTCAGCGCGGACAGCCCTACCCGGAGCCGGGTGCCCGGCGGCTCGTCCATCTGACCGAACACCAGCGCGGTGTCGTTGATGACCCCGGACTCGGTCATCTCGATGAGCAGGTCGTTGCCTTCGCGGGTGCGCTCACCCACGCCGGCGAACACCGAGGTGCCACCGAAGTTCTTGGCCACCCGCGTGATCATCTCTTGGATGAGCACGGTCTTCCCCACCCCTGCGCCACCGAACAGGCCGATCTTGCCGCCCTGCACGTACGGGGTGAGCAGGTCGATGACCTTGATGCCGGTCTCCAGCATCTCGGTCTTGCCCTCAAGTGCCTCGAAGCTCGGCGGCTTGCGGTGGATGACCCAGCGCTGGGCGTCGGCGGCGTAGCCCGGCTCGTCGAGGCAGTCACCCAGGATGTTGAACACGTGGCCCTTGACCACGTCACCGACCGGCACCGAGATCGGGTCGCCGGTGTCGGTGACGTCCACCCCGCGGACGAGGCCGTCGGTGGGCTGCATGGAGATCGCCCGGATCTGGTTGTCGCCCAGGTGCTGGGCGACCTCCAGGGTGAGGGTCTTGGACAGCTCGCCGACGGAGACGTCGACCCGCAGCGCGTTGAACAGCCCGGGCAGGGCGTCGCGGGGGAACTCGACGTCGACGACGGGACCGGTGACGCGGACGACCCGACCGGTGGCGGGAGCGGTGGCTGTGGACTCGGACATGTCAGTCATCACTTCCTGCGGCGGCGAGGGCGTCGGCACCACCGACGATCTCGCTGATCTCCTGGGTGATCTGGGCCTGGCGGGCCTGGTTGGCGTCGCGGGTCAGGCTGGTGATCAGGTCGTTGGCGTTGTCCGTCGCGGACTTCATGGCGCGGCGGCGGGCCGCGGACTCCGACGCCGCCGAGTCGAGCAGCGCCGCGAAGACCCGGGTGCTGATGTAGCGGGGCAGCAACGCGTCGAACAGCTCGTCGGCCTCGGGCTCGAAGGCGTACTCGGGGGCCATGGGGTCGCGCTCCTCGGCGTACTCCACCACGAGCGGCGCCATCCGCCGCACCTCCGGCTGCTGGGTGAGCATGGACTGGAACCGGGTGTAGACGATGTGCAGCTCGTCCACACCGGGCACGCCGTCCGGACCCGCCCCGCCCTCGCCGTCGGTGTCGGTGTCGGTGTCGGTGTCGGTGTCGGTGTCGACGGTATCCTCGCCACCAGCCAGGAAGGCCGCGACCAGGGTGCTCGCCGCCGCCACCGCGTTCGGGTAGCCCGGCTGCTCCGAGAACCCGGTCCAGGACCGGGCGATCTCCCGCTGCCGGAACCGGTAGAAGTTCACGCCCTTGCGGCCGATGACGAACAGGACGGGCTCCTTGCCCTCCTCGCGCAGCAGCGCAACCAGCTCCTCCGCGGCGCGGATGACGTTGACGTTGTAGGCGCCGGCGAGCCCTCGGTCGCTGGTGACGACGAGCACACCGGCCCGCCGCGGCTGCTCCCGCTCGACGAGCAGCGGGTGATCCAGCGCGGAGGCGGTGGCGGCTGCCGAGAGCACCCGGGTGATCTCTTCGGCATACGGCCGGGCCGCCTCCACCCGCTCCTGCGCCTTGGCGATCCGCGAGGTGGCGACCAGCTCCATCGCCCGGGTGATCTTCTTGATGTTCTGCGTCGACCGGATCCGCCGGCGCAGGACTCGAAGCTGTGCAGCCATCCTCGACCTACCGCGTCACTTCCGCCTCGGGGCTGGCCGGTTGACCCGCACCGACTCGTCCTCGACCTCCTCGGCGTCCATCGCCTCGGAGTCCGCGCCCGCCGCCGAGGCTCCGTCGCCGGCCTCGAACCCGCGCGTGAAGTCCTCGACCGCCATGACGAGACGCTCCTCGTTGCCCTCCGTGAGCTGCCCGGTGTCGCGGATCTCCGAGAGGATCCCCGACTCGTTGCGCCGCAGGTGGTCGAGGAACTCCGCCTCGAACCGCCGGACGTCGGCCACCGGCACCGGGTCGAGGTGGCCGCGGGTGCCGAGGAAGATCGAAACAACCTGCTCCTCGACAGGGAAGGGGTTACCCTGGGTCTGCTTGAGCAGCTCCACCAGCCGGGCGCCGCGGTCCAGCGTGGCCCGCGAGGACGCGTCGAGGTCGGAGCCGAAGGCGGCGAACGACTCCAGCTCGCGGTACTGCGCGAGGTCCAGCCGCAGCCCGCCGGCCACCGACCTCATCGCCTTGATCTGGGCTTTGCCGCCGACCCGGGAGACCGAGATGCCGACGTTGATCGCCGGCCGCACGCCCTGGTTGAACAGGTCCGACTGGAGGAAGCACTGGCCGTCGGTGATGGAGATGACGTTGGTCGGGATGTAGGCCGACACGTCGTTGGCCTTGGTCTCGATGATCGGCAGACCGGTCATCGACCCGGCGCCCATGTCGTCGGAGAGCTTGGCGCAGCGCTCAAGCAGCCGGGAGTGCAGGTAGAACACGTCGCCGGGATAGGCCTCCCGGCCGGGCGGGCGGCGCAGCAGCAGCGACAGCGCCCGGTAGGCCTCGGCCTGCTTGGACAGGTCGTCGAAAACGATCAATACGTGCCTGCCCGCATACATCCAGTGCTGGCCGATGGCAGACCCGGTGTAGGGCGCCAGCCACTTGAAGCCGGCAGAGTCAGCGGCCGGCGCGGCGACGATCGTGGTGTACGCCATCGCGCCGGCCTCCTCCAGGGCCGCCTGCACGCCGGCTATCGTCGAGCCCTTCTGGCCGACCGCGACGTAGATGCAGCGGACCTGCTTGGACTCGTCGCCGGACTCCCAGTTCCCCCGCTGGTTGATGATCGTGTCGGTGCACACGGCCGTCTTGCCCGTCTTGCGGTCACCGATGATGAGCTGGCGCTGGCCGCGGCCGATGGGCGTCATGGCGTCGATAGCCTTGATGCCGGTCTGCAGCGACTCCTTGACCTCTTGGCGCTGCACCACCGTGGGCGCCTGTAGCTCGAGGATGCGCCGCTGGTCGGACTCGATGTCGCCCTGGCCGTCGATCGGCTGCCCGAGCGGGTTGACCACGCGGCCGAGGTAACCGTCGCCGACCGGTACCGAGAGGACCTCGCCGGTGCGCTTGACCTGCTGGCCCTCCTCGATCGTTTCGTAGTCGCCGAGGATGACCACGCCGATCTCGCGCACGTCCAGGTTCAGCGCCACCCCCAGCACGCCACCGGGGAACTCCAGCAGCTCGTTGGTCATGGCCGAGGGCAGACCCTCGACGTGGGCGATGCCGTCAGCGGTGTCGACGACGGTTCCCACCTCCTCGCGCGACATCTCGGGCGAGAAGGAGGAGACGTAGTCCTCGATCGCGTTCCGGATCTCCTCCGACGAGATCGTCAGCTCCGCCATGGCGTTCTCCGATGCCTGTCTCGTGGGTGGTGACGGTCGTTGGTCCGTGGTGTCTGGAATGGCCCCCCGAGCTGTCTGGTCCTCCTGTTGTCAGCCCTGCCGGGCGGCCCGGCCGCGGCCTCAGCCGGGAAGCTCGTCCCTCGCGGCCCGCAGCCGCCCCGCGATGCTGCCGTCGACGACCTCGTCGCCGAGCCGGATGACCAGGCCGCCGAGGATGTCCGGGTCGATGTCGACCTGCACCGACACGCGCCGGCCGGAGAGCCGCGCCAGCGCGTCGACGAGCCGCCGCTGCTGCTCCTCGGTCAGCGGCAGCGCGGAGGTGACCTGGGCGATCGAGCGGCCCCGCCGGGACGCGGCGAGCCCGGCGAGCGACTCGACCACCGCGTCCAGGTTACGGCCGTGCGGCATGCGGACGGCGTGCCGCAGCAGCATCCCGGTGACCGGGCTGACTTTGCCGGAGAGCACCCGCGCCAGCAACTCCTCCCGTCGCTCGCGCGCCGCGGTGACGTCTGCCAGCAGCACCCTCAGCCGCGGTTCCCGGCCGAGGATGCGGCCGAAACGGAACAGCTCGTCCTCGACCTCCTCCAGGCTGCCGTCGCGCTCGGCGACAGCGAGGGTGGCCTGTCGCGCGAGCTCCTCGACGGCGGTCAGCAGCTCCCCAGGACGCGACCAGCGGGCGGCGATCAGGCTGCGCAGCATCCGCACCGTCGGCTCGGCGACCTTGCCGTCCAGCAGCCGGTCGAGCAGCCCGCTGCGGTCCTGCTCGGGGACGCCCGAGTCGGCCAGCGCCCGACGCAGCCCGGGCTCGCGGTCCAGCAGCTCGGCCACCGCGGCCAGCTCGTCCCCGAGTCGGCTGATCGCCTCGGGGCTGCCCTCGGGGGCATCGACGAAACGGTCCAATACATGTCTGGCCGTGCCCAGGGACTCCCTGCTGACGGCCGCCATCAACGCCTCCCCGTGACCACGGTCGGCGAGGCGGCGTCCAGTTCGGATCGGAACTGCTCGACGATCGCCCTGCGGTCCCCGTCGGATGCCTCGTCCTGCCCCGGGATCCCGTCCTGGCCGAGGATCCGGTCGGCCAGCATGCCGGCCAGCGGGCCCAGCTCCTCGCGAAGCCGGCCGACCGCGACCGCCTGCTGCTCGGCGAGCTGCCGCTCACCCCGCTCCCGGATCCGCGCCACCTCGTGTTCGGCCCGCGCTCGCTGCTCGTCGCCGACCCGGCGGCCGGCCGCCCTGGCCTCGTCCCGGATCCGGCTGGCCTCGGCTCTCGCCTCGGTCAGGGTCTCCCGGTGGCGGGTCTGCGCGGCCGCGTACTGCTCACTGGCCTGCTGGCTCTCCCTGGCCTGCCGGCGCACCATCTCCTCGCGCTCGGTCAGCGCCTTGCGCACCGGCGGCACCACGAAGCGGCCGAGCACGAACAGCACGATCGCAAAGATGACCAGCTCGGCGAAGAAGGTCCCGTTGGGTACCAGGAAGTTGTTGTTCTGCTGCGCCAGCTCCCGGGCCAGGAGATCCTGAGCCGAATCCGCGGACATCACGACACCTACTTGCCGAGGATGAAGACGAACAGCGCCATGAAGGCCAGGTTGATGAAGTACATGGCCTCCACCAGCCCGACCGTCAGGAAGAAGATGTTGAACAGCCGGCCCTGGGCCTCCGGCTGGCGGGCCACGCCGGCGATGGTCTGGCTACCGACGAGGCCGTCGCCGATGGCGGCGCCGATGGCGCCGCCCGCCACCGCGAGGCCGCCTCCGACGAGCGCACCGGCCGCCTTGACGGCGCTGGTCATGCTGGTGCCCCCGGCCTGGGCGAGGATGGTGCTGACCGACATGTCTCTCCTTGGGTGGGTAACGGTTCCCGGCTCGGGCTGCGAGCGTGCGCGCTGCCTCAGTGGCCCCCCTCGCCCGCGGCCTGGCCGAAGTAGATGATCGTCAGCAGCGCGAAGATGAACGCCTGGATGGCGCCGATGAACAGGTCGAACAGCTTCCACGCGGCGTTGGGAGCCCAGACGAGGTAGGCCGGGAACAACCCGATCAGCTCGAGCATGATCACGCCGGAGAAGATGTTGCCGAACAGCCGCAGCGACAGCGTGATCGGCTTGGCGACCTCCTCGATGAAGTTGATCGGCAGAAACGCCTTGTACGGGGTGAGGAAGCGCCCGAAGTAGGCCTTCGGGTTCTTCCGGATGCCGGCGCCCACGAACCACACGAAGACCAGCACCGCCATCGCGTAGGGGAGGTTCGCATCCGACGTGGGTGGCTCCGGCTGTCCATGGATGCGCAGCACGCTGAGCCAGTTGGCGGCGAGGATGAAGGCGAACAGCGTCACCGCGAGCGGGATGACGTACCCGGACAGCCGCCGGCCCAGCCGCGTCTCGACCTGCTCGGAGATGTAGCCGGTGAGTGCCTCCCAGGCCAGTTGGACGCCGCCCGGCACCCCGCTGGTGACCCTCCTCCGCAGCAGCACGCCGAGCGCGATGACCACCACGGCGGCGGCGGCCGTGGTGGAGATGGTGTCGAGGTCGAAGGTGAGTCCGGCCACCTTTGTGGTCGTGTGGTGGCCGATCTCGATGGAGGTGGTGCCCGCGGCCAGGAACATGGTCACTGCGGGGGTCATGGCTGGCGCGCCTCCTTCCGCCGCAGCTCCTTGAGCGCGGGCACCGAGGCGGCACCGATCGACAGGAGCTGGAACGCCGCCAGACCGAGGAAGACGCCCAGACCCGCCGGACGGACGATCAGGGCCACGGCGACGGCGAGCACCGTGACCACACCGAGCCGGCCGAGCACGGACCTGGCGAACCGGCCCTTGTCATGGGCACCGGCGGCGGTGAACTGCACCACTGAGCGCTGCACGAGCGCGGTGTTGAGCGCCCCGAGCGCCAGTCCGACGAGGCCGAAAAGCGCGAAACCGAGGTAGCCCAGGGGCAGTGACACGATGACTGCGGCCACTCCGACACCGGCCGCGAGGAACACCGAGCGGCGGAAGGTCGCCTTCGTCGTCCTCGGGACCGCTATCACGGGGTCCATGCCTGTGTCCTCTCCTGTGGGTCCGGTCCCTCCGGGACCCTCTCCCGCTGGCCTCTCACACTCGAATCCGCTACCGGAAGAGCCCGCGGCCGCGCTCACCGTGTAACCGCATGCCGCAGCGATCCCGAGCCCAAGCCCAAGCCCAGGAACACGAACAAGGGGAACGTATCGATCAGTCGGTCGACCAGCCACCTGAGACCCATGCCCGCCACCAGGAACAGCGCGATAGTGACGCCCATCCCGAGCAGCCCAGTCCGCTCCGCCCTGCCGCACCACCTGAGACCACCGGGCTCAGGATCCGGGCACTGGGCACCTGCGACGTTCGTTCAAGGGCAGCTCCTCGCTGTCCGGGGACGGCGTTACGCGTTCTGGGGTGACCCTGACCCATGGGGCCGCCGACCGTTGGGCCGTTACACGGTGAGTAGGTCCGCATTCCTGGGGACGAAGAGGACGTTACCACAGCGAAGGACGTTTCCCTTCGGGCTGCCTGACGCACTCCCCATCTGCGGATCCGCGCCGGAAGGGGGCCCCACGTGATCGTGTGCGGGGCGGCTCAGCGGGTACGCAGCCGCGGCACCGCGGAGACCAGCACCGCGACGAGGAGACCGGCACCGACTCCGGACACGACCACGAAGACGTCGTCGATGAGGGCCAGCGCGACCGCCCCGAACGCGAGCACCGCCGCCCACAGGTAGATGAGCAGCACCGCGCGCCGCTGCGAGTGGCCGATCTCGAGCAACCGGTGGTGCAGGTGCATCTTGTCGGGGGTGAACGGGCTGCGTCCGGCCCGGGTGCGGCGCACCACCGCGAGCAGCAGGTCCAGCAGCGGCACGAACACGACGGCGGCGACGACGACGATCGGGGCGAGCAACGCCAGCGCGTCCGCCGGTCCCCCGCTGTAGTTGATCCGCCCCGAGGCGCTGGTCGTGGCCGCGGCCAGCAGCAGCCCGATGAGCATCGAGCCGGAGTCGCCCATGAACACCCTGGCCGGTTGGAAGTTGTGCGGCAGGAAGCCCAGACACGCGCCGGCGAGGACGGCGGCGATGAGCGCGGGCGGATAGGCGGTGACGTCACCGCCGCTGTCCGCGAGCAACCCGAGGGAGAAGACGCCGGTGGCGGTGGCGGCGATCAGACCGATCCCGGCGGCCAGACCGTCCAAGCCGTCGACGAAGTTCATCGCGTTGATCATCACAACGCAGATGAGGATCGTGAGCAGCACACCCTGGTCCTGGCCGAGGAGCAGCAGGGAACCCGCGCTGGTGCCGGTGCCGTTCCAGGGCACCCAGAACACCAGCCACTGCACCCCGAGCAGCACCAGCACGCCCGCGGCCGTCGTCTGCCCCGCGAACTTCGTCAGGGCGTCGAGGCCGAACCTGTCGTCAAGCGCGCCAACGAGCACGATGAGCCCGCCGGCCACCACGACAGCGGCCATCTCCGAGGAGTAGAAGGCACGGCCCAGCACCGGGAGCTGTCGAGCGACGAAGATCCCCGCCAGCACGCCGAGGTACATCGCCACCCCGCCCATGCGCGGCATCGGTGTCGCGTGCACGTCCCGCTCGCGGGGCCAGGCGATCGCCCCGAGCTTGACCGCGAGGACCCGCACCGGACCGGTGAGCAGGAAGGTCACCGCGGCTGCCGAGAGCCCGACGAGCAGGTACTCGCGGATCGGCAGCCCCTCCGGAGCAAAGGCCGGCGGCACGGGGTTGAGGCTATCGCCGCGGTCGGCGGGCGCCGCGGGCGGTGGGGTGCCGGCGCGGCGGGCACACGTCCACGAGGTTGCTTGGGCCGGCGAAGTCGGCCCAAGCAACCGAAGTCGGCCCAGCAACCTAGGTGACGAGCGCCACCGGCGAACCGAGCACCTCGCCCAGGGCGTCCACCGCCACGGCGCCCTCGCGCAGCACCATCGGCACGCCCCCGGTGAGATCGACGATCGTGGAGGGGATCGCGCGGCGGGCCGGACCACCGTCGAGGTAGACCTCCACCGAGTCGCCAAGCTGGTCACCGGCCTGTCCGGCCGTCGTCGCCGGGGGCTGTCCCGAGACGTTGGCGCTGGAGACCGCCATCGGTCCGACCTCGCGAAGCAGTTCCAGCGCCACCGGATGCAACGGCATCCGCAGCATGACCGTGCCGCGGGTGTCGCCGAGGTCCCACGCCAGCGACAGCGCGTGCGGCAGGACGAGCGACAGCCCCCCGGGCCAGAACGCCTCGATGAGCAGCCGTGCTGCCGGCGGCACGCTGGCCACCAGCCCGTCGATCGTGGACCAGGAACCGACCAGCACCGGTACCGGCATGTCGGGTCCGCGGTGTTTGGCGGCCAGCAGCGAGCGCACCGCGCCCGACGAGAAGGCGTCGCAGCCGATGCCGTAGAGGGTGTCGGTGGGCATGACCACGAGCGCCCCGGCCCGGACGCTGACAGCCGCGGCCGCCAGGCCGGCCGCCCGGGAATCCGGGCGCCCGCAGTCGTAGTAAGTGCTCACGGCCCGCGAGCCTAGGGCCGGCGGTGGGCGGTGGCGAAGCGGGGACGGCCGGCGAGGTCGGTGTGCTCGGCGATGTCGGTGAGCACCCGACGACGGGACAGCAGCCCAGGCACCACCTCTCCGTGGCCGTCGTCGTGCTCGATCGCCAGCGCGCCACCCGGGCGCAGCAGCCGCACCGCGGTGCCGATCGCCGGGCGCAGCACGTCGAGCCCCTCCAGACCACCGAGGACCGCCTTCGGTGGCTCGTGCTGGGCGACCTCGGGCGGCAGTGGGGCGCCGTCCGGGACATAGGGCGGGTTGCAGAGCACGAGGTCGGCGGTGTCCTCCAGCTCGGTGAGCACGGTGGGCGAGGTGACGTCGCCGACGTGCAGCCGCACCGGGGTGTCGCCGACGGCCGCCCGGACGTCGGCGTTGCGTCGGGCCCAGGTGAGCGCGGTGGGGTCGAGCTCGACGGCGTGCACCTCGGCGTCGGGTCGGGCGGCGGCGAGCGCCAGCGCGAGGGCACCGGAGCCGGTGCACAGGTCAACCACCACGGGGTGGCGGACGGACTGCAGCTCGGCGAGACCCCAGGCGAGCAGCAGCTCGGTCTCTGGCCGCGGGACGAATACGCCCGGCCCCACGGCGACGGTCACCCCGCCGAGCACGGCGGCTCCGGTGAGGTGCTGCAACGGCACCCGCTGCGCCCGTTGCGCCACCAACCGGCGGTAGGTTTCGACGGCGGCCGGATCGAGCTGCGGCACCAATGGCAGCCGGGTGCGCTCGACGCCAAGGACGTGCGCCGCGAGCAGCTCGGCGTCGACCCGGGGGGTGGGCACTGCGGCGACGGTGAGCACCCGCTCCGCCTCCCCCAGCACCAGCCGCAGCGGTTGCCGAGTCACGAAGCTACCCGCCCGCGGCACCGGTGCGCTCGGCGAGGTCCGCAGCGCTGAGCACGTCGAGCAGGCCGTCGAGCTCACCGTCGAGCACCGCGGCCAGGTTGTAGGCCTTGTAACCGACGCGGTGGTCGGATATCCGGTTCTCCGGGAAGTTGTAGGTCCGGACGCGCTCGGAGCGGTCGACGGTGCGGACCTGCGAGCGGCGCTGTGCGGCGGCCTGCGCCTCCGCCTTCTCCCTGGCGAGCGCCTGCAGCCGGGCGCGCAGCACCTGGATGGCCCGCAGCCGGTTCTGCAGTTGCGACTTCTCGTTCTGGCAGGAGACGACGATCCCGGTCGGCAGATGGGTGACCCGGACCGCGGAGTCCGTGGTGTTCACGCTCTGGCCGCCCGGCCCGGAGGAGCGGAACACGTCGACCCGCAGGTCGCTCTCGTCGACTTCGACCTCGACCTCCTCCGGCTCGGGGTAGACGAGCACACCGGCGGCGGAGGTGTGGATCCGGCCCTGCGACTCGGTGACCGGCACCCGCTGGACCCGATGCACGCCACCCTCGAACTTCAGCCGCGACCACACCCCGTCCGGCCCGTCACCGCGGCCCTTCACCGCCATCGTCACGTCCTTGTACCCGCCGAGGTCGGCCCCGGTGGCCGCCAGGACCTCGGTGCGCCAGCCCCGGCGCTCGGCATAACGCAGATACATCCGCACCAGGTCACCGGCGAACAGCGCCGATTCCGCGCCGCCCTCCCCCGCCTTCACCTCAAGGACGACGTCAGCAGCGTCGGCCGGGTCACGCGGCGCCAGCAGCTCGGCCAGCCGGCGTTCGAGCTCGCTCACCCGCGTCGCGAGGGCGGCTGCCTCCACGACGAAGGCCGCATCCTCCTGGGCCAGCTCCCTCGCGTCACCGAGGTCGGCGCGGGCGGCATCCAGATCCGCTGACGTCCGCGCGATGCGCGTGAGCTGCGCATAGCGCCGGCCGAGTCGCCGCGCGAGGGCGGCGTCCGCGTGCACCGCCGGGTCCGCCAGCGCTCGCTCCAGCTCGGCATGCTCGTCGAGCAGCGCCCGCAGCATCGGTGCGGTCACGCCACCCACCTCATCTCCCACTCACCCCGGACTCACCCCGGACACGGCGACGGCGCCCGTCCCGGGAACTCGGGACG
>JAVKSM010000062.1:0-18084 GCA_039583705.1 Pseudonocardiaceae bacterium
CTCCACCGGAGCGGGCGGGGGCGCCGCCGGTGCCGGCGGAGCCGCGGGTGGGGTCGTCGCAGCTCCGTTGGCGAGCGGAAGCTGCGCGCGGACCGTCGTCGTCGCACCATCGGTCGCCGCCGAGACGGTGTCCCTGGCCGGGGCGGCCTTCTTCGCCGCGCCGCGGCGGCCGCGACCAGCCTCGCCCTCCCTGGGGAAGGACTCCCGCAGTTTGCGGACGACCGGCGGCTCGAC
This sequence comes from Pseudonocardiaceae bacterium, assembly GCA_039583705.1. Classification (GTDB taxonomy): domain Bacteria; phylum Actinomycetota; class Actinomycetes; order Mycobacteriales; family Pseudonocardiaceae; genus JAVKSM01. The sequence continues at coordinate 235 of JAVKSM010000062.1, forward strand.
CGTGGAGGACGCCGACTTCACGTACTCGCCGAGATCCTCGAGCTTCTTGAGAACGTCCTTGCTGGTGACACCGAGCTCTTTCGCCAGCTCGTGCACACGGGCCTTGCCTGCCACTGCTCTCCTCATCTGTGAGGTCGGCGCGGCGGCTGCCCGCTCGACCTCGAACCTAGCTCCGAAGCACGTTCATCGGTGGTTCTTCACGGCTGGCTCATGACTGGTCGACCTGCTCTTCCTCGGTCCGGGCGCGGTCGCCCGCGCGTCGGGCTGGCTCACCGGGGTGCTCCTCCAGGTGCCGGCGCAGCGCCGCGACGTCGAGCGGACCCGGGACACGCAACGCCCTCGGGAACGCCTTGCGCCGCTCGGCGCGATGCAGGCACTCGAGGTCGGGATGCAGCCACGCACCCCGACCGGGCAGCCGGTGGCGGAGGTCGGGGTGGAGCACCCCGTCCACCGCCACCACCCGCAGCAGCCCGGTGGCCGGTCGCCGGCCCCGACATCCTACGCACATCCGCACCGGACCTGACACCTGATCAGGTGCCGGTTGCGGGTACGGAGGGTCGCCGGCCCCGGCTCGGGCCAGTACCCAGTCTAGCGCGTCGTCGCTCAGTCGACCGACCCCGCTACTGGAACGTCGGGCGAGGACGGCGCCGGCTCGGCGTCGCTGCGGATGTCGATCCGCCACCCCGTGAGCCGGGCGGCCAGCCGGGCGTTCTGCCCTTCCTTGCCGATCGCCAGCGACAGTTGGAAGTCCGGCACCACGACCCGGGCCGTCTTGGTGCGGGTGTCGACCACGCTCACCGAGACGACCTTGGCCGGTGACAGTGCATTGCCGACGAACGTCGCGGGCTCGTCGGCCCAGTCGATGATGTCGATCTTCTCTCCGCCGAGCTCGCTCATGACGTTGCGCACCCGCGAGCCCATCGGTCCGATGCACGCACCCTTGGCGTTGATCCCGGACAGCCGGGACCGCACAGCGATCTTGGAGCGGTGCCCGGCCTCGCGGGCGAGCGCGCAGATCTCCACCGAGCCGTCGGCGATCTCCGGTACCTCCAGGGCGAAGAGCCGGCGCACCAGGTTGGGATGGGTACGGGAGAGCGTGATCTGGGGTCCGCGTATCCCCCGCGACACCCCGACGACGTAGCACCGCAGCCGGGAGCCGTGGCGGTAGTCCTCGCCGGGGACCTGCTCGGCCGGTGGGATGACGCCCTCGGTGTCTCCGACCTGCACGACGACCACGCCGCGGGCGTTGGCCCGGACGTCACGCTGCACGACCCCGGCGACGATCTCCCCCTCCTTGGCGGAGAACTCGCCGAAGGTGCGCTCGTGCTCGGCGTCGCGCAGCCGCTGCAAGATCACCTGGCGCGCGGTGGTGGCCGCGATCCGCCCGAACCCCTCGGGGGTGTCATCCCACTCGCGCCCGACGTTCCCCTCGGCGTCGACCTCCTGGGCCAGCACCCGGACCAGGCCGGTCTTCCGGTCGATGTCGATGCGAGCGTGCGCCTGGTGGCCCTCGGTGTGCTTGTAGGCCGTGAGCAGGGCGGTCTCGATCGCCTCGAGGACGGTCTCGAAGGGGATGTCCTTGTCACGCTCGATCGCCCGAAGGGCGGCGATGTCGACGTTCACCTCGGCTCCTCCCGCTCGCCCGGCGTCTCCTCCCGCTCGCCCGGCGGCGCCGCTGCCTCGGCCCAGGCCGTCTCGGCGGCGGCCAGGGCGCGCAACTCCTCGACCGGCGGCCGCTGGAACTCCACCTGCACGACAGCCCGCTCCAGGTCCGCGTAGCGCACGGTCCGTGGCACGCCTTCGACCAGCAGCAGCACGGCGTCCTCGCCGGCCGGCCCGACCCGGCCCACGAGCTCACCGCCCTCGGCCAGCCGCACCCGCACCTGCCGCTGCCTGGCCCGGCGCCAGTGCCCCGGTCGGGTCAGCGGCCGCTGGACCCCGGGCGAGGTCACCTCGAGGGTGTAGGGGCCGCCCAGCACGTCCTCGTGCGCGTCCAGCTCCGCCGAGACGACCCGGCTCACCTCGGCGACCTCGTCGAGCCCGACACCGGCCTCGCTGTCGACCACGACCGTGACCAGACGACGCCGGCCCGCCGGCCGCACCTCGAGGACCTCCAGCTCGAGGCCCGCCGAGCGCACCGCCCGGCCCACCGCCGGCTCGAGCTGGGCGGTGAGCTCCTTGCGGTCCGGGGCAGCCACGGCACACTCCTCAGGTTCGGAGACGTCGACCGACCCCCCGGCGAGGATCGGTCGCGATCACCCAGGGTATCGCGTCGCGCCGCACCTGCCGACCAGCGCGATCACTGTGCCCTGGCAGGATGGCCGACCGTGACCGGATCCGTCCTGGGAGATGGTGACCCGACAGATCGCGAGCTGTCCCGGCGCCGGCTGCTCGCGCTCGCCGGACCGACCGTGCTGGCCGGTCCGGCGCTGCTGGCCGGGCTCGGCGGCTGCACGCTGGGAACCGGCGCGCCCAGCGGGCCGGACCCGCTGGAGCCGCTCGTCGACCGCGCCCGGGCGGACGCCGCGCTGGCCGAGGCGGTCGCCGCTGCCCACCCGGAGCTGGCTGGCCGCTTGACACCGGTGGCGGAGGCGCGGCGGGCGCACGCACAGGCACTGGCCCAGGAGGTGGTGCGGGCCCGGCCCGACCGGACCTCCGCCGTCGCTCTGACCACGCCGCCGGCAACCGGAGCTCCGCCCCCGGACGCAGCCCGGTCCCCGATCAATGGGCGGGCCCCGGCTGCCACCGACTCCCGGACGGCGCTCACGGCCGTGGTGGACGCCCTCGACGCCGGCCGGGCACAAGCAGCCGACGCGACCAGGGTCGTGCCCCGATACCGGGCCGGGCTCGTCGGGTCGGTCGCCGCCTGCTGTGCCGGCGAGGTGGCGATGCTGCAGTGAGGCCCGCGCAACGGCAGTCGTCGCCGTCCATCGACGCCGCGACTGCGCTCGCCGACCCTGCGGCGCTGACCGCGGTGCGGGCCGCGCTGGCCACCGAGCAGGCCGCGGTGTGGGCCTACGGCCTGATCTCGGCCTTCCTCCCGGCGTCCGGCGGCCCGGCGGGCGACCCCATCGCATCGGGCATCGACGAGCACCGAGCCCGCCGGGACGCGACCGAACAGCTCGTGCGGGCGGCCGGTGCCGCGCCGCCCCCGGCGGCACCGGCCTACCAGCCACCGCAACCGGTGACGGACGCGAGTTCTGCGCTCGCCCTGGCGGTGGTCGCGGAGTCGGACTGTGCGGCGGCGTGGCACGCGGTGCTGGAACACACCGACGACGCCGGGCTGCGGGGCGTCGCCCTGGACGCGCTGACCGACGCGACGGTGCGGGGCGCCCGGTGGCGCCGCTCGGCAGGCACCCCGCCGCTGGTGCCGATCTTCCCCGGGCAGAGCTGAGGTTTCCCCCGCGCGCTGCTCGACGGTCTCCCTAGCCGCCCGTGCTGTGCTGCAGCCGGCCACACTGGTGCAGCGCCGTGGTGCTCAGCACCAGCCGGACGGCCCGCGCCGGGGCGTCCCACACCACCATGTGCCCGACGTCGGCCCAGACGTCGACCCGGGTCTGCGGCGGGAGCAGGTCGAAGGACCGCCACGGTGGTGTTCGGCGATCCTGCTCGCCGAACACCACCGTTACCGGACAGCTCACCTGCTCCGGTGGCGGGAGGTGGCGCCCCGGCAGCCGGTGCAGGATCTCCCGGTAGCCGATGGCGACGGCGAGGGCCTGGGCGGCGTCGTAGATCGTCTGGTGCGCCAGCCGTTCGGGATGTGCCACGGCCACCCGCGTCGCCGCCCGCGCCAGCGGTCGGATCCGGGTCAGCGGGGGCAGTACCGGACCGGCCAGCCGGACCAGGCGCCGCAGCCCGGCCAGCCCGTCGGGCGCCACGCCCCGGCAGTCAGCGGGATCCCAGAGCCCGGCCGGCGCAAACCCTGTCACGCTGCACGCCCGGCCGAGCGCCGCGAGCTCGAAGGCCACCCAGCCGCCCAACGAGGTGCCGGCGAGATGCACCCGGGCCAACCCGAGGGCGTCGAGGCTGCCGGCGACCGCGCGAGCGAGCCCGCCGGGGGTGGCGTCCTCCCCGGTAGGGGTGCCGCCGGTCCCCCCGTGGCCCGGAAGGTCGAATGCGATCACCTCGTGGCGTTCGGCCAGCCCGCGCTCGACGAGCCGCCACTCGGTACTGGCTCCTCCCAACCCGTGCAGCAGGACCAGCGGCGACCCAGACCCCAACCGGTCGTGCGCGAGCATGCTCTTCCCACCCCCGATGCCGCGATCGTCACCCTGGCGGCGAGCCCCACCGACCCGGCAGACCCTGGCGAACCCCACTGACCCACCAGACCCTACTGTCGGTGTCGGACGTGTCGGTACACCCCTTGCCGCTCCCGCGTGCCCTACCGTCACGCCTGTGCTCAGCGAGGAGATCGAGGTCCGGACCGGGACCGCCGAGGCGGTGCACGACATCACCGCGGATTGCAGTAGCTTCCTGGCGCGCAACGACGCCCGGGACGGGCTGCTGCACGTGTGGATCCCCCATGCCACCGCCGGGCTGGTGGTGATCGAGACTGGAGCGGGCAGCGAGGTCGACCTGCTGGCGCTGCTGCGGGAGTTGGCTCCGGCGGACCACCGCTGGCGTCACCAGCACGGCACGCCCGGCCACGGGCGGGACCACGTGCTGCCCGCGCTGCTGCCGCCGTACGCCTCGCTCCCGGTGCTGGGCGGGCGGATGGCGCTGGGGACGTGGCAGTCGATCTGCCTGGTGGACACCAACGTGGACATCCCCGTACGCCGGGTGCGGTTGACCTTCGTGGCCGGCTGAGCAGGCCGACTCGCCAGGTCAGGGCTTGCGGCAGACCTCGACCAGGTGCTCGACCACCGGCCCCACGCCCACGTCGGTCCGCTCGCCGGAGCGCCGGTCCCGGACCTCGACCATCCCCGAGGCCAGGCCGCGGCCGACCACGACCACGGTCGGCACCCCGATGAGCTCGGCGTCGGTGAACTTGACCCCGGGTGAGGCGGCCCGGTCGTCCAGTAGCACCCGCAGGCCGGCGCCGTCGAGGCGGGCCGCGAGCTCCTCGCTGCCGGCCTTGACCGCCTCCTCCCTGCCCGCGACCACGAGGTGCACGTCAGCCGGAGCGACCGCCCGCGGCCACACCAGCCCCAGGTCGTCGGCGTGCTGCTCGGCGATGGCGGCCACCGCCCTGGACACCCCGATGCCGTAGGAGCCCATCGTGACCCGCATCGGCCTGCCGTCCGGGCCCAGGGCGTCGAGCCCGAACGCGTCGGTGTACTTGCGGCCGAGCTGGAAGATGTGACCGATCTCGATTCCCCGGGCCATGACCAGCGGGCCGGCGCCGTCCGGTGACGGGTCGCCTTCGCGGACCGCGGCGGCCTCGATGACGCCGTCCGGGGTGAAGTCCCGGCCGACGACCAGGTGTACGACGTGGTGGTCGGGCCGGTCGGCTCCGGTCGCCCACGCCGTGCCGGTCACGACCCGCGGGTCGACGAGGTAGCGGATCCCGTTGCGCGCCAAGGCATTCGGACCGATGTAGCCGCGGACCAACTCGGGGTGGGCGGCGAAGTCGGCCTCGTCGAGCAGCGCGACCTCAGCCGGGGCGAGCACTGCTTCCAAGCGCTTGGCGTCGACCTCTCGGTCCCCCGGCACCCCGACACCGAGCAGTTCCCAGGCCGCAGACCCCGGAGGCCGGGTCTTGACCATGACGTTCTTCAGGGTGTCGGCCGCGGTGAAGCGGCGTCCCAGCCCGGCGCCGTTGAGGTGCTCCACCAGGGTGGCGATCGTCGGGGTGCCGGGAGTGTGCAGCACCTGGGCGGCCGGCTGGTCGTCGATCGGCTGCGGTGGCGGTGCCGGCGTCGTGACCGCCTCGACGTTGGCCGCGTATCCCGACTCCAGGCAGCGCACGTAGGTGTCCTCGCCCACCGGACAGGGCGCCAGGAACTCCTCCGATGCCGAGCCGCCCATCGCGCCGGACATCGCCGAGACCACGTGGTAGCTCAGCCCGAGCCGGTCGAAGATCCGGATGTAGGCCTCGCGGTGCCGCTGGTAGGAGCGCGCGAACCCGACGTCGTCGAGGTCGAACGAGTAGGAGTCCTTCATCACGAACTCCCGCCCGCGCAGGATGCCGGCGCGGGGACGCTCCTCGTCGCGGTACTTGGCCTGGATCTGGTACAGCGTCACCGGGTAGTCGCGGTAGGAGGAGTACTCCCCTTTGACAAGCAGGGTGAACAGCTCCTCGTGGGTCGGGCCGAGCAGGTAGTCGGCGCCCTTGCGGTCGCGTAGCCGGAACAACGTCGGGCCGTACTCGGTCCACCGGCCGGTCTTCTCGTAGGGCTCACGCGGCAGCAGCGCCGGAAAGTGCACCTCCTGGGCGCCGATGGCGTCCATCTCCTCGCGCACGATGCGCTCGACGTTGCGCAGCACCGTCCACCCCAGCGGCAGCCACGAGTAGATGCCCGGCGCGACCCGCCGGACGTACCCGGCGCGGACCAGCAGCCGGTGGCTGGGCACCTCGGCGTCAGCAGGATCCTCCCGCAGCGTGCGCAGGAACAGTCTCGACATCCTGGTGATCACTTCGTTGCGCTCCTGGGACGGGGACGGTGGCGACGAGCGTAACGAGGTCGGAGGAGGGGCGGTTCGCCTGCCACGGCTCAGGCGAACGCGCTGACACCGGTGATGTCACGTCCGACGAGGAGCGTCTGGATCGACTCGGTCCCCTCGTAGGTGTAGATGCTCTCGATGTCGGCCTGGTGGCGCATGACGTGGTTCTCCAGCAGGATCCCGTTGCCACCCAGGACGTCGCGGGCCAGCGCGATCACCTCGCGGGCCTTGCGGGTGTTGTTCATCTTGGCCAGGGCGGAGATCGTGTCGGTGAGCCGGCCGGCCTGGCTGAGCCGCCCCAGCCGCAGGCAGTACAGCTGCATGGCGGTGACCTCGGCGAGCATCTTCACCAGCTTGTCCTGCACGAGCTGGAACCCGCACAGCGGCTTGCCAAACTGCTTGCGCCGCTTGCTGTGATCCAAGGCGATCTCGTAGGCGGCGGTGGCGTGGCCCAGCGCGTCCCATGCGACGGTGTTGCGGGTCGACGCCAGCACCCGACCGGCGTCGGAGAAGCTTCGGGCGCCCGGCAGCCGGTTGCGCTCAGGCACCCGCACGCCGTCCAGCCGGACCTGCGCCTGGACCACGGCGCGCACCGAGGCCTTACCGGTGATCGGCTCGGCGTCGTACCCGGGAGCGGCGCCGGGCTCGACGAGAAAGCCGTTCACGGCGCCCTCCTCGTTGCGTGCCCACACGACGACGACGTCAGCCATCGAGGCGTTGCCGATCCAGCGCTTCTCCCCGTCGAGGATCCAGTCGCCGCCGCCGCGCCGCGCCCTGGTCTCCAGCGCGACGGCGTCCGAGCCGTGCCCGGGTTCGGTGAGCGCGAAGGCGCCGATCGCCTCCAGCCGCGCCATCCGCGGCAGCCAGTGCTGCTTCTGCTCCTCCGAACCGAGCAGCGCGATCGCCTTCATCGCCAGCCCGGCCTGCACGCCGAGGAAGGTGGCCAGGCTGCCGTCCCCGCGCGACAGCTCCATGTGCACCACGCCGACGGCGATCGGGCTCATCTGCGGGCAGCCGTAGCCCTCGATGCCGTCACCGACGATCTCCAGCTCGGCCATCCGCGCCACCAGCGCGTCCGGGAACTCAGCACGCTCCCAGTAGCCGCCGATCACCGGCAGCACCTCGTCGTCGACGAAGGCCCGGGTGCGCCGCAGGTAGTCGATCTCGGAGTCGGAGAGCTGTTCGGCGATGAGGAAGTAGTCGGTGCCCAAGGAGCGGCCCAGCCCGTCGGTCATCCGCCGCGGACCTCGTCCGGGTCGCCGTAGCTGCGGACCACGTCGGGAAGACGCCCCACCGGGGTTCCGCCGTCCCGTTCGACCGGCTCGGCGAGGACCCGCGCCAGGTTGTCCACGTCCGCTCCTCCCGCCGGTCGCGCCGCTGACCGCTGTGCCCGCGGTGGTGCTGAGCGTGCCACAGACGCGACCCCTAGCGCGCCGCAGAGCTTGTCTCGTTTCCGCAGTTCAGGCCGGCTAGCCGCGGGTATCTCGCACGGTCTCATCCCGTCTCCGATCGTGCAACCTGCGACCACACGGCGGCCACGGTCGTCCACTTCGGACAGCCCGTGTCCGGGTGGTCGGGTCGGATCGGGCGGGCCGCCCGAGGGGAGGGGACGGCACGCCCCGCGCCTAATCACCCGCGCCGCAGACCGGCGCCGGGTGGGAACTCGGCGACCAACTCCCACGCCGTAGGCCAGGGTGCTATCGGGCGCAGCCGAGCCAGGCGGACCAGCCGGGCGTCCAAGTCGTGCTCGCCGCCGAACACCGATACCCACGCCCCGACCCCCGCCAGTTCCCGGGCCCGGACCAGCGCGGCGGCCCGGTTGCCGTAGTCGACCGACAGCACCGCGTCGGAGTCGGCGACCGCACGCCCAGCCGATAGCTCCCGCTCACCGGCCCCACCGCCCCCGCCACCGTGCCCGGCGCATCGTGCGGGCACCGTGCCACCTCGCGGCCAGCCACGCCCACCACATGCGCCATACGTGGCCGGTGCGCGGCCTCACGGCCGGCTCCGGTCCAGTCGCACCACCGTGAGCGCCGAGGCCGGCACACCGTCCATGCGCAGCCACCGGGTGTACACGTAAGCGCTATGCGAGTTGTGGGCCGGCAGGTAGTCGTGCTCGGCGTCGCGGGTCCACGGATCCCCGACCTTGACCTCATAGCCGGGACGCGGCCATGCATCCCCGGCCTTCGCCTTGTTGATCCGGACGTAGGTGGTGCCATCCCCATAGCCGGCCGCGGTCGATGGAACCTCGCGGGCCGGCGGCAGGCCGCTCACCGCCGGCCTCCGTCCCACCAGATCGGCTGAGGGTGCAAACCGGGTCGGTGACGACCACGACGACGACTGACCCGAATGACACGACGAACGGCGGCGGTGAACACCTCACCGAGCGTGCCGACCGCTCACCGTCCGGCCATGCCGAGCGGCAAGCCGGAACGGGCTACGCTGACAGGCCGGCGCGGTAGACCATCCCCCGTAGCTCCCGGCTCAGGCTGTCGGGCTTGGCGTGAGCGACAAGCTCACCGAGCACCTCCCGCGCAAGCGAGTTGCGCTGGACAGCGTGCGGGACAAGCGTCTCGGCGCGCCGCAGTGCCCGCGCTGCGTCGTCCCGCCGGCCCCGCAGGCGGGCCAGCGCCCGGCCGTAAGTGACCCAATATGCGGCCTGGCCCGGGTCACCCCGCAATGGGTGTATTTTGGGTTGCAAGCTTTCCGTGATGCTTACGGCCCGTTCGTGCTCTCCGAGTTCCAGTACCCCAAAGGCCCGCCACTGCCCCACTTCCTGGGGGCCGAACCCCAGCCAATAGGCGTTCCCCTGCCCAGTGCGCTCGGCCAGTTCGGCGGCGTGATCCAGCGGGGCAGCCACATCGCCGGGCCGGCCGGCCGCCGCAGCGAGGAACGATCTGGACAGCGCGAGCATGCCTGCCAGTTGGGTCGACTCCGGGCTGTTCGTGGGCACGCTTACCGCGTCGAGTTCGCCTTGTGCGAGGTCGAAAGCCCCCGCGGCTACCGCCACATACAGACCGCCGTATACGGCGAGGCCGCGGGCGGTCGGTGTGTCGCGGCGCTCGGCGGCCCGGCGGGCCAGCAGGACAGCGTGTTCGCGTAACTCCACCGAGGCGCCAGCAATGCGCAGCCACCCGACGGTCACCTGCACATGCAGCAAGACCGCCAAGTCGAGCAGATCGGCCACGTCCCGCCCGGCGGCGATCGAGGTATGCACGTCCCGGATCAGGCCGGGCAGCGCTGCGCCGACCTCGCGGACCAGGCCGTCACGGCAGTACGCATCGAGCGCCGCGCGCACCTGCTCCCGCAATGCCTCGATCGGGAGGACCAACCCGCCCGGCTGGTCGCGGTTGGCCGCCATCACCGCCCCGCTCACCGCCGCGACGGCGGAGTCCATCTCCCCGTTCGCCGGGGCGGGCACCGGAAGCCGGGTCAGTTCCGAGGGGGCGACCTCCAGGGCGTTCGCCAGGCCGGCGATCAGTGAGGCACTGTCCAGGGCGCGCTCGCCGCGCTCGATGCGCGACAGGTGACCCTCGCTGATCCCGGCCAGCCCAGCGATCACGTCGAGGCTCTTACCGCGGGCGTGGCGGATCCTCCGCAGCCGCCGGCCGATCGTTGCCGGGTCGTCCGCCTCTTCCGCCACGACGCACCCCTCCCGATGCCGGTTGCCGTCTCCCTCACGGTAGACCAGCCTTCCGGGTGCGTTTCCCGGCCACTTAGAGTCACGGTGAGTTACGGAACGCGGTAGTCGTTGCCTGCTCGCCCAGGTGGCGGTAGAGGGTGGAGCGGGTCACGCCGACGCTCTCGGCGATCTGCGCGACGGTATGTTGCCGCTCGTCGTAGAGCTTGCGCGGTCGCCAGCTTCACCGGGGTGAGCTTGACCGGCCGGCCGCCCTTGCGGCGGCAACTCCGCAGCCGTCACCTGGAATACCAGCAGCAGGGCGCCGGTGTCGATGTGGCGGCGCCCGTCGGCCTGCGCGCCGCGCCACGCTTGTTCCAGGATGTGCTTGACCCGAGGCGACAACGGCGGCTGATCCGAGGTGGCAACGTCGAGCGTGTTGATGGCGCGTAGGGCCTGGCGCAGCGCGCCCACGTCTATACCGAGTTCGTTCCTCGTGGCCGCAGCCACCGTGTCGACCGTGGTCAGCAACCCCAGCAGCAGATGACCTCCGCCCACGTAGCCGGAGCCGAGTCCGCGCGCCTCGTGCCGCGCGAGCGTGATGGCTTCCCGCGCTCTCGCGCTGAACCCAACCCGCCACCACCGACGGGGACGACCGCTGGCGGGTGTGGTTCCTCGACACGGGTTCCCGCTCCGGGCGCGTTTTGACTACCGACCGCTCCCGGACGTGCCGGCTTCCCCGCTCATGCGGCGTATTTCGCGCATGTCAGTAGCGTGCGGCGGGGGGACCGGGCGACCAAGCCGACGCGCCGCGCGAGCGTGTACCGGAAGCCGGGGACGATCGCCCGACCGGGGAGTAACGGTGACTACACGGAGTGCGATTGAAGGGAGCGCAACTACTCAGCTACTTCGCACAGGAGTCCCTATGATCACTCTGGCTCAAACCGACTCGGCCGGCGCCAGCGGCGGCGCTGCTCTGCTCATCGTTCTCCTCGTCCTCCTCGGCGCCGCCGCATACTTCGTCCCCACGATCGTGGCGAGCCTGCGCAAGGTTCCGAACCTTGGATCGGTGATCGTGGTGAACCTGCTCCTCGGTTGGACCTTCGTGGGCTGGGTCGTCGCGATGGCGATGGCATGCCGCTCCCAGCTCCCACCGGCACAGATCAACTACATCAGCCCCTACCCGCCACCGCCCCCCGATCCGGCTTCGCCCATGGGTTCCACACCTCCCAGCGCTTAAGCATTCAGCCCGGTGTGATGGCAGGCGTGGTTTCCGTGGTGGGCTTCTGGGTGGTTATGGTCAGGAGCGTCAGTCAGATCTTCGACCAGATCGTCGGGCACCAACCGGGCCGCCACGGGCGGCGGAGTGCGCCCGCTCAGGGACTGATCCGGCCCGGTGCCATCGGCGGTCCCGGTAGCCTGACCGGGACCTCAGTGCCCGTGCCCGTTGGGCGCGGGGTCGTCGGGATGGTGGTGCGGGGTCTGGGGGGCGCCGAGCTTGTCCGCGAAGCCCGGCAGCAGCACCCGGTAGGCGCAGGTGTCGCAGTTCATCCTGATGTCGCCGTCCAGCGCCTCCCGGTAACGCTCGACGACGACGTCGACCAGCGGCTCACAGTCACCGAGGTGCCGGGCAACCGACACCGCGAGCCCCGGCTCGTGCCGTCCGAAGCAGACGGACTGGGTCGCCACCCGCTGCGGCAGCACCCCGTCGAACAGGAAGTACGGGACGACGACGACACGCCGGACGCCCAGCGCCCACACCCTGCCCAGCCCGGTCGGCACGTCCGGCCAGGCCAGCGAGACGAACGCGGTCTCGACGAAGGCGAACCCGCGACCCTCCTGGAGCAGCCGCGCCACCTTGCAGACCTCGGCGTTGGCGTCCGGGTCGGTGGAACCCCGCCCGACGAGCAACACCGCGGTCCGCGCCCGGTCAGTGTCGGGCGCGACCTCGACGACCCGCTGCTCGAGCAGGTCCAGCAGCGCCGGATGCGGGCCGAGCGGCCGGCCGAAGACATAGGAGCTGCCGGGGGCGCGGCGGACCTCACGCTCCAGCGCGGCCGGGATGTCCCCCTTGCCGTGCCCGGCTGCGACGAGCACCAGCGGTACCGCAGCCAGCCGACGGTGGCCGCGGTCGCACAGCTCCCGCCAGGCCTGCGCGAGCACCGGCGCCGACAGTTCGATGAACCCGCCCGCCACGTCCACGCCGTCGGCGGCGAGCCGGCGCCGCACCCGGCCCACGAACGCCCGGAACTCCGCCGCGCCGGTCTCGTCGGACGTGCCGTGCCCGACCAGCAACAACGGCTCCCCCATCAGGACGGCTCCCCGGCGTGGAGCAGCGCGTTGACCGCAGCGGCGGCGACCGCGGCGCCGCCTCGCTCGGTCACCGTGCTCACCGCCGGCAGCCCGGAGCGGCGCAACGCCGCCTTGGCGGCCACCGCACCGACGAATCCCACCGGCATCCCGACCACCAGGGCCGGCGACACCGCGCAGGCCAGCAGCTCGGCCAGCGCCGTGGGCGCGGTGCCGATCGCCCACACCGCGCCGCGGGGATGCTCGCGGGCGGCCAGCCGGATACCCGCCGCCGAGCGCGTCAGGCCGAGTGCCACGGCCAGCTCAGCGACCTCCGGAAGGTCCAGCGCGACGGTGCAGGCGCGGGCGGTGACGCCCGCCGCCACCATCGCGACGTCGACGACCAGCGGCGCGCCGGCCAGCAGCGCGGCGCGGCCGGCGGCGAGCGTGGCCTCGTCGGCGACGATCTCACCGGCCCAGCTCGGGTCGGCCGTGGCGTGCACGACCCGCTCGACGACCGCCCGGTGCAGCGGCGGCAGGTGCGCGAGGTCGAGCCGGGTGCGCAGGATCGCGTAAGATTCGGACTCGATCGGGTGCACCGTGTGTGTCATGGGCGAGCAGCCTCCTCCCGGTCTACCGGCTCCGCTCCTCGTGGTGCGCGACCGCGGCGTGGTCATCCTTCCCGGCCACGGGCTCCGGGTGTGGGTGGACGTGCGCCCGGACCAGCCGGTGCACCCCGTGCAGCAGCTCGTGCTCGACGGCGTGCGCGACCTCGTGGGCATGCAGCAGGCTCGCCTGGCGGTCCACGCAGATCGTCAGCTCCGCGAGCAGCCCGTGGCCGGACCAGCGGAGCTTGACGTCCGGCACGGCACGGACCTCGGAGATGGCTGTGGCCAGCTCCCGGACCCGGTCGACGGTCGCCGGCTCGACCCGGTCCAACAGCCGGCCGAACACCTGCCGGCCGGCGCCCACCAGCACTACGACGATCATGACTGTGACGAGGATCCCGACGACCGGGTCCACCCACCGCCACCCGAGCACGGCGCCGCCGGCGGCCAGGAGCACCGCCAGTGACGTGTAGCCGTCGGCGCGGGCGTGTAGACCGTCGGCGACCAGTGCCGCCGACCCGATCCGCCGCCCCACCCGCATCCGCCAGCGGGCGGCGAGCTCGTTGCCGAGGAAGCCGATGACGGCGGCCAGCGCGACGATCAGCGGCTCCCGCACACCCATCGGGTGCAGCAGCCGGCCCACCGACTCCACCGCGGCCACCACAGCGGAGACCGTGATGAGCACGACGACGGCCAGCCCGGCGAGGTCCTCGGCGCGGCCGAACCCGTAGGTGTGGGCCTTGGTCGCGGCGCGCCGGCCGAGCGTGAAAGCGATCGCCAACGGAACGGCCGAGCACGCGTCCGCGATGTTGTGCAGCGTGTCGGACAGCAGTGCCACGGACCCGGAGGCGACGTAGCCGACGGCTTGCAGCCCGGCGGTGACCAGCAGCACCGCGAACGACCCCCACAGCGCGCGCAGCCCCGAGCGGCTGGTGGCCAGTGCGGGGTCCACCCGGTCCGCGGCGTCGTGGCTGTGCGGCGTGAGGACGTGCTTGACCCGGCCGAGGCGGCTCCTCCGACCGTGCCCGTGACCGTGCCCGTGATCGTGGCCACCCTCGCTGCCCACGCCGTCAGGATATGGGGCCGTCCACCGTGGACGACTTTCCGAATCCCGTCCTGCATCCGCCATCCCATCCCGCGTCCGCCGCAGCGAGGACGTGACGACAGGCCGGGTTGCGGCTGGCTGTCATGCCCTCACCGTAAGGTCAACGTCGGAGATACGGAGGGGGTTGGGACGCCGAGCAGGTCAGTGGAGTCCGCTGTCGCCGCTTTCGGGGTCGCGACGCGGCACAAGTTGTCCTCCGCGGCCGCGCAGGGCGAGCCGGAGGACCAGCTTCGCGGCCCGTTGGAGGTGCTGCTCACCGACCTCGCCGAGCTGTGCGGGTTGGCGCCCGCCCGCCTCACGCTGGTTGGCGAGTCGTCGCTGGCGCAGTTGCGGACCCGGCCGGACTTCGCTGTGGCCTACGCCGAGGCGCTCATCGGGTACGTCGAGGTCAAGGCGCCCGGCAAGGGCGCGGACCCGCGCCGGTTCCGCGAGGCGCACGACAGGGACCAGTGGAAGAAGCTCAGCGCGCTCCCGAACCTGCTCTATACCGACGGGAACAGCTTCGCGCTGTGGCGCGGCGGCGAGCTCGTGGGACGCGTGCAGCACCTCGACGGCGATGTCGAGACCTCGGGCGTGAAGCTGCGGCCGGGCCGGGGCCTCCTCGAGGTCGTCGACGACTTCCTCCGGTGGCAGCCGATCCCCCCGAAGACGCCGCGACAGCTCGCGCAGACCACCGCGCGGCTGTGCCGCCTGCTGCGGGCGAGGTGTCCGAGCAGCTTGACCAGGGAGACGAGACGTTGACGGCCCAGGCGGAGGAGTGGCGGCACCTGCTGTTCCCGCGCGCGACGAACGGCGAGTTCGCCGACGGCTATGCGCAAGCGGTCACCTTCGGCCTCCTGTTGGCGCGATCCCAGGGCATCTCCCTCGACCACGGAGTCGGCGAGGCCGCCGACCAACTCGGTCGTCGCCACTCCCTGATCGGCAGGGCGCTCGACATCCTCACGCACGAGGCGATCCAGACCAGGACGCTGGTCACCTCGGTTTCCACGCTGACCCGGGTGCTCGCGGTCGTGGACTGACCGACCCTCGCCAAGGATGACCCGGAGGCGTGGCTGTACTTCTACGAGAGCTTCCTCGCCGAGTACGACCCCACGCTGCGCCGGCGCACCGGCTCCTACTACACGCCGGCCGAGGTCGTCGAGGCGATGACGAGGTTGGCGGACGAGTCGCTGCGAGGCCGCTTCGGGCTCCCGCTCGGCTTGGCGACGGACACCGTCACGGTGGTCGACCCGGCCATGGGCACGGGCACCTTCCTGGTCGCGGTCCTGAAGTCGATCGCCCGGTCGATCGCGGACGACCTGGGCCCGGGAGCGGTGCCGGCAGCGGTCGCCAGCTCGATGCGGCGTCTGATCGGTTTCGAGTTCCAGCTCGGCCCGTTCGCGGTCGCCCAGCTCCGAGTGCTCGCCGAGCTGGCCGAGCTCGGCGTGGCAGGCGCGAAGGAACCGCGGATGTACGTCACGAACACCTTGGACAACCCGTTCGTCGAGGACGAGACGCTGGGCGTCTACTACGAGCCGATCGCCCGGTCCCGGCGCGAGGCGAACAAGGTCAAGAAGGGCGAGCCGGTGTTCGTCGTCATCGGGAACCCGCCCTACAAGGAGAAGGCGCGCGGCACCGGCGGCTGGATCGAGAAGGGGACGCCGGAGGCCACCGAGCTGGCCCCGCTGCGGGAGTTTCCTGCCACCCGCCGGATGGGGAGTCGGTGCTCACGTCAAGCACCTCTACAACTCCTACGTGTATTTCTGGCGCTGGGCGACGTGGAAGGTGTTCGACCACCATCCCACCGACGACCGCGGCGTCGTCTGCTTCATCACCGCCGCGGGCTTCCTCACCGGCCCCGGCTTCCAGGCGATGCGCCGCTACCTGCGCCGACGCTGCGACGCGATCTGGGTGATCGACTGCTCGCCGGAGGCTCACCAGCCGCCGGTCGGGACCCGGGTCTTCCAGGGCGTCCAGCAGCCGGTGTGCATCGTCATCGCCCTGCGGGACGGGTCGACGGGCGCCGACGAGCCGGCGACGGTGCGGCACCGCCGCCTGCGCGAGGGAAGCCGGCAGGACAAGTTCACCGAGCTGAGCGCCGTCACCCTCGATGACGGCTGGTCGAGCTGTCCCGACGACTGGCGCGCGCCGTTCTCCCCGACCTCCACCGAGCGGTGGTCGAGCTTCCCGGCGCTGGACGACCTGCTGTACTGGTCCGGCTCCGGGACGATGCCGGGGCGCACCTGGGTGGTCGCCCCGGAGGCCGAGACGCTGCGGTGGCGCTGGCAGCGTCTGGTCACCGCGAAACCCGAGGACAAACCGGAGCTGTTCACCGAGCACCCGACCGACCGACGTGTCGATACCGTGCTCTCCGACAACCTTCCCGGCTACGCGGCCACTCCGGTGCCGATCGGTATGGAGTCCGGCCCGTGCCCGCCGCCGGTGCGGATCGGCTACCGCTCCTTCGACCGGCAGTGGATCATCCCGGACAAACGGGTGATCAACCAGCCGAACCCGGCGCTGTGGGCCGTCCGCTCCGACCGGCAGGTCTACCTCACCGCGCTCACCCGGACCTCGCCCACCTCCGGACCTGGCCTGACCTTTTCCGCCCTCGTCCCCGACCTTGATCACTACCATGGGCGGGGTGGCCGGGCCTATCCGCTGTGGCTGGACGCGGCCGGCACCCGGGCCAACGTCGTCCCCGGCCTGCTGGATCTGCTCGCCGAGTGCTACGCCCGCGCGGTGAGCGCGCCCGACCTGTTCGGCTACCTGGCCGCCGTCTGCGCCCATCCGGGGTACCCGGCGGCCTTCGCCGTCGACCTGGCGACACCCGGCCTGCGGGTCCCGCTCACCGCGGACGCTGAGCTGTTCGACGAGGCGGCCGAGTTGGGGCGGCGGGTCATCTGGCTGCACAGCTACGGCGAGCGCTTCGCCGACCCGGCCGCCGGCCGCCGACCGCCCGCACCACCCGCCGCGGCTGCCGAAGGCCGTCGCTCCCCGGGTCGCGGGCGAGCACCCGATCCCCGCCGCCGAGGCCGGGATGCCCGACACGCTGGACTACGACCCGGCGACCCGACGGCTCCGCGTGGGGACGGGTGTGGTCGAGAACGTCACCCAGCGGATGTGGGGCTACGAGGTGTCGGGTGTGAACGTGCTCGACAAGTGGTTCAGCTACCGTCGCCGCGCCAGGGAACACCCGGTGATCGGCGACCGCAGGGTGTCACCGCTGCTGGACGTCCAGCCTGAGACCTGGCGCTCGGAGTACACCGTCGAGCTGATCGACCTGCTGAACGTGCTCGGACTGCTGGCCGAGCTGGAACCTCGGCAGGCCGACCTGCTGGACCGGGTCCTCGCCGGCCCCCTGGTGACGGTGGCTGACCTCGCCGAAGCGGGGATCCTGCCGGTGCCTGGGCCGAGGAGTCCCGCCGCGCCTCGCGCCGGCCGACCGAGGGGAGACGGTCTCTTCCGTCTGGCCGAGTGAGCCCGCGATCAGCCGACGGTGAGCCCGCGGTAGCGCCGGCACCGCCAGCCCGCGCACCCCCAGCCCCGGCACGGCCAGCCCGATCAGCGGAGGGCGAGCACGGACAGCGCCAGGCGGGCCGCGGCGCCGCCGGCGTCCTCGGCGGCGTCCAGCGCGCGGGGCACGT
>JAVKSM010000063.1:0-17950 GCA_039583705.1 Pseudonocardiaceae bacterium
CGGCACGCGGGTCGCCGGCACCCGCCCGGAGCTGGTGCTGGCGATGTGCGAGGGCAACCGGAGCGTGCTGCTGTCCGCCGTGGACGATGCGCTGGGGCGGTTCGGCGCGATGCGTGGCGCACTGGCCTCCACCGGCGGGCTCGCCCCGACCGTCCGCGGCGGACACCGGGCGTGGCAGGCGTTTCATGCCCACGTCCCCCGCGAGGTGACCGTCGACCTGTCCGGACCCGACGCCGTGGCCCGGCTGCGCGAGCTGGGCCGCTCCGGGGCGCGGATCGTCGGCGTCACCGGCAACCCGGCGGCGGGAGGATGAGCGACGTGCTGCTGGCCGACCTCGCCCGGGCGATCCGCTCCGGCCGGCTCTCCCCCGTCGAGCACGTCACCGACGTGCTGAACCGCCTGGGCTCCGACACCACCAACTGCGTGGTGGCCCTCGACGGGGACCGCGCGCTGCGCGCCGCCCGGAAGCTGGCCGACGAGCTGGCCGCCGGCTGCTGGCGCGGACCGTTGCACGGCGTCGCGATCGGGGTCAAGGACATGATCGACGTGGCCGGCCTGCCGACCCGCTGCGGTTCGACGCTCCGTGCCGACACCGCATCCGCGTCGGCCGACGCCGCGGTGGTCTCGACGCTGCGGGCGGCCGGCGCGGTGGTGGTCGGCAAGCTGCACACCCACGAGTTCGCCTACGGTCCCACAGGTGACGTGGCCGCGACCGGACCGTGCCACAACCCGCACGACCCGGAGCGCATCACCGGCGGGTCGTCCTCCGGATCCGCCGCCGCCGTGGCCGCCGGGCACCTGCCGCTGACGCTGGGCACTGACACCGGGTGCAGCGTGCGGGTCCCGGCGGCGCTGTGCGGGGTGGTGGGCCTCAAGCCGGCTTTCGGGGCGCTGCCCACGGCCGGGGTGTTCCCGCTGTCGGAGAGCTGCGACCACGTCGGCGTGCTCGCCACCGACGTCTACACGGCCTCGGTCGCCTGGGAGGTGCTGGCGCGCGGGCCGCGGGAGCGCGGCGGCGGGATCCGACGGCCGCGCTTCGACGACGTGCCCGACGGGGCATCCCACGGGATGGCCGGTGGGCTGCTCGACGGGGTGCTCGTCGGGCTGCCGGACGACGAGCACTGGCGGCCGTACGACCCGGAGGTCGCGGCTGCGGTGGGGACCGCCGCCGCGGCGCTGGAGGCCCGGGGCGCGCGGCTCCTGCCCGTCAGCGCCCCGCAGGCGGCCGAGCTGGCATTGCTGTACCCGCGGGTGGTCGGCCCGGAGGCCTACGCGACGCACGCCCGGTGGTTGGCGCAGCGGCCGGGCGACTACCAGCCGCGCACGGCCAAGCGGCTGCTCGACGCGGCGGGCGCCACCGCCGAGGACTACGTCGGCGCCCAGCGGCGGCGGCGCCGGCTCGTGGCCGAGCTGCGGGCCCGACTCTCGCACGTGGACGTCCTGCTCACGCCGACGGCGCCGGTGCGTGCCACGGCGATCGGGGAGCCGCAGGTGGACGGGCGGTCGGTGGCCACCGCGCTGCTGTCGCTGTGCTGCCCGTTCAGCCTGGCCGGCTGGCCGGCTGTCTCGGTGGCCGGGCAGGTTCCCGAGGGCGAGCTGCCCGCCGGGCTGCAGGTGGTGGGGGTCCGCTTCGGGGAGCGCGGCGTGCTGCGGGTCGCCGCCGCGCTGCACGCCGCTACAAGCGCAACGCCAGGCCCGGGTAGTCGATCGGCAGGCCGTCCGCGTCGACCAGCACGTCCGCCGAGATCGAGTCCATGCTGAAGTTGACCACCGCGCCGTCCTCGCGCAGGGCGATGGTGCGGTAGTGCTGAACCACCAGCCGCACGGTGACGTCCGGCAGCGTGACGTACACCACCGGCAGGGCGTGTTCCCCCGCCTCCCGGTGCAGCTCGAGCCGGCGCACCGGCAGCGCGTTGAACAGCGGACTGGTCTGCACGTCGGCATCCAGCGCACCGTCGAACTCCGCCCGGTGCCCGCCCTCGCCGGTGTCCAGCATCCAGTAGCCGTCCTCGGTCCGCGAGAGCGACACCTGCCGCTCCCGCTCCGCGCTGGCGCTGCTCACCGACAGCCGGCGGACCACGCCGTCCTCGCCGACGACGAGCGCGTAGGAGGCGGTGTAGGCCGGGAGATGGGCCGAGCCGGCGACGACCAGCGAACCGCGGGCGCGCATGCCGCGCTGGCCGAGCAGCACCCGCGCGGCCTCCAACCGCACCCCGCCACGGCCCTGCCAGGTGAGCATCGTCGTCGGCACGACGTCACCGTAACCGGCCGCAGCGGGTGGTTCTTGACCAGCTACCCACCGCTGGATCAGCCTTCCCGCCGCACGTCGCCCGGGTCCAGGTCGAGGCGCGGCCCCCGCAGCACCGGCTGCCGCAACCGGCCGGCCGCGGTCCAGCCCAGGTGGGTTACGTCGACGACGACCCGCGGCTTGCACCACACCGCTCCGGCGGCGTCGGCCCGCGGTAAGGGTGGGCCGGAGAACGGCGGATCCACGGCCTCCAGCCTCGCCAGCTCGGCCCGCAGCGCGGCCTCCGCCCGCTCGCCCAGCCCGGCGCCGACCCGCCCGGCGAAACGCAGCCCGCCGTCGCGGCCCGGCACCCCGAGCAGCAACGCGCCCAGGCGCCGCGAGCCACCTCGCTCCGGCCGCCAGCCGCCGACCACGCAGGACTGGGTGCGGTGCAGCGTCACCTTGACCCAGCTCGGGGCGCGGACACCGGACCGGTACACGCCGTCGCGGCGCTTGGCGACGACCCCCTCCATGCCCCGCTCGACGGTGGCGGCGAGCAGCGCCGCGCCGTCGGAGTAGGCCGGAGACAGCAGGACCTGGGGGGTCGCGGCCAGATCCAGGCGCTCCAGCGTGGCGCGTCGCTCCATGAGGGGGCGCGCGGAAAGGTCCACGCCGTAGAGGCGCAGCACGTCGAAAAGTATGAGCACGGCCGGGGCGCGCCGGGCCAGCCGGGCAGCCCGACCGGCGGTGAGATGCATCCGGTCGGCCAGCGCGGCCAGCGACGGTATCCCACCGGCGAGCAGCACGACCTCCCCGTCGAACATCCCGTCGACGACCACCTCGGCCAGCGGCGCGAACTCGGGGAAGGCGCCCGTCACGTCCTGACCGCTGCGCGAGGTGAGCCGGAGCGTCCCCTCCGTCACCTCGGGGAGCACCCGCATGCCGTCCCACTTGACCTCGTAGAGCCATTCCGGACCATCCGGCAACGGGCCAGGGGTGGCGAGCATGGGGCGCACAGGCTCATGCTTGCGGATGGCACCCACGATCTTCGTGAAAGGGGTCGATGATGCGCGCGATCTGGACCGGGGCGGTGTCGTTCGGGCTGGTCAACGTTCCGGTGCGGCTGTACACCGCGACGAGCAGCCACGACATCCGCTTCCACCAGGTGCACGAGCGCGACGGCGGGCGCATCCGCTACAAGCGTACGTGCACGGTGTGCGACGAGGAGGTCGACTACGCCGACATCGTGAAGGGCTACGAGACCGAGGACGGCCAGCTCGTCATGGTCGATGACGAGGATCTGGACTCGCTACCCATCGCCACCGGCCACGAGATCGACGTCGTGGAGTTCGTCCCGGCCGAGCAGGTCGACCCGCTGCTGCTGGACAAGAGCTACTACCTCGAGCCGGAGAACAAGGCCGTCAAGCCCTACACGCTGCTCCGCGAGGCGCTGCGGACCACCGACCGGATGGCGGTGGTGAAGGTGGCGCTGCGGCAGCGGGAGACGCTGGCGCTGCTGCGGGTGCGGGACCGGGCGATCGTGCTGCAGACCATGTTCTGGCCGGACGAGGTACGCGAGCCGGACTTCGAGACCCTGCGGTCGGACGTCGAGCTGCGGCCCCAGGAGTTGCAGATGGCGTCGTCGCTCGTGGCCAGCCTGGGCGGGGACTTCGACCCGACGGCGTTCGAGGACTCCTACCAGGCGGCGATGGTCGAGCTCATCGAGTACAAGCGGCAGCACGGCGAGGGTCGGCCGGCACCGCCGGAGACGCCGCCCGACGGGGGCGAGGGCATCACCGACCTGCTCACCGCGCTGCGCCGCAGCGTCGAGGCCGCCGGGGGGAAGGCGCCGGAGCAACCGCCGGCGGCGAAGCGGGCCCGCGCCCGCAAGGCCCCCGCCCAGGACCCGGCGGAGGAGGCCCCAGCCAAAGCCCCCGCGAAGAAGGCCTCCGCGAGGAAGGCCCCCGCGAAGAAGGCCCCCGCGAAGACGGCGAACGCCACGAACACCGCCACGAAGGCCGCGGCGCGCCAGACCCCGGCCAGGAAGAGCACCGCCAGGAAGTCTTCCTCGGGCTGAAACGGCGCCTCGTTTCGGCTGCGATCGGCCCGGGTAGGCCTGCGGCATGGCCGATTCGACACAACGCCTGCGGGACGCGCGGGTGGCGTTTCTCGTCGCCCCCGAGGGGGTCGAGCAGGTCGAGCTGACCGAGCCGTGGAAGGCCGTGCGGGAGGCCGGCGGCATGCCGGAGCTGGTGTCGACCGCCGTCGGCGAGATCCAGGCGTTCAGCCACCTGGACAAGGGCGAGACGTTCCCGGTCGACAAGCTCGCTTCGGAGGTCAGCGCCGACGACTACGACGCCCTGGTGCTGCCCGGTGGCGTAGCCAACCCGGATTTCCTGCGGACCAAGCCGGAGGCGGTGAGCTTCGCGCGCGGCTTCTTCGAGCAGAGCAAGCCGGTCGCGGTGATCTGCCATGGCCCGTGGACCCTCATCGAGGCCGACGTCGTGCGTGACCGCCGCATGACGTCCTGGCCGAGCCTGCAGACCGACCTGCGCAATGCCGGCGCCGACTGGGTCGACCAGGAGGTCGTCGTCGACCAGGGCCTGGTCAGCAGCCGCAAGCCGGACGACCTGCCGGCCTTCTGTGCCAAGCTCGTCGAGGAGTTCGCGGAAGGGCGGCACAGCGCCCAGGCCACCAGCGTCTGACACCGGAGCCGCCAGCGCCTGGATCAGGGCGCCGGCGCCCGAAAGCCGGACCGGGCGGCAGCGGCTGGGACCGCGTGAGCGGGCCGTAGGGTGAGGCCATGGCCGCATCGATCCTGGGCAATGCCGTGCGACGGGTCGAGGATCCGGACCTGGTGCGGGGGCGGGGCAGCTACGTCGACAACCTCAACGTCGCCGGTCTGCTCCACCTGACGTTCGTCCGCTCGCCGCTGGCGCACGCCCGCATCCGCGGCGTCGACGTCTCCGAGGCCGCCGCGGCGCCCGGTGTCGTCGCGGTCTACACCGCCGACGACCTGAAGCTCCCGCGCTACCATCCGTTCTTCGCGGTCAACGAGCGGTGTGCCCGGCCGCCGCTGGCCACCGACCGGGTGCGCTTCGTCGGCGAGGCGGTGGCCGCGGTCGTCGCGTCGAGCCGGGCACAGGCCGCTGACGCCGCCGACCTCGTCGTCGTCGACTACGACCCGCTGCCGGTCGTGGTCGACCCGGAGGCGGCGCTGGCCGGGGACGCCCCGCTGCAGTTCGACGAGCTGGGCTCGAACCTGGCCGCCGGCGCTCGCTCGGCGCCCGGGGACGACCCGCTGGCCGGCGCCGAGGTGCTCGTGCGGGTCCGGCTGGAGAACCAGCGGCTGGCGGTGGTTCCGCTGGAAGGCAACGCGATCACGGTCGTGCCGGGTGGGCAGGAGGACGAGCACGAGCTGACCGTGTATCTGTCCACGCAGATGCCGCACCTGTTCCGCAGCCTCGCCAGCCACGTCTTGGGCATCCCGCCGGAGCGGATGCGGGTGGTCGCGCCGCACGTCGGAGGGGGCTTCGGCGGCAAGGCGGGCCTCGCGGCCGAGCACAGCGTCGCGGTCGCGGCCGCCCGGGCGCTGGGACGGCCGGTCGGGTGGGCCGAGACCCGATCGGAGAACCTCGCCTCGATGCACGGCCGCGGCCAGGTGCAGTACGTCGAGCTGGGGCTGCGCCGCGACGGAGGGATCGTCGGGATGCGCTGCCGGGTGGTCGCCGACGCCGGGGCGTACGCCGGTTTCGGCGGGGCGCTGGCGATGGGTCCCGGCTACGCCATGGCCCAGGGCGTCTACCGGATCCCGCGGATCGGCTGGGACGTCGCGGTGGCGCTCACCAACACCACGCCGATGGGTGCCTTCCGGGGCGCCGGACGCCCGGAGACGACGGCGTTGCTGGAGCGGGTCATCGACATGGCGGCCGCCGAGCTCGGCATCGACCCGGTGGAGATCCGGCGGCGCAACTTCCTGCGGCCCGAGGAGTTCCCGGTGACCACGGCCGTCGGCACCACCTACGACAGCGGCGACTACGACGCCGCGCTCACCGAGGCGTTGCGACTCGCGGACTACGAGGGCCTGCGCGCCGAGCAGGCCCGCCGCCGCGCCGCGGGGTCGCGCCGCGCCCTTGGCATCGGGCTGGCCAGCTACGTCGAGATCACCGCCGGCGGCGGCGCCCAGGAGTGGGGGTCGGTCACGGTGGGCACCGACGGCGGCGCCACCATCGCCGTCGGCACGTCCTCGCACGGGCAGGGTCACGCCACGACGTTCGCCATGCTCGTCGCCGACCGCCTGGGCATCCCCCTGGAGTCGATCCGGTTCGTGCAGTCCGACACCGCCGTGGTGCCGCGCGGCGGAGGAACGGGGGGTTCGCGGTCACTGCAACTCGGCGGAAGCGCGGTATACGCCGCGGCCGACGTCGTCGCCGAGCGGGCCCGGGAGCTGGCGGCCTCGCTGCTGGAGGCTGCCGTGGACGACGTCGAGGTGAGCGACGGCCGGATCGGGGTGGTCGGGGTGCCAGATCGCTCGTTCGACTGGGCGCAGCTCGCGGTCGCCGCGCAGGAGGCCGGGTCGCCGCTGGCCGCGGAGCTCGACCTCGACCAGGGCGGGGCGACCTATCCGTTCGGCAGCCACGTCGCCGTGGTCGAAGTGGACCTCGACACCGGGTTCGTGACCCCGCTGCGCCACATCGCGGTGGACGACTGCGGCCGAGTGCTCAACCCGCTGATCGTCGGCGGCCAGCAGCACGGTGGGATCGCCCAGGGCGTGGCGCAGGCGCTGTGGGAGGAGTTCCGCTTCGACGCCGACGGCAACCCGCTGACGGCCACGCTGGCCGACTACCACGTCCCGACCGCCGCCGACCTGCCCCACTACGAGGTGGCCAACACCCAGACCCCGACGGCGCTCAACCCGCTGGGTGCCAAGGGGATCGGGGAGGCGGCGACGATCGGGGCCACCCCGGCGGTGCAGAACGCGGTCATCGACGCGCTGGCCCACCTCGGGGTGCGCCACATCGACCTGCCGTGCAGCGCGCAGCGGGTGTGGCGGGCGGTGCGCGACGCCGAGGCGGGGATCCTGCCCGACCTGTGGCGGGAGCCACCGGCCGTGTTCGCCGCCCTGCCGGTGCGAGGAGCCGGCCCCGACCAGCAGGCCGCCGGCGCCGACCTCTGAGCTGCTCGGGACCCGGCTGAGCTGCTCAGGACCCAGCGGCGAGCAGCGCCCGGACGATCTCGATGACCGGCTCGGTGAGCTCCGTGAGCGCGCCGGCCCGACCTTCCTCGACAGTCCGCAGCACCAACTCGTTGATCCCCCCGACCAGGGCGAGCGCCCGGTCGGCCGACAACTCCGGCACCTCGGGGGCGTCCGCGCGCCCCGCCTGCACCAGGGTCCGCAGCGTGCCGGCGAAGCGGTCCAGCACCTCGCGGCGCACCCGCAGCCCGTCCGGACCCACCGAGAGGATCTCGGTGAGCAGGGTGCGGGTGAGCGCCGGCTGCGCCTGCAGCGTCGACAGGTAGGCGTGCGTGGCGGCACGCAGCCGGTGCTGCCAGGAACCGGCGCCGGCCGTCGCGGCCGTGACCGCCGCGAGCACGGTGTCGCTCGCCGCGACGTAGGTGGCCAGGAAGCACTCCTGCTTGTCGGCGAAGTGCTCGTAGAAGGTCCGCTTGGACACCCGGGCGTGCCGGACGACGTCCGCGATCGTCGTCGCCGGGTAGCCCTGTTCGGTCACGGTGACCGCCATCGCCCGGACCAGACGGTCGCGGTGGGTGTCAGGTGTCACGGCTGGTCGCCACGTGGTACTTGTTGGTACCATGGTCGCACCCCGACGGTACCAAGCAGTACCACCGCCAGCGGCGGCGCCGCGATGCCGGATGACCCCGGACCCGGGCAGGAGCAGAGCCATCAGCACCAGCGAGGCCGACGACAGCGCCACCCACGTCCGCATCGCCGTCGTCGGCAGCGGTTTCTCCGGCCTCGGCGCCGCGATCCGGCTCAAGCAGGCGGGCTTCGCCGACTCCCCGGACGACCTCGTCGTGCTGGAGCGGGCGGGCGACGTCGGCGGCACCTGGCGGGACAACTCCTACCCGGGTTGCGCCTGCGACGTGCCGAGCCACCTGTACTCCTTCTCCTTCGCGCCCAACCCGGACTGGAGCCGGTCGTTCTCGCCGCAGCCGGAGATCTGGGCCTACCTGCGCCGCTGTGCGCTGCGGTACGGAATCCTGCCGCACCTGCGCTACGACTCCGAGGTGCTCGCCGCCTCGTGGGACCCCGCCGCTGGGCGCTGGCGGATCGAGACCACCGGCGGCGGGTACACGGCCGAGGTGCTCGTCGCCGGCTGCGGGGCGCTGGCCGAGCCCGCGATCCCCGAGATCCCGGGCCTGGAGACCTTCGAAGGCACGACGTTCCACTCCGCCCGCTGGGACCACCACCACGACCTCACCGGTCGCCGGGTCGCCGTGGTCGGGACCGGCGCCTCGGCCATCCAGTTCGTGCCGCGGATCGCGCCGCAGGTCGCCGCACTACGGGTCTTCCAGCGCACCCCGCCGTGGATCATGCCACGGCTCGACCGGCGGTGGACCCGCGCCGAGAAGCTCGCCTACCGCCTCGTCCCCGGCCTCCAACTGCTGGCCCGCAGCGCGATCTACTGGGCGCGCGAGGCAATGGTCCCGGCGTTCCGTCATCCGCGCCGGACGCGGGCCGCGGAAGCGGTCGCCCGCGCTCAGTTGCGCCGCCAGGTCCCGGATCCGGAGCTGCGCGCGAAGCTGACGCCGCGCTACACCCTGGGCTGCAAGCGGATCCTCATCTCCAACGACTACCTGCCGGCGCTCGGCCGGGACAACGTCGAGTTCGTCACCGAGTCGATCAGCGATGTCCGCCCCCGGGGGATCGTCACGGCCGACGGGATCGAACACGAGTGCGACACGATCATCTTCGGGACCGGCTTCCAGGTGACGGACCAGCCGATCTCCCACCGGATCCGGGGGCGCGACGGGCGGACGCTCGCCGAGACCTGGCGGGGCAGCCCGAACGCCCACCTCGGCACGACGATCGCCGGCTTCCCGAACCTGTTCCTGCTGCTGGGTCCGAACACCGGGCTCGGCCACACGTCGGTGATCTTCATGATCGAGTCGCAGATCGAGCACATCGTCGCAGCGCTGCGCCACCTCGACAGGCACCGGCTTGCCACCCTGGAGCCGACGGCAACGGCGCAGGCCGCCTTCGTCGCCGGTCTCGACGCGGACATGGCCGGCACGGTGTGGCTGGCCGGCGGATGCGCGAGCTGGTACCTGGATCCGACCGGGCGCAACTCCACGCTGTGGCCCGGGTTCACCATGCCGTTCAAGCGCCGGCTGCGGCGGTTCGACCCGGCCGAGTACCTGACGAGGCGGCGCGAGCCCGTCACGGCCGGGCTGTGAGCAGTGGGACCAGAGCCGTAACCTCCGGGGCGCCACCGTGGGACGGGCCCCCCTACGGGGCCCGTCCGGGACCGAAGGGACAGCCATGAGCTACGACGTCTCCGGCCGGGTCCTGCTCGTCACCGGCGCCGCCCGCGGCATCGGCGAGCACACCGCCCGGCTGGCCGCCGTCCGCGGCGCCCGGGTCGCTCTGCTGGGCCTGGAACCCGACCGGCTGCGCGCCCTGGCCGCCGAGCTCGGCCCGGAGCACGTCTGGGCGGAGTGCGACGTCACCGACCAGTCGGCTCTGGACGCGGCTGTCTGGTCGGTCGTGGAGCGGCTCGGCGGGATCGACGTGGTCGTCGCCAACGCCGGCGTGGCCAACAACGGCACGGTGGCCATCACGCCGGCGGACGCGTTGGCCCGCACCGTCGAGGTGAACCTCGTCGGCGTCATCCGCACCGTGTCGGCCACCCTGCCGCACGTCACGGCTCGATGCGGGCACTACCTGCTGGTGTCCTCCGCGGCGGCGTTCACCGTGATGCCGGGCATGGCGGCCTACTGCGCATCCAAGGCGGGGCTGGAGAACTTCGGCAACGCGCTGCGGTTGGAGGTGGCGCACAAGGGCGTCACCGTCGGCATCGCGCACATGACGTGGATCGACACCGACCTGGTACGCGACCAGGAAGCCGACCTCGCGACCTTCCGGGAAGCGCTGCGGAGGCTGCCCGGCCCGCTGGGCTGCTACACGCCGGTCGAGGGGTGCGCACGGGCGTTCCTCGACGGCATCGCGCGGCGTCGGCGCAAGATCTTCGTGCCGCGCTCGGTGGCGGTGGTCTCCGCGCTGCGCAGCCTGCTGCTCTCCCCGCTCGGCGAGCTGCCGATGCGGCTGACTGCCCGCACCATGGTGCCGAGGCTCGAAGCCGAGGTCGCGGCGCTGCATCGACCGTTCGGCGTGCACAGCGTCGGCCTCGGGAACCGGCCGCCGAAACCAACGGAGAGATGAACGGTAGGCGATGTGCGGTGACATGCCGGCGGGCTTGTTGCTTCCGGGGACGGCAGTTGGCTAGCTTTCCCGGGTCCGTGTCACGAACAGGTCACGAGCGGGAGCTGGGCCGGCATCGCCGGCTCACCGGGACTCCCCACCCGGTGCCCGCCCGGATCTGTTCGCCCCCCCGGAACGGAAGGTCAGGTCTTGGCGCGTCACCGCTCCCCGCGCGGCCCTCGCCCCAGTCCGGCCCCCGTGTGGCAGGCACAGCCCGCCCTCGCCCTCGCGGCACCGTCGCACGGCGCGCACCGGGTACCCGCCCTCGCCCTCGCGGCACCGTCGCACGGCGCGCACCGGGTACCCGCCCCGCCCTCGAGCCTGCACGGCAGGCTCCTCGTCGCTGCGGTCGCGGCCGGGGCACTGTTCGCGGCCAGCCAGACGCTCGACACCGACATCGCCGACGCTTCCGGCGGTACGGCCACGCTGCCCCAGCCCCGGCTTGCCGCCGACACGCCGACGCTGGCGGCCGACACGGCGTGGTTCTCCCCTGAGGTGCTGCCCGCACCGAGCGCCGTCGGCGAGAGCGACGTGCAGGCGCTCAGTAAGGCCGCCAAACTCGCCGCGAGCGCCGCGAGCGCCGCGAGCGCCGCCACGGAGCAGGCCGAACCCCAGCCGGGGACGGCCTACCCGGCGGGCGAGGACCACGGCCTCGACGGCTGGGTCGCGCAGGCGTTGAGCCTGCTCGGATTGCCTCAAGTGCTGGCGTCGGGCGTCAAGGCGATCATCATGCACGAGTCGGGCGGGCGGCCGGACGCCATCAACCTCAGCGACAGCAACGCTCGCGCCGGACACCCGTCGCAGGGCCTCATGCAGCTCGTCCCGTCGACCTACCGCGCCTACGTGCTGCCCAGCCTCGCCGACCGGCCGATCACCGACCCGGTCGCCAACATCACCGCAGGACTGCGCTACATGATCGCCAACTATGGACTCGCGACGGTCGCCGCCGGCGGCCGGTACAGCGGCCATGGGGTTTACCTCGGCTATTGACCCCCGGGACGTCCCGGGTTGCCCGGCTCCGGGTCGGCCAGCCCCGGGTCCACCAGCCCCCGGTCGGCCAGCCCCAGGTTGATCAGTTCCAGTCGCGGCAGCCTGGTAGGCAGCCCGTCACGCTCGATGCTCTCGGCCAACGCGACCGCGCGGGTCGCCAGCCATCCCAGCGCGAGCCCGTGCGGTGGGGTCGGCGCGTGCGATGTGATCCGCTCGGCGCCGCGGCGCAGCAGCGCCGCGGCGCCGAGCGGGTTGCCGCGCTGGGCGTGGGTGAGCCCGACCGCGAGCTGTGCCAGGCCCTGCCATACGGCGCGCTCAGCCGGGTGGTCGGCGGCCTTCCAGGCCGCCTCGAGCACCTCGTGGGCAGCGAACGGGCGGTCGGTGTCGAGCAGACGCTGTGCCGTCTGGAGGGTTTGCGCCGACGTCAGCACGAGATCCTCCGGCACCCGTGCGACACCCGCGGCGTCCCGGGGCAGCGGCCGGCCGGCGGCGTCCCGTGGCCGGGAGCTGCGCGCCCTGCCGCGCGCGTCGCGGTCCCGGTCCGGACGTCCGCCTGCGTCTCCGTCAGCCATGTCCGCCAGTCTCGTCGGCCGCACGAGAACCGTCACGTGCCGCAGCGGGACCACTTAGACTCGGGGCCATGACCGAGACCGCGAGGCCCTTCTGGCGGGGCATCAACCACCTCGCCCTCGTCACCAACGACATGGACGCCACCACCCGGTTCTGGCACGGCGTGCTCGGCGCCCGGCTCGTGGCGCACCTGGCCAGCGAGTCCTTCCGGCACTACTTCTTCGAGTTCGGCGCCGAGCAAACCGTCGCGTTCTTCGAGTACCGCGACGTCGCGCTGGAACGGTTCCAGGTGCCGGCCGGGGTCCCGGACCGACGCAAGATGCAGTTCGACCACCTGTCGTTCAACCTGCCGGACGAGAACGCCCTGGAGGAGCTGCGGGCGCGGCTGAAGTCGCACGGGTCCGAGGTCACCGACGTCGTCGACCACGGCTTCGTGCGCTCCATCTACTTCAACGACCCCAACGGGATCGCTCTCGAGGCCTCCTGGTGGGTCGTCGACGTGACCGGACGGCAGGCCGACTACGGCGACCGGACGCTCTTCTCCGATCCGGACCCGGTCCCCGCGGTGCGCGAGCTGGCCCGCGACGGCGTGCTCACCTCGGTGCCGCAGACCACGCTGTCCACGGACGAGATCGTGGACCCCGTCTGAGTTGCCTCGCCGGGCACGGTTCGGGCGACCTGAGCCGGTTCGCGGTGGGCGCGGCGACACTCACCCGGGCAGGAGCAGGACCCATACCGGCCCGGCCGCCAGCGGCAGTGGTTCACCGGACGAGGTGGTGAACTGCGTGGGGGACTGCGGCGTGGGACGCGACCAGGTCGCCTCGAACGACTGGCCGTCCCGGAGCACCGTGGCCGGTCCGCTGCCGACGGATTCCGCGATCGGCGTCAGCGCACCCGAGGAGTCTTCAGCGAACGGCTCCGGGCTGGTGGGCACCCGCTGCACGACCACCGTGGCCGCAGCCAACTGTCCGGCTTCGGTGGACAGGTAGGGCGTGCCGTCCATCCAGATCGACCATGCCGCGGTCTGGGCGGACCAGCGGAACTCGTACGACGCGTCCGGGTAGCGGACGTCCTCCACGGTCGTCGGGGTGCCGCCGTCCGGCGCGGCGCCGAACTCCAGCACACCCTGCGGCGTCGGTCCGGTTCCGAGAGGCAGCTCACCGGGGTGCACGTAGAGGTTGTGCGGGGCGTTGCGGGAGAAGCTGCGGAAATAGGCCCGGGGCACCTCGGCCGGTGATGCGTTGACCAACGGCGCGGACTGCAGCAGGGGCAGCATCACCGACACCGCGCCGGAATAGGCGAACGTCGGGCGGCCGTATTGGGCCAGCAGGTCCAGGTCGGTCTCCCGCGCGCTGCGCACCGGGCCGACCACGGCTGGCAGGTGGGTGGCGAACACCGCGACGATCCGGGTCAGCCCGGCTTCGACCGGCTCGACATAGATGACGTCGGCGCTGCCCAGCCCGGTTGCCGGCCGGGCGCCGTCGACGTTGTCGATCTTGACCGCCAGCACCGGGCCCGAGGTTGCCCAGACCGGCTGGGAGGCAGCCGGGGACCCGTCAGCCGAATCGACAGGTGTCCCACCAGCCGAGTCGGCGGGGGACGACGTGGGCGGGCCGACCGTCGGTGACTCGCTCGCCGGGCCAGCCGGGCCAGCCGGCGACGACAGGGTGCAGCTGACCAGCGCGGTGCACCCGGTCAGCACCACGCCGACCAGCAGCCACGGCAAGCAGCGAGGACGCCACATCCCTGCTCATCATCCCCGCCTTGCCGTCAGGTCGAGAGGGGGGTCGGCGGTTTCGTCGAGCGAACCCCGTGCGACTCGGACGAATGGGACGATGCGGTGCCGAGGTAGGATCGCCACTGTGATCAACCTTCGCGGGCGTGCCGTCTCCTGGCTGGCGGGCAGATATCTCCTGAGGAGCCGGCGCCGGGGCTTCACACTGTCGTCGCTTCCCGGTCCGGCGTTGCTGCCGTTGCGGCGGTACGGCCTGGACCCGGTGGACGAACTGGGCCACCTGCGAGAGAAGGAGCCGGTCAGCAAGCTGCCGCTGCCCTTCGGGATAAACGCGTGGCTGGTCACCGGCTACGACGCGGTCAAAACAGTGCTCGGCGCGGTCGAGGGGCTGAGCAACGACTTCAACAACCTGGTGGGCAGCGGCCGGTTCGGCGCCGAGCAGAACCCGGGAGGACTGGGCTTCAGCGATCCGCCGGTGCACACCCGGCTCCGACGGATACTGACGCCGGAGTTCACCGCTCGCCGGCTCAGCCGGCTCACGCCCAGAATCCACGCGATCGTCGAGGGGCAACTCGACGAGATCGAACGGCTCGGTAATCCTGTCGACCTCGTGCAGACCTTCGCCCTGCCCATTCCCTCGCTGTCGATCTGTGAGCTGCTCGGGGTGCCCTACGAGGACCGAGCAGACTTCCAGCGGCGCAGTGCCGCCCGCTTCGACCTGTTCGGTGGCACGACCGCCCCGCTCGATGCGATCTCGCAGTCCTTGGCGTACCTGATCGACCTCGTCCGGATGCAGCGGGAACGTCCGGGTGACGGCCTGCTCGGCTCCCTGGTGACCGAGCATGGCGACGACTTCGACGACCGGGAGTTGGCCGGGCTCGCCGACGGGCTGTTGACCGGAGGGCTGGAGACGACCGCGAGCATGTTGGCGCTGGGCGCGATCGTGCTGCTGCGGGATCCGGACTGCTTCGCCGGTCTCCGGGACAACGAGGACACGGTGAAGCAGTTCGTCGAGGAGTTGCTGCGCTACTTGAGCGTCGTGCAGGTGGCGTTCCCCCGCTTCGCCCGCGCCGATATGGAGGTGGCAGGGACGAAGATATCGCGCGGTGACGTCGTCGTGTGCTCGCTGAGCGGCGCCAACCGTGACAAGATCCTCGGCGCGGGTATGGACCTGTTCGACCCGGCCCGGCCGCCCACGTCGCACCTGGCGTTCGGCTACGGAATCCACCGCTGCCTGGGCGCCGAACTCGCCCGAATCGAGCTTCGTGCGGCGTACCCAGCACTCGTGCGGCGTTTCCCCACGATGCGGCTGGCCGGACCGGCTGACGGGTTGTCGCTGCGAGAGGCGTCGATCGTCTACGGCCTCGAGTCGCTCCCCGTGCTGACATAGGGTGGGGACGCCTTGGTGCGAGAGTGCCATACGGCGCACGCCGACGGCTGTCGGGGCGGGAACCCGAGCCCCCAGTGCCCGGGTTCCCGCCCTGTGCTGTGTGGATTCAGCCCAAGGAGGAGTGCTAGCCGGCCCTTGCTCGAGTAGCTCGTCACCCGCTTCGCAGGGCGCGCACCAGCACCACCACGATGACCAGAACCGCAGCCACCACCGCAGCGGTGATGCCCGGCTTTCGCTGTATCACCTGCGGGGCCTGCTGGGCCTTGCGCTGCGCGAACCTGGCCAGATGCTGCGCCTTCCCACTGGCCTGCCCGCGTGCCTGCTTGGCCTTCTCAACCGTTTGCTCCTTGAGCTGGCGGCTCTTGTCGGCCACCCGGCCCGGCAGGTCGGTCTTGTCCGCCAGCGTGGCGAGCGTGTCCGTGAGCTCGCCACGGACGTGCGTGATCTTTGTCCGCAGCTCCGCCGGCTCGGAAGCTGCCGAACCGCGCTGAACTGTATCGGTGGAAGAGGAACTCATAACGGTCAAGATACCCATCTCCCACCACCCGCACACTGCCTACCGAGGGTGAACGTCTGCGTGCTGGCGTCACTGGTGGTAGGGATGCCCGTCGCCAGCACCGTGACCTGGTCGGCTCTCGTCGTCCGCTGCTTGATCGAGGGCGGTGAGGCAGGCGTGGACGGCGTCGGCGTCGGGGACGCCGATGTCGCTGTAGAGGGTCCGGGACTGCTGCCAGTGGTACCGGGCCTGGTCGGGATCGCCGCCGATCTGGTAGGTGTGGGCGAAGCCGTGGTGGGCACGGGCTTGCTCATACCTGGCTCCGATCCGGATGGCCAGAGCGAGGGCGGCGGCGTGGTAGGCGCGCCTGGTCAGGTTGACCAATGGCAAGCAGGGTTTCCCCAACGCGGTTGAGGGCGTAGACCTCACCGTGCGGGTGGTCCACCTCACGGAATAGCGTGAGGGCGCGTTGGCGGTGGTCCGTGGCCTGCCGAGAATGGCTCTGATCACGGTAGACGGTGCCGAGGTCGAGCAGGGTATAAGTCTCACCGACCCGGTCGCCGAGTTCGCGGGCCAGCGCGAGAGCCTGCTGGAGGTGGTCGGCGACCTGCGGATAGTGGCCCTGTTGCCGATAGATGCGCCCAAGGTTGTTCAGCGCGTCGGCTTCGGCGACGGGAGCCCCCGGTGTGGCGTGCGACGTGCAGACCTCCTCCAGCTTCGGGTCGCCAACCTGCAGGGCGCGGTGGACCTGGTGCTCTCCACGCGGCACGCCGCCATGCCGGAAGCCGCCACTCCACCGCTGGTGTCGCTGCCCTGCCAGACCAGGCGGTAACACCCACCTCGCGGTGACGGGCGTCCGTCAGGCGATGCGGGGGTCACCGCCAGGAAGCCGGGGGTCACCGCCAGGACACCAGTCCCACAGAGATCAACTTCGTTCATCTAACCTCTCCGCGATGTGAGTACCGATGCGTTAACGTTGAGTCCGACGCAGCAGCAGGACTATGAGCGGGACGGCTACCTGCTCGTTGAACGAACCTTCACCGGCGTCGAGTGCGATGCCCTCGGCGAGGAGGCCGACCGGCTGGCGACGTGGCACCAGGTCATACGCCCCGACAACCTCAGGACGGAGATGTGGCGGCTCGAGGGACGCGCGGGGGCCAACAAGTACGATCCGGTCGTGGACTTTGGTACTGCAGCCGAACGGGCCGTCGCGCGGCAATTTCTATGTCGCTCCGGAGTTTCGAGCGACCGCGGACTACTACCCGGCGATCCCCGGCGTTGACCTGGAGCACCGGGAGCCGGGATGACAGCTCGACCACACTCCCGCCGCCAGGACGAGCCTCCACTGGTGCGCCCCCGCCTGCCCGCCAGGCAGCGCACCGTGGGCAACCGCGTCGAGTGGGTCGAGCGACGAGCTAGAAGGACCCGCTGGGCCCGTGGCCGCCGCTTCGTTGGGCCAGCGGCGGGGGCGTGGTGGCCAGGGCGTCAGCCACCGCGCCCGTCGCGAAGGCGTAGACCGCCTTGTGCAGCACATCCACGGTGGCCAGCATCGTCCGCCAGGACCATGGCGGCTTGCCTACCCCCGTGACGTTTTCCATCGTCTCGTCGGTGGTCATGCGGGTGATGAAGAACATGAAGCTGGCAAGCGGGCCGCGCATGCCGCCCTCGGCCATGATTCCCCGCAACGCCGCTGGCACGACGCCGAGTCCCCAGTGCGCTACCCAGCTCATCCAGCGACGTTCCTGGTCGGGCTTGGTGGGCAAGCCGAGGACCCGCTCCAGGGCGTGGGCTGGGATGTAGGAGTTCGGTCGCCCGGTGAGTGCTTGTTCCAGCTTCTCCGACGCTGTCATCACCGCGGTCCCGGCCAGCCCCGCGATCATTCCGGTGCGTGCCCCACGGGCCATGATCTTCCAGGTGGTTTCCACGAGCAGGTGTACCCGTGTCGTTTCTCGTCAACCAGCCCGGACGCGCGCCGACTGGGGGTGGGCTCTCGCAAGTCCGGTGTCGGAGGATGCGCGCTCTGTCCATGGCTCCTCAATCCGGGGTGAGCACGGTCTTGACGGCGTCGTCGTGGCAGTGGGCCTCAAGCGCGGGGATGG
>JAVKSM010000064.1:0-17634 GCA_039583705.1 Pseudonocardiaceae bacterium
CCGGCCCCCCCGGCGACAGCGGCCCCCGGCGGGCCGGTCGTGCCCAGCAGCGTCTCGGTGTACGACCCGACAGGTGACCCCGACAACGCCGCCCAGGTCGGTCGGATCATCGACGGCGATGCGTCGACCGGCTGGCACACCGACACCTACAAGCAGCCGTTCCCCGCTCTCAAGCCGGGGGTCGGCGTCATGGCGACGTTCGGGAGCCCGGCGCGGATCTCCAGTGTGGCGATCAACTCGCCGAGCCCGGGAACCGTGATCGAGATCCGCGCCGCCCAGAGCCCGGACACCCCGCTGGCGGACACGACGCTGCTCGGTTCCGGAACGCTGTCCGCCAGCGTCTCGGACATCCAACTACAGCCCAGTGCCCCGACGCGGTACCTGCTGCTGTGGATCACCAAGCTCGGCGGTGGCGGGAGCGCCAACGTCACCGAGCTGGACGAGGTGAGCTTCGAGGGCGTTGCGGTCTAGTGGCCTCGGTCGCCGCTGATTCACGAGTCGGCCGCTGATTCACGAGTCGGCCGGTCGTCGGGAACATCGCGCCGTACGATCGTGTTGTGGCGGAGGTGAGCAGCGAGATCCGGGACGTCGTCATCGTCGGGTCCGGGCCGGCCGGTTACACCGCGGCGTTGTACGCGGCTCGCGCCCAGCTCCGTCCGCTGGTGTTCGAGGGTTCCCGGTTCGGTGGGGCGCTCATGACGACCACCGACGTGGAGAACTACCCCGGCTTCCCGGACGGGATCACGGGTCCCGACCTCATGGAGCAGATGCGGGCGCAGGCCGAGCGTTTCGGCGCCGAACTGCGTTCGAGCGACGTCACCGCGCTGGATCTCGCCGCCGAGGTGAAGGCCGTCACGGCCGCCGACGAGGCCCACCGCGCCCGCGCCGTCATCCTCGCGATGGGCGCCGCGCCGCGCTATCTCGGCGTGCCCGGCGAGGAGAAGCTGCTTGGCCACGGGGTGAGCTCGTGCGCCACCTGTGACGGCTTCTTCTTCCGTGACCAGGACATCGTGGTCATCGGGGGCGGGGACTCGGCGATGGAGGAGGCGAGCTTCCTCACCCGCTTCGCCCGTTCGGTGACCCTGGTCCACCGGCGCGCCGAGTTCCGAGCTTCCAAGATCATGCTGAACCGCGCCCGCAGCAACGCGAAGATCCGGTTCCGGACCAACGCGGTGGTCGCCGAGGTCCTCGGCGACAGCTCCGTGACGGGGGTCCGGCTCCGGGACACGGCCACCGACGAGGAGTCGGAGCTCGCGGTCAGCGGCATGTTCGTGGCGATCGGGCACGACCCGCGCAGCGACCTGGTCCGAGGCCAGCTCGCCACCGACCCGGACGGTTACGTGTTGGTCCAGGCTCCGGGCACGATCACGACGCTGCCCGGCGTCTTCGCCGCCGGGGACGTCGTCGACCGCACCTACCGGCAGGCGGTCACGGCCGCCGGCACCGGCTGCGCCGCGGCGATCGACGCCGAGCGGTGGCTCGCCGAGGTCGCCGAAGCGCCACACGCCGACCGGGCCGCCGAGCTCGTCGGCGGTGGCTACGGCAGCGGAACCGACTGAGCACGACGGCCGCACGCCGCCATGGCGACACCGCATCCGGCAAGACGCAGCGTGGACGTGACGTCGATGCCGGCTATGGCACCGACGCCCAGCACCCCAGCACCGCGACAGGAGACGACATGACTGACAAGCCGACCGTGACCGTGACCGACCAGTCCTTCGGCGAGGACGTGTTGACCAGTGACAAGCCGGTCCTCGTGGACTTCTGGGCGACCTGGTGCGGGCCGTGCAAGATGGTCGCGCCGGTGCTCGACGAGATCGCGGCCGAGCACGCGGACAAGATCACTATCGCGAAGCTGGACGTCGACGCGAACCCCGTCGTCGTGCGCGACTACCGGATCATGTCGGTCCCGACGATGATCGTCTTTCGAGGCGGGAAGCCGGTCAAGCAGATCGTCGGTGCCAAGCCCAAGGCCGCTCTGCTCAACGACCTCGCCGATATCCTCGGCTAGTGCCCGGGACGCGAAGTCCGTTGCCGGATCCGGTGAAGGTACTTCGCTTCCGGCACACTAGCAATCCTCGGACGCCGACCGGCCCGGCCCCGCTCTCCGCGAGCCGGCCCGCGGCAGGGCACAATGGCGTGACGCCAGTGCGCCGCGACGGCGCCCGAGTCGAGCGAGGGTGCATGCAGCTGCTCCGCCGCGGTGATTCCGGTCTGTCGATCACCGAAGTCCGTGCGGCACTGACCGCGCTGGGGTTGCTACCGGCGCCACCCAACGGCACGACCGACCAGTTCGACGCTGCCCTGGAGCAGGCCGTACGAGCCTTCCAGCAGCGGCGCGGGCTCATCACCGACGGCGTCGTGGGCCCCGAGACCTACCGTGCGTTGCGAGAAGCCCGCTGGGGGCTGGGGGACCGCATGCTCTGCTTCCTCGCCACCGCCCCCATGACCGGCGACGACGTCTTCGCCCTGCAAGAGCGGTTGCTCGAGCTGGGCTACGACTCGGGGCGCCCCGACGGCGTGTTCGGCCCGCAGACCGAGCTGGCGCTGCGGAGCTTCCAGGGCGACTTCGGGTTGACCCCGGACGGGATGTGCGGACCCGCGACGCTGCGCTCGCTGAGCCTGCTCGGCCGGAAGGTGACCGGGGGCCGGCCCGGGTTGCTGCGCGAGCAGGAGCGGGTGCGCCGGGCGGGTCCCCGGCTGAGCGGCAAGCGGATCGTCGTCGACCCCGGGCACGGCGGTGCGGACCGCGGCGTGCGGGCCGCCGGGGTCGCGGAGGCCGACCTGGTGTGGGACCTCGCCCGCCGGCTGGAGGGACGGATGGCGGCCACCGGGATGGAGGTGCTGCTGTCCCGCGGCGCGAACGGGTGCCCGGCGGACCCGGAGCGGGCCGGGTTCGCCAACACGGCCGGCGCCGACCTGCTCCTCTCCCTGCACGTGGACGCCAACCGCAGCGCACAGGCGTGCGGGGTGGCCACCTTCCACTTCGGCAACGGCAACGGCACGACGTCGACGGTCGGCGAGGCGCTGGCCGGGTTCATCCGTCGGGAGCTGCTGGCCCGCACCGGCATGGTCGACTGCGGCTGCCACCCCAGGACCTGGGAGCTGCTGCGGCTGACCCGGATGCCGGCGGTGCGGGTCGAGGTGGGCTACCTCACGAACTCCGGTGATCGCGACAAGCTGCTCGACCCGAAGTTCCGCGACCGGGTCGCGGAGGGCATCCTCGTCGCCGTCAAGCGGCTGTACCTGCTGGGCGAGGACGACCAGCCCACCGGCACGTTCACCTTCGCCGAGCTGCTGCACCGGGAGACCCGCTCGGCTTCCTGACCACCAGCCACCGACGAACCTCCAGGCGCGAGCACTCACGCCGGGCGCAGGCTGGGCTCCACATTACTGATCGTGACCGAGCCGAGCAGTCGTTCCAGCGCGGCCTCCACGTCCTCCTTCCACGACAGCGCGGTCCGCAGCTCCAGCCGCAGCCGAGGCCACCGCGGGTGGGCGCGGACGGTCTTGAAGCCCACCGACAGCAGGAAGTCGGCCGGGATGACACAGGTGGAGTCGACCTCCGGCCGGGCGTCGCCAAAGACCTCCACCGCCTTCACCCCGCGGCGGGTCAGATCCTTGGCGACCGCCTGGACGAGCATCCGGCCGAGCCCCCCGCCAACGAAGCCCGGCATGACGTGCAGCGCGGTGAGGAGCACCGCGTCCGGGCTGACCGGGGCGGTGGGGAAGGCCGCCGCGCGGGGCACCACGCCGGGAGGGGCATACATCGCGTAGCCCGCGGGCACGCCGTCGACATGCGCGATCTTGCCACAGGATCCCCACTCCAGCAGCACGCTGGAGACCCAGGCTTCCTTCTCCAGCTCGACCGAGCCGTACTCCTCGGCCTGCTCGGCCAGGTGCGGGGCCAGCTCCCAGAACACGCAGCGCTGGCAACGCGACGGAAGCTGGTCGAGGTTGTCGAGCGTGACGCCGGTGATGCGTCGCGACACCAAGCCTCCCGGATGCGCGGTACTGGCAGGTAACAGCCCGTCGGACTATAGATCATCCCCCCGGTAGGCGATAGTCAAGGAGATACCGGTCAGGACGGGATCATGAGCGCGACGATGCGCTCCAGGTCGTCGATCGAGCCGTACTCCACGACGATGCGGCCTTTGCGCTGGCCCAACTCGATCTTCACCCGGGTGTCGAACGTGTCCGAGAGCCGCTCGGCGAGCTCCTGCAGCCCCGGGGCGTGCATCGGCTTGCGGGCGCGGCGTCGGGGAGCCGCCGGCCCCCGGGGATCCCGCTCCGCGCGTGAGAGGGCGACCGCCTCCTCGGTCGCCCGCACCGACATGCCTTCCGCGACGATCCGGGCCGCGAGCTCCTCCTGGCTGCCGTGGCCATCCAGGGCGAGCAGTGCCCTGGCGTGGCCGGCGGAGAGCACACCTGCCGCGACTCGCCGCTGGACCGCGACCGGCAGTCGCAGCAGCCGGATCGTGTTCGTGATGACCGAACGGCTGCGCCCGATCCGGTCGGCCAACTGCTCGTGGGTGACGTCGAACTCGGTGAGAAGCTGCTGGTAGGCGGCGGCCTCCTCCAGTGGGTTGAGCTGCACCCGGTGGATGTTCTCCAGCAGCGCGTCGCGCAGCATCGCGTCGTCGGCGGTTCGTCGCACGATCGCCGGGATGCGGTCCAACCCAGCCTGCTGGGCAGCGCGCCACCGCCGCTCGCCCATGACCAACTCGAAGCCGCCCGGCTCCCGTTCCCGCACCACAACGGGCTGCAGCAATCCGAACTCCCGGATGGAGTGCGCCAGCTCGACGAGCGACTCCTCGTCGAACACCTGCCGCGGCTGCCGCGGGTTGGCGACCACTGCGGCGACGGGGATCTCCCGGTAGACGGCGTCGCCGATCGGGCCACCGTCGACCCCGGTGCGCCGGTCCGACCCGTCCGGAGCGGTCCGGGGGCCCGTCGGGTCGTTCCCGGTGCCCGCCGGCCTCCGGTCCTCCAGTGGGGTCGACGGGATGAGCGCGGCCAACCCCCGCCCCAACCCGCCCTTGCTGGTCATCGCGCCCTCCCGCCCGCGCTCTCCCGGGGGCCGTTCTGCTCGGCGATCTCGCGCGCGGCGTCGAGGTAGGTCATCGCCCCCCGCGAGCCCGGGTCGTAGGTCAGCACGGTCTGGCCGTAGCCCGGCGCCTCGGAGATCTTGACGCTGCGCGGAATCACGGTCCGCAGCACGAGGTCGCCGAAGTGGTTGCGTACCTCCGCGCTCACCTGGTCGGCGAGCTTCGTACGTCCGTCGTACATGGTCAGCAGGATCGTGGAGACGTGCAGCTCCGGGTTGAGGTGGGACTGGACCAGCTCGATGCTGCTCAGTAGCTGGCCGAGGCCCTCCAGGGCGTAGTACTCGCATTGGATGGGGATGAGCACCTCGGGCGCGGCGACCATCGCGTTGACCGTGAGCAGCCCGAGCGAGGGTGGACAGTCGATGAGCACGTAGTCCACGTCGAGGCGGTCCAACTGCTGGGGGGACAGCGCCTGCCTGAGCCGCGACTCGCGGGCGACCATGCTCACCAGCTCGATCTCCGAACCCGCCAGGTCGATCGTCGCCGGGACGCAGAGCAGGTTCGGCGACTGGCCACTCGCCACGACCACCTCCGTCAGGGCCAATCCGCCCAACAGAACCTCGTAGACCGACGGGACGCCGGAGCGGTGTTCGATGCCGAGCGCGGTGCTGGCGTTGCCCTGCGGATCCAGGTCGACGACGAGGACCCGCAGGCCGTGCAGCGCCAGCGCGGCGGCCAGGTTGACGGCGCTCGTCGTCTTGCCCACTCCGCCCTTCTGGTTGGCGACCGTGACCACCCGCCGGTGGTCTGGGCGGGGCAGCCGGTAGGAGCCCGGGTGCAGCATCCGCGCGGCCCGCTCAGCCTCCTCGGCGATGGGAGTCCACCCAGGAGCGGATGTGTCACGGGAAACCGAAGCCCCGAGGTCGTGCGGTGAGCCCACGTCACCGATCCTTCCTGTGCGGACGGCGGTCCGGGACCGCCGTCCGCTCGACGAGCACGACGGTGGCCGGCGGATCGACCACCCCAACCCCGCAGCGGACCACCATGGGGCGCCCCCCGCCCGCGGCCCGGACCTGCTCCGCGTCCCGCCGCGCCTCCTCGGCGGCGGTGGCGCCCTTGACGGCCACTAGCTGCCCGCCGGTCCGCAGCAGGGGGAGCGCCCAGCCGGACAACCGGGCCAGCGGCGCGACCGCTCGCGCTGTCACCGCGTCCGCGCCTCCCACCTGCTCACGAACCGCCCGCTCCTCGGCCCGCCCCCGCACCACCGCGACCGGGATCTCCAGCTCATCCACCACGTCCAGCAGCCACGCCACCCGCCTGGCCATGGGCTCGAGCAGCGTCACCACGAGGTCCGGCCGGGCGATGGCCAACGGTATCCCGGGCAAGCCGGCGCCTGAGCCCACGTCCACCATCCGACACTCCAGCGGGATCAGTTCGGCCACAACAGCAGAGTTCAACAGGTGACGGTCCCACACCCGCTCCGCTTCCCCCGGCCCGACCAGTCCCCGTTCCACCCCGCTGCGCGCCAGCAGGGCCGCATATCGCGCCGCGACCGCGAGCCGGGGACCGAACAGCCGGGTCGCGGCCGGTGGAGGGTCACCAGGCGGATCCGTCATCAGCGGTGTTTCACGTGAAACACCAACCGTCAGGAACCGTGGTCGTACTCTTTGGGTATCCGCGACACGACGACGCGGCGCCTGGGCTCTTCGCCTTCGCTCTCGCTGTGCACGCCCGGCACCCCCGCGACGGCGTCGTGCACGATCTTACGCTCGAACGGGGTCATCGGCCGGAGCTTCACCGCCTGGCCGGAGTCGAGCGCCTCCTCGGCGGTCCGCCGGCCCAGTTCGGTCAGCTCCGCGCGACGGCCCGCCCGCCAACCGCCGATGTCGAGCATGAGACGGCTTCGAGCGCCGGTGACCTGCTGTACCGCCAGTCGGGTCAGCTCCTGCACCGCCTCCAGCACGCTGCCCCGTGGCCCGACGAGCTTGTCGAGGTCATCGCCGCCGTCGATGCTCACGATCGCCCGCCCGACCTCGACGTCCAGGTCGATGTCGCCGTCATAGTCGAGGATGTCCAGCAGCCGCTCGAGGTAGTCACCGGCGATGTCGCCCTCGCGGACGAGCAGCTCCTCGGGCACTGCCGGCCGGGGCTGCCCGGGGGTGGCGGGCCCGGGGGTAGGGGTGTCAGCGGCGGCCTCTTCTGCCTCGTCCATGAGCTGCTCGCGGGCCTCCACGGTTCTCCTCTCACCGACGCGCTCCGGGGCCGCTCCTGGCTAGCGGCGCTTCTTGCCACGCCGGCCGGGACTGCGGGAGGAGATTATCCCTGGTACCTCACCGGAACGGCCGTCAGCACCGCTCGGGCGCCCCGAGCCGTTCTGCCCCGGGCTGTTGCGTACCGGCCCGGTCACGGCGTCGGAGCCGCTCGTCCCGGACTTCCGGGAGGCACCGTTTCGACGGGCGGCGCCACCGCCCGAGGCCATCCCGGTGCCTCCGCCGGCCGCTGCGGCACCGCCATCGGGAGAGCCTGCCTTGCCACGGTCCCCGTCGCCGGGCTTGCCCGCGACAGGCTTGCCCGCGACAGACTTCCCGCTGGGCTTCGCCGCGCCGGCTTTCCCCGCGCCGGGCTTTGCCGCCGAGGCCGGCCCCGTGCCGCCCTTCGGCGCGCCGTCCGCCTCGGCTGGCGCCGCCCTCGGGACGGCCGGCGCTGCGCTGTCCTCGGGCCGGGCTGGCTTCTGCCCCGGCTTCGGCTGCACCGGCT
The DNA here is from genome assembly GCA_039583705.1 of Pseudonocardiaceae bacterium. Lineage (GTDB taxonomy): Bacteria > Actinomycetota > Actinomycetes > Mycobacteriales > Pseudonocardiaceae > JAVKSM01. The sequence goes on from JAVKSM010000064.1 coordinate 7,806, forward strand.
TCTGGCCCGGCCGGGGCGCCAGCGACTGCCGTTGCTCGGCGACCGCGGTCTTCTTCACCCGCTCCTCCGACTCGATCTTCTTGTAGACCGCGTACTGCTGACCGAGCGTCCAGACGTTGTTGCTCAGCCAGTACAGCAGGATGGCGATCGGGAACTCGATCACCAGTGGGCCGAGCAGGACGCCGAGCGGGAACACGTACTGGGTGACCTTGTTCATGATCGCAGCCTGCGGGTTCGCCGCGGCCGCCGCAGACTGCCGCGCCACCGAATGCCGCGCCGTGATGTGCGTCGCGACCGCAGCGACGATCATCAACGGGACCGAGACGAGGATGACGTCGAGCCGGTCGACGTGGGAGCCGAACTGGTCCAGCGCGGCCTGCGGCATCCGGATCGACGCCGACAGCGGCGCACCGAACAGCCGGGCCTCGAGGAACGAGCGCACCTCGTCCGGGCTGAAGATGTAGTTCGGGATCTTGATGTTCTGCGCGAACGACAACCCGGGCCGGTTGAACGAGCGGAGCACGTGGTACAGGCCGATGAACACCGGCACCTGGAGCACCAGCGGAAGGCAGCCGCCGAGCGGGTTGACCCCATGCTCCTGCTGAAGCTTCTGCATCTCCTGGGCGAGCTTCTGGCGGTCGCCCTTGTACTTCTCCTGCAGCTTCTTGATCTGCGGCTGGAACTCCTGCATCTTGCGCATCGAGCGCACCTGGCCGACGAATGGCTTGAACAGCACCGCCCGCAGGGTGAAGACCAGGAAGATCACGCCCAGCGCCCACGAGGCGCCGCTGCTCGCGCCGAACACCAGACCGAAGATCTTGTGCCAGAACCACAGGATCGCCGACACCGGGTAGTAGATGAAGTTCAGCACGGGAGCGACTCCTCTGATGGCGTCGTCGATCGAACGCCCCACCGGCCGGATCGCGCCGGTGGGACCGGGTCCATCCCTCCAGGGTGCCAGGGGCCGCAGCGCAGCACCCGCCAGATGGCCAGAGCGCCGCCCCGCACCAACCCGTGGACGCATAACGCCTCGACGGCATACTCACTGCAATTGGGCTGGAAGCGACAGCTCGGCGGCAGCAGCGGCGAGATGAGCCACTGGTAACCCCGGAGCACCAGCACCAGCGCAGCCAGCGCCCACCGCCGCAACGCGGCCGGGCCGGCGGTTCGCCGGTCGCCGGTCACGCCGCTTCCACCCGGAGCAGCCGCAACCGCCGCAACGCCGCGTCCAGGTCCGAACCCAGTTCGGCCGAGGTGGCGGTCGCGGCCGGCGACAGCGCCCGCACGACGAGCAGGCAGTCCAGCGGCAGGTACGCCAACCTCGCGGCCACCAGATGCCGCAACCGGCGCAGCACGCGGTGGCGAACCACCGCCCCACCGATTGCGCCGCTCACCACGAACCCCACCTGCCGCCGCGGCGGGCCTGCCTCGGCATCCCCGATCACCGCGTGCACCACCACCGTACGGCGTCCGGTCCGTAACCCCTGGCGCACGACCAGACCGAAGTCCCTGCGTCGGGTGAGCCGGGCGCAGGACGGCAGCACGGCGCCGCCGCCCGTCAGGCCGACAGCTGCGAGCGACCCTTGCGACGACGGGCAGCGAGGATCGCCCGTCCGGCCCGGGTACGCATACGCAGCCGAAAGCCGTGGGTCCTGGCGCGGCGGCGGTTGTTCGGCTGGAAGGTGCGCTTGCCCTTGCTCACGGTCGAGTCTCCCCATCGACGGCCACCCCTGCGGGTGCGTCCTGTAGACAACGTGCTGACAGCGGTGTCGGTTCCCCCCAGGCCAGCGTTCCGGGGCGGATGCGACGGCTGGTGGTCCCGCCCACACGGCCCGGTGGTGCGCACCTTCGCGAGGGCGCACGCCGCCGCCCTGCCGAACGAACAGAAACACCACGAGGGTACCGCAACGGCCGCGACGCCGACGGCGCGAGACCGGGCGAGACCGGCGGGGCCGGTCGGCGCCGGGTCCGACACGCCGGGCGCGGGGCCGGTACTTGCATCCGGACAGAACTTGTGGCACTGCTCGCTCGTTGGTTAGCGTGCCCCCTTCGCGGTACGGGTCGGGGTCGTGGGAACCGCCGAACCACGTCGCAGGGCAGCCGCCCCGGTGGGGCATCACGCGGCTGTGTGTCATGCCGTCGTGCACAGTCATGCACAGCTCTGCGGACGCCTGGCCCGTCCAATGCCGACCGCGTCGGGGGAGCACGTCGGGAGAGAGGGGAGGCGAGTCCAGGAGTGACGGACCAGCCGATCGATCTCGACACCACGTGGCACCGGGTTGTCGCCGAGCTGACCGAGCCGGGAGCCGCGCGGGGAAGCCTGTCCCCGCAGCAACGGGCCTGGGTCCGCTTGACCCGACCGCTCGGGCTGCTGGACGGCACGGCGTTGCTCGCCGCACCGAGCGACTTCGCCAAGGAGGCCATCGAGCGCGTGCTGCGCGAACCGATCAGCGACGCGCTGTCCCGTCACCTCGGCCGCCCGATCGCACTGGCCGTCCGGGTCGACGCGGTGCCACCCACGGCGGTCGTCCCGCCGGTCCCCGACACCGCCGCGGCGCGCGCCGACGCGATCTCCGCCGAGGCCGGCTTCGCGAGCTCCAACCCGGAGACCAACGCCGACGACGAGGTCGACGAGGAACGGGAGGCCCTGGCCACCGTCCACGAGATCTGGCCTTCCTACCCCGCCGCCAACGGACCGGGCAGCTCCGCCCCACCGGGTTCCGGCAGGCACGGTGCCGCCGCCCGCTCCCAGACCCGGCTCAACGAGAAGTACACCTTCGACACGTTCGTCATCGGGGCGTCCAACCGGTTCAGCCACGCCGCGGCGGTCGCCGTCGCCGAGGCGCCCGCCCGGGCCTACAACCCGCTGTTCATCTGGGGTGACTCAGGTCTGGGCAAGACGCACCTGCTGCATGCGGTCGGGCACTACGTGCAGCGGCTGTTCGTCGGGATCCGGGTGCGCTACGTCTCCACCGAGGAGTTCACCAACGACTTCATCAACAGCCTGCGGGACGACCGGAAAGTGGCCTTCCAGCGCCGCTACCGCGACGTCGACGTGCTGCTGGTCGACGACATCCAGTTCCTCGAGGGCAAGGAAGGGACCCAGGAGGAGTTCTTCCACACCTTCAACACGCTGCACAACGCGAACAAGCAGATCGTCGTCTCCTCGGACCGCCCACCGAAACGCCTCGAGACGCTGGAGGACCGGCTGCGCACCCGCTTCGAGTGGGGGTTGATCACCGATATCCAGCCGCCCGAGCTGGAGACGCGGATCGCGATCCTGCGCAAGAAGGCCGCGGGGGACCGGATCGCCGCACCGGCCGACGTGCTGGAGTTCATCGCTGCCCGCATCGAGCGCAACATCCGCGAGCTGGAGGGCGCGCTGATCCGGGTGACGGCGTTCGCCTCGCTCAACCGGCAGCCGGTCGACCTCCCCTTGGCCGAGATCGTGCTGCGCGACCTCATCCCCGACGCCCACCCCGAGGAGATCACGGCGCCGACGATCATGGCGGTGACCGCGGAGTTCTACAGCGTCTCGCTGGACGAGCTGTGCGGGCCCGGGAAGACCAAGGCGCTGGCGCAGTCCCGGCAGATCGCGATGTACCTGTGCCGTGAGCTCACCGACCTCTCGCTGCCGCGGATCGGCCAGCTCTTCGGCAACCGGGACCACACGACGGTCATGCACGCCGACAAGAAGATCCGCAAGGAGATGGCCGAGCGGCGCCAGACCTACGAGCAGGTGCAGGAGCTCACCGCCCGCATCAAGCTGCGCTCGCGGATCTGACCCGGGTCGGGGACATCGGTGATGACGTCCGAAGCCGCGCCGGTGCTCCGAGGATCATCCGCAGCCGGCCCGGACGGTCCGTGCGAGGGGCCCAGCCAGCCGCCGACAGCGGCGTCGAACCGCACGAACAGTTCCCGCCAGGGGACCAACAGCACGGCGGCGGCGAGCGCCACCCCGACGACAGCGACGAGCAGCCAGCGGAAGACCCGGTAGTGGATCGGCGTTCCGGTCATGACGCCCTGCTGAGCGGTTGCGGCCACGCGATCGGCAGGCCGGCCCGACCGGCGAGCCAAAGCAGCGGCCCGGCCGCGCTCAGCGGGTCGTCGGCCCGCCAGCCGGTCCGGGAGGACACCAGGAAGTAACGGACGTCAGCGAAGTCGCGCTCGGCGGCCGACGTGAGGTTCTCCAAGCTCTGGCCGACCAACCAGGCCCGCACCACGTCGGAGTCGGTCGTCAGTCCGACCGCGGGTGGCAGGTCGAGCAGCAGATCAGCCTTGACCACCGTGACCGCGAGCGAACGCAACCGGGCCCCGTGGTCCCGTAACCGCTGCGCGGTGAGGCGGTAGGCCGTCTCCGGATCCTCCGTGGCCGGGCGGGCGGCGGCGAGCCTGGCCGCGCCGGACCTGGCGAGCTCGTCCGCCAACCGGGGGATGGAGAACGGGTCGAGCGCGAACACCAGACCCTGCGCCTGGTCGAGGAAGCGCAAACAGGAGTGACGCTCCCGGTCCGCGAAGAGCTCCCCGGCCGCGTCGTAGACGTGCACCAGTCCCCGACGCCTCCCACCGGACACCCGCACCGTGATCGTCACCGGCGGCTCGCCAGCCGCCGTTTTCGTGGTGTCCGCGTTCGAGATCACGACCTGCGCCCCGCTGGCGAGCTCCCGCCGGCTGTCCTCGTCGGTCGGGCTGAACTCGCCCCCGGCCGCGGTGACCTCTTGACGCAGTGCCTCCAACCCGGCGAAGACCAACCTGGTCTTGCCGGCCGACGCCGGCCCGAAGACCGGCAACCGGACCTCGGTGAGGACCGCGGCGCCGGGTCGCAGCGGCTTGTCGCACCTCGGACACCGACCCGCCAGGGTGCCCGCGGCGCGGAGCACGGTGGTCGGCAACAGGCGCCCGCAGCCACAGCGACGGGACAGCGCGCCCAGCCGACCGGGCCGGATGTCCCGATGGACCTCACCACACGGGCAGTCGTAGCCGGGGAGGGAGGTGACGTGGTAGCAGTGCGGGCAGCTCCCGCTCGCCTTCCGGGCCTTGCGCACCAGGATGTCGAGACCGCGCGCCGCGCCGACGACAGCGAACCACACCAGCCAGGTCGCCACCAGGACGACCGCGGCGAGGCCCAAGAGCCCCGCGCCGGCCACCAGCACCCCGGCCGAGTAGGCCAGGAGCCCCCCGTAGAGCAGGACCAGCACCGGCCACCACGCCAGCGGGCACGGAAGATCCTCCCGGACGCACCGGTGCGCCGGTGTCCACACCTCCGCCTGGAGGTGGCAGATGTTCCGGGCAGCGGTCCTCAGATCCTCCCATGCCTGGGCGACGAGGTAGTTCGGCCAGGCGTGGTCCGGGCGGACCGCCAGGCGCGTCGACGGGGCCGGCGCCGCGTCGTTGCGGTCCTCGTTGCCGTCGCCCTTGTCCGGACCCGGATCCGGACCGATGGTGCGGGGAGCGCGCCACCCGGCGCCGGCCAGGGTCACCACCAGGGCGACGACGACGGTGAGGACCCCGGCTACGGCGCCGGCCGCGACCACCCAGGCGAGCCCGAACCCGACCAGGTACCTGACCGCCAGGAAACATCCAGTCAGGTAGAGCATGATCGCGACGACCACCGCTGTCGAGGCGAGCGACGCCGGCGCAGCAGTCCCTGCCGTCCTCATCCGTGCCGCCCTCGTCGCGGCGTGCGCTCGCCCACGCGAGCCGAAGCTGGTCACGGCCGGGCATCGTGCCACGCATCACCGCCATAACCCTTGACTCGAGGATCACCCACCCACAACTGCGGACAACCCTGTGGACAGGTGACGTCCGCCCGGTGGACCTGGCGGGGACACGCCCGTCACGCCACCCTTCGTCCACCGCCGGGACCACCCGCTCCCCATCCCGCACGGACCAGCCGGCCCGGTCGTCCACACCGGACGCGCCGTCGCCACCAGCCATTCGCCCGCCGGTCCCCACCACCCACAACCGTTATTACTGCTGCTGTCGTCTTGTCTCCTGAGAGAGAAGAAAAAAGCCGCCGTGGGGACAACCTCGGACGAACCGGCCCGGGTGAGGAGTGGCCGGCCGCAGGCTCTACCGTGGAACCCCGCGCCGTACCCGACGCGCGGTAGCCGACCCGGCGGCGGCCCCACCCCGGGGTAGCCCAACTTGGCGGGCGAAAGGATCCTCCGATGAAGTTCCGCGTCGAGCGTGACGGACTCGCCGAGGCCGTCGGCTTCGTGGCCCGCAGCCTGCCGGCCCGGGCGCCGGTCCCGGTGCTGGGCGGGGTACTGCTCGACGGCGCCTCGTCCACCGAGACGCTGAGCCTCTCAGCCTTCGACTACGAGGTCTCGGCGCGGGTCGAGCTCGCCGCCATGATCGGCGAGAGCGGCCGGGGGCTGGTCTCGGGCCGGCTGCTGGCCGACATCGCCCGTTCGTTGCCGCCGCACCCGGTCGACGTGGTGCTGGACGGTGCCCGACTGGCCATCACCTGCGGCAGCACGAAGTTCAGCCTGCCGACGATGCCGGTGGAGGACTACCCGCAGCTACCCGAGCTGCCGCCGGTCGCGGGCGCGCTCGCGCCCGACACCTTCGCCACCGCGGTCGCCCAGGTCGCCGTCGCCGCCGGCCGGGACGACACCCTGCCGATGCTCACCGGGATCCGAGTGGAGATCACCGAGTCGACGCTGACGATGGCGGCGACCGACCGTTTCCGGCTGGCCGTGCGGGAGTTCGGCTGGGAGCCGACCGGTGGGGTCGAACCGACGGCGGTGCTCGTGCCGGCCCGCACGCTGGCCGACGCCGCCAAGACGTTCGGCCCCGGTGGCGGCCCGTTGCAGCTCGCGTTGGCCGCCGGGGAAGGCCTGCTCGGACTGGCGGGCGGCGGCCGCCGCTGCACCACCCGGCTGCTGGACGCCGAGTTCCCGCCCTACCGCAAGCTGTTGCCCACCGAGCACACCTCGGTCGCCGTGCTCGACGTCCCGCCCCTGGTCGAGGCGGTCAAGCGGGTCTCGCTGGTCGCGGAGCGGGGCACCCAGGTGCGGTTGGAGTTCACCGACGGTTCGCTGCGGTGCAGCGCCGGCGGCGAGGACGAGGGCAGCGCGGAGGAGGAGCTTGCCTGCGAGTTCGACGGCGAGCCGCTGACCATCGCGTTCAACCCCGGCTACCTGCTCGACGGCCTGGGCGTGCTGCACAGCGAGCGGGTGCACCTCTCGTTCACCACCCCCAGCCGGCCGGCCCTGCTGCGGCCCGCGCCGGCGCGGGGCGCCGAGGACTCCGAACCGGCTCAGGACCGGCCGGCTGACGACCGCCCGGTGGCTGCCGGGGCGGCGGCTGAAGTAGCCGGGGCTGCCGGGGCGGGGGCTGGACCGGCCAGCGGGTACATCTACCTGCTGATGCCGGTGCGCCTGCCCGGCTGAGACACTTCCGGCACGGTGGCCGCACTCGCACGAGAACTCGCCGGAGAGGAGAGACGCCGTGCAGCTGGGGATGATCGGCTTGGGCCGGATGGGCGCCAACATGGCGCAGCGCCTGCGCCGGGCCGGCCACGAGGTCGTGGGCTACGACCGCAGCCCAGACGTCAGCGACACGTCCTCGCTGGCCGACCTGGTCACGTCGCTGGCGCCGTCGCGGGTGGTCTGGGTGATGGTCCCGGCCGGTGGGCCGACGCGGCAGAGCGTCAAGGAGCTCGCCGGGCTGCTCTCAGCGGGCGATCTCGTGGTCGATGGTGGCAACTCGCGATTCACCGACGACCAGGAGCACGCCGAGCTGTTGGCCGCGAAGAAGATCTCCTACGTAGACTGCGGGGTCTCCGGCGGGGTGTGGGGCCTCGAGGTCGGCTACGGGCTGATGGCAGGTGGCGCGCCGGAGGACATCGAACGGCTGCTGCCGATCTTCGACACGCTCCGCCCCGAGGGCCCACGCGAGGAGGGCTTCGTGCACGCCGGCCCGGTGGGTGCCGGGCACTTCGCCAAGATGGTGCACAATGGCATCGAGTATGGGCTCATGCAGTCCTACGCGGAAGGTTACGAGCTGCTGGCCGCCGCCGACCTCGTGCACGACGTGCCGGGCGTCCTCAAGGCGTGGAGCCGCGGCACGGTGGTGCGATCCTGGCTGCTCGACCTGCTCGTGCGCGCGTTGCAGGAGGATCCCGGGCTGACCCAGATCACCGGTTACAGCGACGACTCCGGGGAGGGCCGCTGGACCGTCGAGGAGGCCATCCACCACGCCGTCCCGCTTCCGGTGATCTCCGCGGCGCTGTTCGCGCGCTTCGCCTCGCGGCAGGACGAGTCGCCGACCATGAAGGCGGTCGCCGCACTGCGCAACCAGTTCGGGGGGCATGCGGTGCACAAGGCGGGGCCGACCTCGGGCACCGGCGCGGTGCGCGACGCCGGCGCCTAGCGCCGGTGTACGTCCGGGCGCTGGCGGTGACCGACTTCCGGTCCTGGGAGCAGGCGGAACTGGCCCTGGAGCCCGGTGTCAGCGTCCTGGTGGGAGCCAACGGGCAGGGCAAGACCAACCTCGTCGAGGCGCTGGGATACCTCTCGACGCTCGGCTCACACCGGGTCGCCTCCGACGCGCCGCTGGTCCGCCGGGGCGCGGCCAGCGCGATCGTGCGGGTCAGCGTGGTCAACGACGCCCGGGAGCTGTCCGTCGAGCTGGAGATCAACCCGGGCAGGGCGAACCGGGCGCGGGTCAACCGGGCTCCGGTGCGCCGCGCTCGCGACATCCTGGGCATCCTGCGCACCGTGCTGTTCGCGCCGGAGGATCTGGCGCTGGTGCGGGGCGACCCGGCCGAGCGGCGGCGGTTCCTCGACGAACTGCTGGTGGCCCGGGCACCGCGCTGGGCCGGGATCCGCTCCGACTACGAGCGGGTGCTGCGGCAGCGCTCGGCACTGCTGCGGACGGCCCGGTCGGTACCTCCCGGGGGTGCCCGTCCGGGAGCGGGCACCCTCGACGTCTGGGACGCGCACCTGGCTCGGCACGGGGCGGCGCTGCTGGCCGGCCGGTTGCGGCTGGTTACCGACCTCGCGCCGTATGTCGCGGCGGCGTATGCGGCCGTGGCGCCGGACTCGGTTCCGGTCGCCGTCGGCTACCATGCCAGCGTGCCCGAGGTCGGCGGCCCCGGGGCCCGGAGCCGGGACGGGGTCCCGGGCGGCTTGGACGGCGCCTGCGGCGCCGACGAGGCCGGGCTGGAGAAGGCACTGCTGGCTGAGCTGGTCCGGTTACGGCCGGTCGAGGTGGAGCGGGGGGCGTGCCTGGTCGGGCCGCACCGCGACGACCTCGACCTTCGCCTCGGCGAGGGTCCGGCGAGGGGTTACGCGAGCCACGGCGAGGCCTGGGCGCTGGCGCTGGCGCTGCGGCTGGGATGCTTCGAGCTGTTGCGCGCCCACGGGGTGGACCCGGTGCTGCTGCTCGATGACGTGTTCGCCGAGCTCGACACGAGGCGGCGGGCGGCGCTGGCGGCGGTGGCGCTGCGGGCCGAACAGGTGCTGGTGACCGCCGCCGTCGAGGCTGACGTTCCCGCGGCGCTGGCGGGGACCCGTTTCCGGGTGGGCGACGGGGAGGTGCGTTGTGCCCGATCTGGGTAGTTCTGGTCCTGATCGGCTGAATTGTTCGCCTGATGAGGAGCCTCCTCCTGGGGACAACCCTGTGGATGCTGTGGATAACGTTGCTGTGGACAACGTGGCGGACCCCGGGGCCCCCCAGCAGCGGCACGGGGGTCGAAGTGCCGCTGGTGCCGCCGCCGCAGCCGCTGGGACCGGACATCGGGGCGCGGACCTCGCCCGGGCGGCCCTTGCGGCGGCGCGGACCGCGGCCCAGGATCGAGCCGGGCGGCGCGGGCGCAGGT
>JAVKSM010000065.1:0-17581 GCA_039583705.1 Pseudonocardiaceae bacterium
TTCTTCGGCGCGGTCGACGTCGACGTCGACCGGGCGGGCCGGCGGCTGAGCGAGATCGTCGAGGACGTCGTCGCCCAACTCACCCGCAGCGGCGCCACCGTCAAGCTGACCCTGGAAATCCACGCCGAACAGACCAACGGCCTCCCCGACGACATACGCAACGTGGTCAAGGAGAACACAACCGCCCTCGGCTTCCGAACCGCGCACTTCGAATGAGACACGGCAGCGCACGAGCCGCGGCCCGCTAACACCCGCGAGCAGCGCAACGCGCCCCCGCCAGCGCCAAGTCCCCCCGGTAGCTCACCCACAGATCGCCGACGCTATCGGGTTACGCCGCGACGGTCGGCAGAGGTGAGGTAACGGGGCGATAGCTCGGCGATAGCTCTGTCAGCCTGGTTTGGCCCTACCTGGTGCACGTGCTCGCTAGTTGTGACGGGCTGCGAGGTAGCCAGTGGCACAAGACCGTCGTCCATGTAGCGGTAGGAGCGTTCCCAGCGGGCGTGTACCGCGGCTTCGGGGTGCCGTCGGCGGAACCGTCCTGCCGCGGTGGCGATAGACGTGGCCTCGCCGGCGTCGAGACGCTTGGACTTGACGCCAAGCACGCGTCGCCACTCCCTGTCCTCCGGCCACCGGGACTGGAGTCGAACCGCAAGCTCCACCCAGTCCAGTGAGGCCGGTCACGACGTGCAGATCTCCGCTGATGGGCGGTGGGTAGCCCGTACCCGGATCGCCGGTCTGGTGGCCCAGGCGAAATCCACGTCACTGGTCACGCGCTTCATCGGCTGATGGACGTCGGGCTGACGACACAGCACGCGAGCAGCGTCTCGACCGGTACCGTCTGGCCAGCCGAGGTGTACGGCGGGTGGGACGCCGTGTCATGTAGTGTTCATCAGTGGCAGCTCCGCAGCCTGGTGAGCTGATGAGTTCCACACCCCTCGCGCCGGCTGTGGGATCTGCGATCAACTGGCCCTCCGGGCTGGTTGCTCCTGACCAGTCCTGGGTCTTCGAGCGGTTGGGGTTGACGGCGGTGCCGGCTGAATCCGAGTGGCCGGACGATCTGGTCGACGTCTATCTGACTGCTCCGGAGTACCTCTTCCCCGTCGCCAGCTCGCTCGTTATTTCGGCCGAGCCGCGGCTACGGTGCTGGATCGGGGCGATCTTGCGCCAACACCCCCGGCAGGATCTTGTGTGTGCTCTTGCCGCGCTGAATCATGCGGCCCAGCACCCGGACCATGCGATGCGGTACCAGCAGCAATTTCTCAGCCGCCTCCGCCCGGAAGTCGCCGGGACCGTTCAGGCCGCGCTGGACGGGGCCGTTGACGGCAAGCCGCGCGTATTTCTCGCCCGTCAATGCGTGCTGCGCGCGCTACGGACAGTGTTGGTCCCGGATGGCGACCAGCCGACAGTACCGGAGCCGATGGCCGCGTTCGTGCGGAGCGTGGATCTCACCACCTCCGCCGTGCTGCTCGTCCATTTCGTCGCTGCACAATTGCGCAGCAGACGATCTGATGGTGAATCGAAGCTCGGTGGGATGCCCGAGTCGCTGGCTATGGAGACGATTGCCAACAGCTTGTTCAACGGGGTCGAGGACGCTGGCTCCTTGATCGCGCGAACCCGACTGCTGTGGCATGGCTACGACCCCAAACTCGTCCAGCCCACGCCGCGTCTGTCTCCGGTCGAGATGCTGAAGGAAGCGGTCGGCATCGACCTCGATGAGGTCTTGGCCCTCGGCTTCGCATATTATGCATACGCTTCGGCTCGGCGGTTCGACAGTCCGATACGCATGAATCCCTTCATCGGCCATCTGATCGGCCGCGATACCGTCGAGACGTTCCTCTCCCGGTTCGCCGCCACGCTCGATGAATTGTCCGAAGGGCTGAGATCATGTACGCAGCGGTGGCAACTGCTGCCCATCCAGGACCGTCCGCTCGTGCGGATAGGCGACGACATCGTCGTGCTCGACGAACAGTACCTGATCGACCGCGTGACGCGCGGATTGTATTGGCTCGTCCACGACCATGAATCCGAGGCGTACGGCGACGGTGCCCGGCTCTGCTGGACTCAGGTGTACGCCAAGATGATCGAGCTACGGGTCGAGGGCCAACTCTGTCGGCTGGCACCGCCGCTGGTGGGCGGGGGAAGCACCTACTTCACTGAAGAGGACCTCCAAGCTGCGTTCCCGAAGAGCAAAGCCGTCGACATTGGGATTGATTTCGGCGATGCCACCGTGCTCGCCGAAATCGTCAACGCGCAGGTCACCGTACCTACTCGCACGCAATGTGACAGTGATGCGTTCAAGCGGGACGTCGAACGTATGGTCCTCAAGAAGGCACGGCAGCTTGATGACACCGCGAAGAACCTCCTGCGTGATCCGCAGCCCGCGAAGTCTCCGCTTCCTACTCCGGCCAGGAAAGTCTTTCCTATCGTAGTGCACGGCGGAGCATTCCCTGTTAATCCTGCGACTCGTCGCTATATTGAAGAGTACCTGGGGCAAGAAAAACTCCTCGATCACACAGACGCCCGCATGCAACCGCTCGCACTCGTCGACCTTGAAGAACTCGAATTGTGCGAGGCGCTGAGCAGCGCGCGAGGAACCAGCTTGCCGGCGGTACTGGCAGGCTGGCAGGGGTCACCGTATCGCGGTATGTCATTGTGTAGCTACTTAACGCAGGAGCTTCGTGTCGCCGATGTGGGCAGGCCGGCTGATGTTCAAGCTGCCCTCGACCGCGCATTTGCCGCAATCGCGGAACGCCTTGGCACCGCATGGCCACCACCGACTTCCAGTAATGAGAACGACCCCTCGAGCCTCAAGTGACCGCACCAATATGTAGGCGTCGCGTCCCATCCGACAACGCCATGCTGGACTGGACGGTCGACCGGGTTGCTTGCCGGACTCCGCTATCCGAGAAGAACACCGCCCCCATCGACGGCATCTCGTTGCTCATGTCTCCACCTCGTCCCAGAGGCGGTTCCGCGCACCCGTAGTAGCCGGAATGAAATAAGCTATTTCTTTGGGGCGATCTCCGAGCTCCTGACCAGCACAGATGCCTGCGTGGGTGCATTTGTTGTTCTATTACGGCTACCGTAGCTTGTCCACGGGTCGGGCGGCACTCGCACTTCGCTCTATGAGACCACCTGACACGACAATCTGGATCCATTTGCGACGCGGCGTCGCGTGGAATACGACGTCCGGAGCTGTAGCCCATCATTTTTTGATCGCTACCGCACCTCGGCCCGGCGCCGACCGCCCCCCGTATCGAGTTCATGCTGCCGCTGGGCAACGCCCCACACCAGTCCGGCGGCACGCCAAGTTCGCGTGATCCTCACATGGAGGACAACTAAAACGGCTGATACTCACACCTTGTAGGTGCCCTCGAGCATCAACCGACCAGTTGTTGATGTTGTCCATGTTTGTCGTGCCCCGACCGGTGTGGCGGAATTGTCGGGATCAACTGGGGTCGTCGCTCGTGGTCGGCGTCTTGCGTCGGGACAGGTAGCTTGGTGTCGGCATGTTGCCGTTGACAACGAGGACGGCGACCAGGCTGGGTGTCTCTGGGTTGTCGAGTCCATGCAGACGCGGGTCCAGTGTGAACAGATAGTTTTCTGGTGTGCCGATGGGCAGGGTCTTCGGGCTCATGTCGAGAATGGTCAGGATTGACAGGCGGGCGCCGTCGGCGGCGGCGTACTGCGTGGGCTGGCCCATGTACTTCGGTGCGGTGTCGCGGGTGACGGGCGTCTGTCGTTCGACCTTGAGTTCGGCGGTGATGCCGTCGTGGCGCACGTCGAGGTAACCTAGGGCGAGCGGGTTCCCGCGATCGACCCGGCCACCGAGTTCCGGGTCGGCGAGCAGGCGTGCGTGCAGGTCGTCGTGGAAGGTGCGCTCGCTGACCTTGGTGCCGCGGCGGTACCTCTTCTCCCAGGTCATGCGCAGCCCGACGCGGCAGATTGCGGTGAGCAACCGGCAGAACGCCTGCAGTTGGTCGGCGTCGTAGCCGACGCGGGTGAGGTGCTCGTAGAGGCCGAGGAGCCGTTCGTCGAAGACAGGGTAGTCGGTTGCGCGGTCTCGGGTGTGGTCGAACGGCCGGAGTCGCAACTCTCTGTGCCCGGTGATGTCGAGTACCTGGGTGACAGGCTGCCCGTTGCGGTGGCCTCGCCACGTGAGTCGCACCAGGAGCGGCGGCGCTGGCTGGCCAGGGCCGAGGGAGAACCGCAGGACAAGCGGACCGTTCTTCGTGTAGGTCTCTTCGTCGCCGGCGTGGTTGCCGTGCTCGCTGCGGCTCCAGGTGAACTCCGGGGTGGTGATCTCCGCAGGGGTGAGGTGGGTCAGCAGTTCGCCGTCGAGCCGGTCGGCCCATTCAGGCCAGGTGCCTGGCTGAACCTCGACCCGCAGGTCGTACACGCGAGCGGCTCGCAACACCTCGGGGCCAGTGACCAATTGACCGTCAAGCGAAGCGAGTACCACGGCGACCGGGGCCGGGGCAGGTCGCTCGGGCTCGTTGAGCAGGTCGGAGCCATTCTTGGCGGCGAGCGCAGCCGGACGGTTTCGGCGTCGCGGCCCGGTCACGACCGGCACCGGGATCGGCAGGAGCGCCCACTGGGCGAGGATGGGGTCGGCAGCTGTACCCGGCTGCAGATTGGTAACGGCGACCATCTGCTCCTGTAGTGGACCAGCGAGAGGGTCAGCCAGGGCGAAGCGCTCGGCGAGTTTCGTGGCGATGACATCGGCACGTCGGGTTGCGGCGGTGGCGTGCGCGGTTACCGCGTCGGTGTCGGCATCGAATGCGGCGGCGTCGGCGCGCAGCAGGTGCGCGCCGACGTCACATGCGGCGGCCACGGCGCGGAGATACGCGCCAGTGTCGGTGGCCCGCTGGGATGCGGCGGCAAGCGCGGCCCCGGCGGAAGCCAGGGCATCAGCTCGCCGCCGGCGCGTCTGCGCGGGATTGCCAACGCCGAGCCCGGTACTATCGGGGTCGCTTGCCGTGAGTAGGCGCCGAATCTCGATACCCGTGGTCGCCGACGCGGCAAGGGTGTGAGCGACGTCGCTGTCGCTCGCATCTGTGAGCGCGGCCGCCGCTGCGGCGACGCGCATGGCCGCATCTGCCCAGTCACGCCCTGCTGCGACAGCAGCATCGACTTCGGCGGCGGCCAGAATCAGGTTCACGATCAGCCGATGCGACGCATACGCGGGCTGGTCTGGAGTCGCATTCAGAACGGCAAGCATGATCGAGGCCGCGTCGTCGGCGTGTCCCGCGCGCCAGGCAACCTCGGCGAACTCAGCCGCCCCCAGCGGACGATCCGGTGTCAGCGCGAGCGCTGCCTCCATGAGGTCGGCGAGAGGGAGGTCCGCAAGGCCGGGGCCGCACGCGAGCAGGGCACACAACTCCCGATCGTCATGATCGTTCAAGCGGTCGTTGATCTGAGGGTCGGCCGCTTGGCGAAGTCGGAGGCGCGCCATTTGTGCGGCCCGCTCGGTCGTTGGAAGCCATGCGTGCTGTAGGGCGTCCCGCAGGTCGTAGCCGTCGAGGCGCGAAACGATCCCGAGAACGGTCTGTTCGATGGCGGCGCGCTGACGTTTGTCGGCGTCATGGACGAGCTGGGTCGCGGCGGTGACCGCGTCCTTCACGGCCTCCGGCCGGGTGGCCGGGTCGACACCATGCAGTAGCCACAGCGCGTGCACGAGCAATCGCTGACGAGTGGCATCTGGCCAGTCAAGGCGGGCTGCGGCTTGCGCGAGGGCGCGTGCGACCGCGACATACGTGTCGCTGATAAGCGCAGGAAGTAGGTCGAGCAGGCTGGACGGAAGCTGGTGATAGGCCGCGATCTCCACCCAGGCGTCGATCGCGCGGGCACGCAGCGAGACGTCGGTGTCGACGAGATAGCTGTGCAGAATCGGCAAGATCGTGCGTAACACGCGTGGCTCATCGCCGTAGCGGCACCCGATCCGGCCGAGCGTGCGCAGCAACCACCAGAGGAGATCCGTACCGCGCTCGGTATCCCGCTCATCGGCGACCAGATCCGCGATCGCCACGCACACGGCCGCCGGATCCCCAGCGGCGACGGCTTCAACCGCGCCGAGCACGCGGCTCAGCGCACCGCTCACCGCGCTCCTGTGAGCTGACCGCTCCAACGCCTGCATCTGCGGCGGTTCACCGGACAGCACGTCCAGGCCACTCGGCGGCGGCTGCCGGTCCGCGTCTACAAGGGTGAGGACGGCCCCGAGCAAAGCGAACAGGTTCGCCAACATGCCAACCGGATCCCGGCCGGCCAGGTCTTTGACGAGCTGGGCGGCTTGCACCCGGACACCGTCGCCCCAGTCACCGCCGAGCCGCGCGGTGGCGAACGCCAGCAGGGCAGTGGCCACCTCCGCCCGGCGATCCGGGGCCGGCGTCGGGTCGCCAGGTTCCCGTCGGCGGGGATTCGGCGCAATCATGTCCGCTGCTCGCGACATCACCTGCAAGAGCCGCCCCCGCAGCTCCTCGCCACCTCGGCGACCCGCGGTGTCGACCGCGGATTCAACGTTCCCCACTCCCAGCACGAACAACACAGCTAGCGTGCGCTCGATCGCCGGCCGGGCGGGGTCGTCGTACTCATCGTCTGCCGGTACACCGAGGTCCAAGATCAGGGCATCCACCAGGCTGGCCGCCAGATCAGGATGGGGGGCGGCCAAGGCGCGGACGGCGCCTGCCGCCGCCGCTCGGTCGAACGCCGAGACCTGCTGGGGCGCGGGCGCCGGGGATGGCAACAGCAGCGCCGTCCGTGCTGCGGGAGCGGGCAGCATCTCCCGCAGCACACGCACCAGCACATCGGGAACGATGTCGGCGACGGCGCGCAGACCTGTGGGATCGTTCGCCTCGTTCAGCCTAGACCGGCCGAACCGGTCCAGCGCTGGTGCGCCCGCCAAGCGCACGAGCGAGGTGCATACCGGTTGGTCGATCAGGCTTGCCGGAACGTGCGCGGCCAAGTCCGCGATGCACCGGCCAGCCCACACAACAGGGCCACGGCGCAACGCCGCCGCCGCTGCCCGAGCCACGTCACTGGCGAACTCCGGGCGCGCGAGCGCCAACCGCCGCAGCGGGTCGAGCAACTCATCCGCGCCGCCGACCGTCTCGACGAGTTCCACCGCAAGGGCCACCACGTCGGGGGTGAACAGCTCGGGTTTGCGGTCAGCCAGCGCGGCAAGCCTCGCTACTGCGGTCGCTCGGTGATCCGCGTCGACAGGCACATCCGGATCCCCGTCGATGACGCCGATGTCAGCAAGCGCACCCGCCATCGCCTCACCACTGCCCGCCGCGAGAGCCCGCCGCCGCTCGTCCCGAATCATCCAGAGCGCCCGAGCCCGCGCAAGCCGGTCCTTCTCGCGATCCGCAGCGGCAGCCGCCTCCGCGTCCGCGGCTCCCACGATCGTCGCCAGGTTCGGCACCTCGCCAGTCGGATTCCACCTGTCACATCCGACGCAGTGCTCTCGGTAGAACTCGGTGGCGATCCACCTAAGGTCGGCGGACATGCCGCCCGGCGCGACCGGGCACCGGACCTGACGCATGTCGACCGGCAGCCCCGTTGCCGCCTCGACCATGCCGCGGCCACCACAGGGAACGAACTCCATATTCAGGCAATGCCTGCGCGCGAGCCCCACGATCTCCTGGTTGGCCTTGCCGAGCTGCACGGCACGCTGCCACCCCCGCTCGGTCGATCCGTTCACCAGCCCATTCTCCCGCATACACCGACAGCAACGCGCCCGCCGACTCTAGGCACCAAGCTCCCAGCAGGCGTGTCACGATGCCGGTGCCGTCAGACACGGCCGAGCCCCACCACCAATGACAAGTAGGGCTCCGCCACCTGTTCCAACGCCACTACAACGCCAAACGGGCTGTGATCACCAGCGACGAACCGTAAAACCCCTGGTCAGCGCATCGCAGTTCTGTGACGTGCCCCCGACAGGATTCGAACCTGCGCTCCCGCCTCCGGAGGGCGGTGCTCTATCCCCTGAGCTACGGGGGCGGACCGCTATTGTGGTCTCCAAGAGCCTAGCGCATGGCGACCGCAGCCAGCGGCCGGGGAGCGGGGAGCGGCTCAGCCCGCGGGGCAGGCGACCGGGCGGACGTGGTCCGCCCCCGCGGCCCTGCAAGCAAGGCGGGCATCCGCCGGCAGCGCGCGCCACCCCCCCAACCAGGAAATCGCGCCACCTCGGCGACCCGGGAAACCGGGTCGCCGACCGCGCGGGCGTGCTCCGTAGAATTCGGGCGGTGACCCCCGCTGCTCTCGCCGAGCTGCTCCGCGACGTCGCCAGCGACGTGCTGGCGAACCACGGTCTGGACGTCGACGCGCTGCCGAGCACGGTCGTGGTGGAGCGCCCGCGCAACCCTGAGCACGGCGACTATGCCACCAACCTCGCGTTGCAGAGTGCCAAGCGGGTCGGCGTCGCGCCCCGCGAGCTGGCCGGCTGGCTGGCCGAGGCGCTCGCCGCGCGGGAGGGGATCGCCGCCGCCGAGGTCGCCGGCCCGGGATTCCTCAACCTGCGGCTGGCCGCCGAGGCGCAGGCAGCGGTGGTCCGGGAGATCAAGACCGCGGGGCAGTCCTACGGCTCGGGCGACGCGCTGGCCGCCCGCAAGCTCAACCTGGAGTTCGTCTCGGCGAACCCGACCGGGCCGCTGCACCTCGGCCACACCCGGTGGGCCGCCGTCGGTGACGCGCTGGGCCGGATCCTCGCCTTCTCCGGGGGAGAGGTGACCCGCGAGTACTACTTCAACGACGCCGGCGGCCAGATCGAGCGGTTCGTCCGCTCGCTGGTCGCGGCGGCCACCGGCGCCCCGCCGCCGGAGGACGGCTACCAGGGTGCCTACGTCGAGGACATCGCCGCCGAGGTGCTCAGGCAGGAACCCGGGGTGCTCGACCTGCCGCAGCGCGACGAGGTGTTCCGCCGGGTGGGCGTCGGCCTGATGTTCGACGCGATCAAGCGCTCGCTGCACGAGTTCGGCACCGACTTCGACGTGTGGTTCCACGAGCAGTCGCTGCACGACTCCGGCGCGGTGGACCGTGTCGTCGGGCAGCTCAAGGAGTCGGGCGCGCTGTACTTCGCAGATGGGGCCTGGTGGCTGCGCTCGAGCGGCTTCGGCGACGACAAGGACCGCCCGGTGATCAAGAGCGACGGGCGGCCCGCCTACATCGCCGGAGACATCGCCTACTACGCCGACAAGCGGGCCCGCGGCTTCGACCTGTGCATCTACATGTTCGGCGCCGACCACCACGGCTACGTCGGCCGGCTGAAGGCGGCCGCGGCGGCGCTGGGTGAGGACCCGGACACGGTCGAGGTGCTCATCGGGCAGTTGGTCAACCTCGTGCGCGGCGGCGCGCCGGTGCGGATGAGCAAGCGGGCGGGCACCGTCGTCACGATGGAGGACCTCGTCGAGGCGATCGGGGTGGACGCGGCCCGGTACGCCATGGTCCGCTCCTCCGTGGACTCCACGCTGGAGATCGACCTTGACACCTGGTCCAAGCGCACCAACGACAACCCGGTGTTCTACGTCCAGTACGCCCACGCCCGGCTCGCCTCGCTGGACCGCAACGCCGCCGACCTGGGCATAGCGGCCGGCGACGTGGCGGACGCGCGGCTCGGCCTGCTGGACCACCCCCGGGAGGGCGACCTCGTGCGCACCCTCGGCGAGTTCCCGCAGGTCGTCGCCACCGCCGCCGTGCTGCGGGAGCCGCATCGGGTCGCCCGTTACCTGGAAGGGCTGGCGGGGGCCTACCACCGCTTCTACGACACCTGTCGGGTGTTGCCGGTGGGCGACGAGCCGGTAGGCCCGCTGCACGTGGCCCGGCTGCACCTGTGCGGCGCCGCCCGCCAGGTGCTCGAGAACGGTCTCGGGCTGCTCGGCGTCAGCGCCCCGGAGCGGATGTGAGGGCACATCCCGCCGGTCCCCGGCACGCCGAAGTCCTGCCGGCGCAGCACGACGCGCCGCCCGAACCGTCCGGTGTGGACGCCCTGGGTGCGCTGCCGGCGCAGGTGTGGCCACGCGGCGCCCGACGCGCCGGGGACGGTGTCGTGCGCCTGGGCGGGGTGGGGGTCGACGAGCTCGCGCGGCGGTACGGCACGCCGTTGTTCGTCGTCGACGAGGCCGATTTCCTCGGCCGTTGCGCCGAGCACGCCGCGGCCTTCGGTGATCCGGCGCTGGTGCACTACGCGGCCAAGGCCTTCCTGTGCTCCGAGGTCGCGCGCTGGGTCGGCGCGGCCGGCCTGGGGATGGACGTCTGTACCGGCGGCGAGCTGGCGCTGGCGCTGCGGGCCGGCTTCCCCACCGAGCGGATCACGATGCACGGCAACAACAAGTCGGTGGCCGAACTGGAGGCTGCGGTGACCGCCGGGGTCGGCACCGTGGTGCTCGACTCGTTCGCCGAGATCGCGCGCCTCGACGAGGTGGCGAGCCGGTGGGGGGTGGCGCAGCCGGTGATGGTGCGGGTCACGGTCGGCGTCGAGGCTCACACCCACGAGTTCATCGCCACCGCCCACGAGGACCAGAAGTTCGGCTTCTCGCTCGCCGGCGGGGACGCCGCCGAGGCGGTGCGCCGGGTGCTCAAGTGCCGCGGCCTGCGGCTGGTGGGGCTGCACAGCCACATCGGCTCGCAGATCTTCGACGCCGACGGCTTCGCGGTCGCGGCGCACCGGGTCGTCGGGCTGCTCACCCAGATCCGCGACGAGCACGGCGAGCCGGCGCTGGCCGAGGTGTCCACCCTGGACCTGGGTGGGGGCATGGGCATCGCCTATACCCCGGCGGACGACCCGCCCCCGGTCGCCGAGCTGGCAGAGAAGCTGCGCGACATCGTCGAGCAGGAGTGCCGGCTGGCCGGGTTGGCCGTGCCGCGGGTGGCCGTCGAGCCGGGCCGGGCGATCGCCGGGCCCGGCACGGTCACGCTCTACACCGTGGGCACCGTCAAAGACGTCGAGCTGGGCGGCGGGCAGCGCCGGTGCTACGTCAGCATCGACGGCGGGATGAGCGACAACATACGCACCGCGCTCTACGACGCGAGCTACGACTGCCGGCTGGTGTCCAGGGCAGCCGGGGCCGAGGCCAACCCGACGCTCTGTCGCGTCGTGGGCAAGCACTGCGAGACCGGCGACGTCGTGGTCCGCGACTGCTGGCTGCCCGACGACATCGCTGCCGGCGACCTGCTCGCCGTCGCTGCCACTGGTGCCTACTGCTATGCGATGTCCAGCGTCTACAACCTGCTGCCGCGGCCTGCGGTGGTGGCGGTGCGCGACGGCGACGCGCGGGTGCTGCTGCGCCGGGAGAGCGTCGAGGACGTGTTCCGCCTGGAGACCGGTCCGTGACCGCCGCGGTCCGCGTGGCACTGCTGGGCTGCGGCACGGTCGGGACACAGGTGGTCCGGCTGCTCTGCCAGCACGCCGTTGACCTGGCCGCCCGCGTCGGCGCGCCGTTGGAGCTGGCCGGGGTCGCCGTGCGACGCCCCCACCGCCACCCCGACCTCCCACCCGACCTCGTGACGACCGACGCGGCGGCGCTGGTCGCCCGGGAGGACGTCGACGTCGTCGTCGAGGTCATCGGGGGCCTCGAGCCCGCCCGCAGCCTGCTGCTCGACGCGCTGAAGGCGGGTCGGCCGGTCGTCACCGCGAACAAGGCACTGCTGGCCGAGGACGGCGCGGCGCTGGCGGAGGCCGCCGACGCCTCGGGGGCGGACCTGTACTACGAGGCGGCGGTGGCGGGCGCGATCCCGCTGCTGCGCCCGCTGCGGGAGTCGCTGGCCGGTGACCGCATCACCCGGGTCGCCGGGATCGTGAACGGCACCACGAACTACATCCTCTCCGCGATGGACGCCTCCGGCGCCAGCTATCCCGAGGCGTTGCAGGAGGCCATCCGGCTGGGCTATGCCGAGGCCGACCCGAGTGCCGACGTCGACGGCTACGACGCGGCGTCGAAGGCGGCAATCCTCGCCTCGCTGGCCTTCCACAGCCGGGTCACCGCCGCTGACGTGCACCGCGAGGGCATCCGCGCGGTCGCGGCCTCCGATGTCGCCGCCGCCCGCACGCTGGGCTGCACGGTCAAGCTGCTGGCGATCTGCGAGCGGGTCCCCGCGTCGGCCGGCGAGTCCGTCTCCGCCCGGGTGTATCCCGCGATGATCCCACGCAGCCACCCGCTGGCCGCGGTCGGCGAGGCGTACAACGCCGTGTTCATCGAGGCCGAGGCGGCCGGCCAGCTCATGTTCTACGGCCAGGGAGCGGGTGGCGGGCCGACCGCGAGCGCCGTACTGGGTGACCTGGTGGCGGTGGCCCGGAACCGCGTGGCGGGGGGGCGGAACCGTGTGGCGGGGGGGCGGGGACCGCGCGAGTCGACCTACGCGGGCCTGCCGGTGCGCCCGATGGGCGAGACGCCGACCCGCTACCACGTCAGCCTTGACGTCGCCGACCGCGCGGGCGTGCTCGCCCAGGTCGCCGGGGTGTTCGCCGAGCACGGGGTGAGCATCGCCGCGGTGCGCCAGGAGGGCCGCGGCGAGCCAGGCTCCGGGGACGCCACACTGGTCATCGTGACGCACTCCGCACCGGACGCGGCGCTGCGGGCCACCGTCGACGCGCTCACCCGCCGGGACGCCGTCCGCGGTGTCGACTCCGTGCTGCGGGTGGAGGGGCTCGGCCGTCCCGTGACAGCGATCGGGGTGGAAGGGTGACGACGCCCGCGGCGCCGACCCGACCGGCCCGACCGGCATGGCCGGACTGGCCGGGTGTGATCGAGGCCTACCGGGACCGAATGCCGGTGGCGCCCGGCTGGCGGGTGGTCACCCTCGGGGAGGGTGGCACCCCGCTCGTGCCGGCCCCGCACCTGTCGGAGCTGACCGGCTGCGAGGTGCTGCTCAAGGTCGAGGGCGGTAACCCGACCGGGTCGTTCAAGGACCGCGGCATGACCGTCGCGGTCACCGACGCTCTGGCCCGGGGCGCCGAGGCGGTGATCTGCGCCTCCACCGGCAACACCTCCGCATCCGCAGCCGCCTACTGCGCGCGGACCCCGCTGACCTGCGCGGTGCTGGTCCCGCAGGGCAAGATCGCGCTGGGCAAGCTGGCGCAGGCCACGGCGCACGGCGCGCGGGTCCTCCAGGTCGACGGCAGTTTCGACGACTGCCTGGAGCTCGCCCGCAAGACCGCAGTCGAGCACCCTGTCGCGCTCGTGAACTCCGTGAACCCGGCCCGGATCGAGGGCCAGAAGAGCGCGGCGTTCGAGGTGTGCGACGTGCTGGGCCGCGCCCCTGACGTGCACTGCCTTCCGGTCGGCAACGCCGGCAACATCACCGCCTACTGGCGGGGGTATCGCGAGTACCTGGCCGATGGCGTGATTTCCGCCACTCCACGAATGATCGGCATCCAGGCCGCGGGTGCCGCGCCGCTGGTGCACGGGGCGCCGGTGGCGCGGCCGGAGACGATCGCCACCGCGATCCGGATCGGCGCGCCCGCCTCCTGGCAGGGAGCCACCACCGCCCGCGACGAGTCCGGCGGGCTTTTCGAGGCCGTGACCGACGAGGCGATCCTCACCGCCTACCGGCTGCTCGCCGCCCGCGAGGGGGTCTTCGTGGAACCCGCCTCGGCGGCGTCGGTGGCTGGTCTGCTGCGCCTGGTCGACGATGGCAGAGTGGCGCCGGGGTCGTTGGTGGTATGCACGGTCACCGGGCATGGCCTCAAGGACCCGGTCACCGCGCTCGCCGGGGTGCCCGAGCCCACCGTGCTGCCCTGCGACGTCATCGCCGTCGGCTTGGCGCTCAGGCTGACGTGAACTCCAGGACCGGGGTGGCACGGGTGCGGGTGCCTGCCTCCGCGGCGAACCTGGGGCCTGGGTTCGACGCCCTGGGCTTGGCGCTGCAGCGCTACGACGAGGTCGAGCTCGGCCTGGCGGCCGACGGGCTCTGCGTCGAGGTCTCCGGTGAGGGGGCAGGTCGGGTACCGACCGACGGGCGCCACCTCGTCGTGCGGGCGGCGCTGGCGACCTTCGCCGCGTTGGGGGAGCGACCGCGCGGGCTGCGCCTGGTGTGCCGCAACGCCATCCCGCACTCGCGTGGGCTGGGCTCCTCGGCGGCCGCCGTGGTCGCCGGGGCGGTGGCCGCCCGGGCGCTCGTGCCCGACGGGGCGGCGCGGCTGGACGACACCGCGGTGCTGCGGCTGGCGGCGTCGTTCGAGAAGCACGCCGACAACGCCGCCGCCAGCCTCTTCGGCGGTTTGGCGCTGGCCTGGGCCGAAGCCGACGGGTTCCATGCGGTGCGCCTGGAGCCGCACCCGGACCTGGCCCCGGTCATGCTCGTGGCCGACGCGACCTCGTCGACCGAGGTGACCCGCGGGCTGCTTCCGGCGTTGGTCCCGCTGGCCGACGCCGTGTTCACCGGGGGCCGCGCCGCACTCGGGCTGTACGCGTTCACGGCCCGCCCCGACCTGCTCATGGCCGCCACCGAGGACCGGCTGCACCAGCCTTACCGACGGCCCGCCTACCCGGTCTCGGCGGAGCTCGTCGACACCCTGCGGGCCGCCGGGGTACCAGCGGCGATCTCCGGAGCCGGGCCCAGCGTGCTGGCGCTGCCACCCGGGGGCGGCCTGCCCGACGGCCTGCCGCTCGCCGATTTCACGGTGTGCCCGGTCGGCGTCGACCGGACCGGTGTCACCGTCGAAACCTGACCCTGCCCCGAGTGCCGCCGATGGACGTTTGGTGCCACAGGGGGACGTTTTGGTGCCTCAGGCGGATGTTTCGTGAAGCCGGGCGTGACGTTACGTGGCGTGCGGTGGACGCGTGGGGAATACCGCGCCCGCCCCGGCTGTTGCCGCTAGTGCGCCGGGCGGCTACGCTCGGCAGCGAGCAACGGCCACGCGTGATCCGCGTCGGTGCCACCCCCGGGGCCTTCCGCCCGGGTCGCTCACCGTCCTCCCGGTCGGTCTGATCCGCCGAGATCTGATCCGCTGAGGGCGCCGGCACCTGATCACAGCCGTGAACCGTTGGAACATGTTTCGTGGCCGCGGGTCGGTCTCTCAGACCGGATCCCGCGCTGCGATTGTGCCGCTCTGCGTCCCCGCGAGCGGCGAGTCCGCTGGGTCGAGCCAGCCGCTCGGCCCGGTTAGGAAGGACTTTCGTGGCTGAGACCCACCCCATCACCACCGAGACGGCCCCCGTGGCGGAGCCCTTCGCTGAGCCTGCCGTGTCCGAGCCCAGCGACGCACCCGCCACCAACGGGAGCGGCATGCGTCGCCGCGCCGGCCTGTCCGGCATGGTGCTCGCCGACCTTCGTGAGCTCGCCGGTCAGCTCGGCATCCCCGACACGGCCGGGATGCGAAAGGGCGAGCTCATCACCGTGATCAAGGAGAAGCAGTCTGGTGGCGCCCCCGCCGAGGAGCTCCCGTTCACTGACGAGAGCGGAGCCGCCCAGGACCGGGGGCAGCGCAGCGCCGGCAGCCCCGATGGCGCTCCCGACCCCGGGAACGAGGCCGTGACCAGCAGCGAGGAGCGCTCATCCGGTAGCGGGGAGGCATCTGAGGCGGTCCAGGCCCCCGCTGCCGGCGAGCAACCGGCGTCGCGGGCCGACGCCGAGCCCTGGCAGGGCGCCCGGCGTGAGGCAGCCCCGCGGGAGGCAGCCCCACGGGAGACGACCTCACGGGAGACGACCACGCGGGAGGCAGCCCCGCGGGAGGGGATCCAGCGGGAGGGTGCCCAACGCGACGGGCTCCCGCGGGAGGGTGCCCAGCGGGAGGGGATCCAGCGGGAGGGGATCCAGCGGGAAGGCGCCCAGCGGGACGGCGGCCGTCGCGAGCCACGGGAGTCCGGTGACCGCGGCGAGAACCGGGTGGCCCGCCATGACGGCCGTCCCGACAACCGCTCCGACAACCGTCCCGACACCAGGCAGGACAGCCGACCGGACAACCGGCAGGACGTCCGCCAGGGGGGTCCGTCCCGCGACGACGACGACGAGGACGACGGCTCCGGCCGCGGCCGCCGCGGCCGCCGCTTCCGCGACCGCAACCGCCGCAACCGCGGTGAACGCGGTGAACGCGGGGAGCGCGGCGAGCGCCGCGACGGCGGTGACGTCGAGATCCGCGAGGATGACGTGCTGCTGCCGGTGGCCGGCATCCTCGACGTGCTCGACAACTACGCCTTCGTCCGGACCTCCGGCTACCTCGCCGGGCCCAACGACCTCTACGTGTCTCTCTCGCTGGTGCGTCGCCACTCCCTGCGACGCGGCGATGCGATCACTGGCGCGGTCCGCCAGCCCCGCGAGGGCGAGCAGCAGCGGCAGAAGTTCAACCCGCTGGTCCGGGTGGACACCATCAACGGGCTGGAGCCCGAGGCCGCCCGTAACCGGCCGGAGTTCACCAAGCTCACGCCGCTGTACCCCAACGAGCGGTTGCGACTGGAGACCGAGCCGCACGTGCTCACCACCCGCGTCATCGACCTGGTCATGCCGATCGGCAAGGGTCAGCGCGCGCTGATCGTCAGCCCGCCCAAGGCCGGCAAGACGATGATCCTGCAGGCGATCGCCAACGCGATCACCACGAACAACCCGGAATGCCACCTCATGGTCGTGCTCGTCGACGAGCGACCGGAGGAGGTCACCGACATGCAACGTTCGGTCAAGGGCGAGGTCATCGCCTCCACCTTCGACCGCCCGCCGTCGGACCACACGACGATCGCCGAGCTCTCCATCGAGCGGGCGAAGCGGCTGGTCGAGATGGGCCACGACGTGGTCGTGCTGCTGGACTCGATCACCCGGCTGGGCAGGGCCTACAACCTGGCGGCTCCGGCGTCGGGCCGGATCCTGTCCGGCGGCGTCGACTCCACCGCGCTCTACCCGCCCAAGCGGTTCCTCGGCGCGGCGCGCAACATCGAGGGCGGCGGCTCGCTGACGATCTTCGCCACGGCGCTGGTCGAGACCGGGTCCACGATGGACACCGTGATCTTCGAGGAGTTCAAGGGCACCGGCAACGCCGAGCTCAAGCTGGACCGCAAGATCGCCGACAAGCGGATCTTCCCGGCGATCGACGTCGACCCGTCGGGTACCCGCAAGGAGGAGCTGCTGCTCTCGCCGGACGAGCTGGCGGTGAACCACCGGCTGCGCCGGGTGCTGGCCGCGCTGGAACCGCAGGCGGCACTCGACCTGGTGCTCGACCGGCTCCGCAAGACCCGCACCAACATCGAGTTCCTGATGCAGGTGGCCAAGACCACCCCGGGGAAGGACGACGACTGACGGCTCCGCGGAACAATCCGCGGGTGGGCGCCGTTGCACCCGCCGTCTACGGTTCTGGCAGACTGGCTGACCGAGGTGAGGCAGCGGTGCGCCCGCTGCATGGCGGGATCCGGCGGCCGCGAGGAGAGGACGATCGTGCGGAGCGGCATCCACCCGAACTACGTCGAGACGCAGGTGAGTTGTAGCTGCGGCAACGCGTTCACCACCCGCAGTACCAAGTCCGACGGCAAGATCCACGTCGAGATCTGCTCGGCGTGCCACCCGTTCTACACCGGCAAGCAGAAGATCCTCGACAGCGGCGGCCGGGTCGCGCGGTTCGAGAAGCGCTACGGCAAGCGGAGCACCGGCAGGTAGCGACGCCAGC
>JAVKSM010000066.1:0-17413 GCA_039583705.1 Pseudonocardiaceae bacterium
TGAGGATGTCCTGGACGCTCTTGTCGGCCAGGTTCGGTCGCAGTGTCTTGTTCACCCACCCCTTCACCGCGATGCGCGCGATGTCGCCCAGGGCGGTGCCGGACCAGCGGGGCCGAGATAGTCGGCGAGACCCAGCCGGGCTGTGACGGCCACAACCTGGGAGACGACCGGCCCCGTAAAGCAGCTGCGCGAACGCCACGCCGGGCGGCGCGTCGGCCGCCGCGACAAGTGGTCTGGCTGCTGTGGTGCCCACCGATTGTCCTGATCGTCGTCGTGGCCGCTGAGCGGCCCAGCGGTAGGTAGTGTTGGTGATGTTGGTTAGGTATCCGGCATGCCGGTCGCCGCTCGACGCGGCGCCGGCTGCACCGGTGAGGACCGGGATTCATGGGCACCAGCGTGTGCGCGAGCCGGGGTGGGTGTCGTCGGGGAGCCCCCTGAAATCAGTGGACACCAGTACGGCGCTGTGGTTTCTATTAGTCGGGGTTTCCCGCACGATAAGGACGTCCCACGAGAGGGCGGGCTGTATGGATGCCGTCACAGAGCCTGCGGGGGCTGGCGCTGGGCTGGTTGAGCGCGACGGGGTGCTGGCAGCGGTGGCCCGCCTGCTGGACGCCGCGTGTGCTGAGCGGGGTGGGGCGTTGTTCATCGTCGGACCAGCCGGTCTCGGCAAGACCACCCTGCTAGACCACGCGATCACCCTGGCGCGGCCGCGATTCGTCGTCGGCGTCGGTGGTGGGGACCGGGTGGAGACGGTGTTGCCCTTCGGGCTGATCGGCCAGGTCCTCGAGGACCTCCGCCGGAGACAGGGACCCCGGGGTCAGGTGGCCAATGGCGCGGCGTCGGCCCAGACCAGCGAACCGGACAGTATCGCTGCGGCGGCCCGCTTCTACGCCACCGTTCGGGAGGTTCGGGAAGCGGCCGTACACCCCTTGCTGCTGGCCTTGGACGATGTGCAGTGGTCGGATCCGGACTCGTTGACCGCCATCCACCTGCTGTGTCGGCGACTGGAACCATTACCGGTGGCGGTGATCGCCACCCTGCGACCCTGGCCGGCCGCCGCGTTGACCACAGCTCGTGAGCTGGCCGCCCAATGCCTCGCCGAGGTCGAGTACCTGGCGGCGCTGAGTCCCGGCGCCGCTGCGGCGCTGGTACGGGCACAAGTCGGCGAGCCGATCGCGGCCGAGGCGATCGAGCGGGCCGTCACCCGCTGCGGGGGCAACCCGCTGCTGCTGGAGCACGCCGCGGTCGAGTTGCGCCGGGGCGCCCACCCGCCGCAGGGGCGGCTGTTGTTGTCGCGGTTCCTCGCGGCCGGAACGACCGCGCAACGCTATGTTCGGGCAGCCAGCGTGCTCGGCACCCGGTTCCGCACCACCGTTGCCGCCGACATGGCCGGGCTGTCCACACCTCAGGCCGCCGCCGAATTCGAGGGCCTGTTCCTGGCCGGACTGCTACAGGACGCCAGCCAGGGATGGGCCGAGTTCACCCACGCGCTGATCCGCCACGCCGTCTATGACGACCTGGCCCCCCCGGCACGCGCGGATCTGCACACCGCGGCATTCACCGTGCTGCTGGACCACCAGCTCAACCCCGCCGAGGCCGCGGAGCACGCCCTGACCGCTCATCTGGTCGGAGACCCGCAAGCGGTGGCCCAACTGCCACCGGGCGAGCCGCCCCGGTGGCACGCTGCTGCTGGTCGAGGTGCTACTTCCGGCCCAGCCAGGGCACTCTCTGTTGCACCTGTTCAACCTCGCCAACCTGGTGATCTTCGGTGGTCACCCCCGAACCCGGAATCAATACGAAACGTTACTGGCAGCCGCTGGTTATCAACTGCATCGGGTCATTCCCATCCACGCCGGCCGCTACCCGCAGAGCTTACTCGAAATCCGCCGACAATGACCGCACGATCACTCTTCTACCTTCCCGAGGCGGCCCATTCATGGAAGGTGTTCATCAATGCCGGCTACGCCGTCGACTTGATTTCGGTGCGGGGAGGCCGGCCGCCGATGGACGGCGTCGACCGGTCGGACTCGGTGCAGCAAGCGTTCCTCGACGACCCGGAGATGAGCGTCAAGCTGACGAACACGCTGCGCCCAGACCAGATCGACCCGGCCGACTACGACGCCGTTGTCTACGCCGGCGGCCACGGCGCCATGTGGGACTTTCCCGGGTCTACGCGCTTGCCGAGATGCCGTTCCTCCTGCAGGCCCAACTTGAGCAACACGGCGCCAAGCACACCGGCGCCCCGAACTTCAGCCCCTGGGTAGTACGCGACGGCCGGCTCGTCACCGGCCAAAACCCTGCCAGCGCTACCTGTGTCGCCGAGCAGGTCCTCACCATCTTGAATAAGGAACCGGAAAGCAAGGGAGTCGAGTGATGTTGGTAGAAGCAAGGCCGACCGACCCGGCGAGGGCGGCGTTTCCCGAGTGCGAGGTGGACTACCCGGGCCGGCAGCGACGCTGGACGGTGCTGATCCGCGTCGTCCTCCTGATCCCGCAGTTCATCGTGCTCTACCTGTTGAACATCGCGGCTGGCGTGATGGTCTTCATCGGCTGGTTCGCGGCCCTCGCGTTGGGCCGGCTGCCCGCGTGGGCTGGGGAGTTCCTGTCCGGCTACCTCGCCTGGTCCACCCGGGTAAGTGCGTACGCCCTCTTGCTGGTCGACCGGTACCCGCCCTTCGAGTTCGCCGCCCCGACCTACCCGGTGCGGTTGCTGGTGCAGCCGGCCCGGCTCAACCGGCTGGCGGTATTCTTCCGCCTCATCCTGGTTATCCCTGCGGCTTTCGTGGCCACCATTGTGAACTACGGCTGGCTGGTGTGTGCGGCCTTCATATGGTTGGCCGTGCTCATTGTCGGACGCACCCCCGTGCCGCTGTTCCAGGCGAACGCCGCGGTGCTGCGCTACAACGTGCGTTACCAGGCTTACTTCCTGTTGCTCACCTCCCGCTACCCCAGAGGCTTGTTCGGAGACACTTACTCACCGACCGACCCGAATGCGCCAGCGCCGCCATCGACCAGTACCCGCCCCTTGGTGCTCTCCACCGGCGCCTCCACCCTGCTGATCGTCTTCATCGCGAGCGTACTCGCGCTTTACGCTAGCATACTGCTGGCCGGTCTCGTGAACCAGTAACGGTTCAGCACACTCGGGACGGAAGTGAGTGCTGAGTGTTGTGTCTTGCAAATGAGTTTATAGCGCGTTATGCTGGGAGGTATGAGCCGAGCAGCAGCGCCGTTGGCGATATCCGATGGGCAGCGAGAAGTCCTGTGGTCCTTGTCCCATTCACAGACCGCGGCGCACCGGGTGGTGCAACGGGCCCGGGTGTTGTTGTTGGCCGCCGATGGCGTGTCGAACTCGGAGATCAGCGAATTGGTCGGGGTATCGCGTCCGACGGTGCTGGCCTGGCGTGGCCAGTTCGAGAGAGACGGGCTGATCGGATTCGGTGAGGTGGCTCAAGGGCGAGGCCGCAAGCCATCTATCGGTGACGATAAGGTCGCCGAGATCGTGGAGTTGACGCTGCACTCGAAACCGGAGGGTGCGACGCATTGGTCGTGCCGGTCGATGGCCCAACGCGTCGGGGTGAGCCCGGCGTCGGTGCAGCGCATCTGGTCGGCGCGGGGGCTCAAGCCCCATCTGGTGAAGACCTTCACACTCTCCAATGATCGCCACTTCGAAGAGAAACTCATCGACGTGGTGGGCCTGTACCTGAACCCGCCCGACCAGGCCGTAGTGCTGTGCATGGACGAGAAGAGCCAGATCCGGGCACTGGACCGCACCCAGCCCTCCCTGCCGATGAAGCCCGGCCGGGCCGGCACGATGACCCATGACGACAGGCGTCACGGCACCACCACCCTGTTCGCCGCGCTGAACGTGCTCACCGGAACGGTGATCGGCGCCTGGGCGCCCCGCCACCGCAACGCCGAGTTCTTGAAATTCCTGCGCACCATCGACCGCGAGGTACCCCAAGGACTGCGGATCCACGTGATCTGCGACAACTACGGCACCCACAAGCATGCCAACGTCAAGGAATGGCTGGCCGAACACCCACGGTTTCACCTGCACGTCACCCCCACCTCCTCGTCGTGGCTCAATCTGGTCGAACGATGGTTTCGGGACCTGACCGACAAGGCCATCCGCCGGGGCGTGTTCCACAGCGTGGGTGACCTCATCGCCGCGATTGAGGACTACCTGAAAGCCAACAACGACAACCCGAAACCGTTCGTGTGGACCGCCACCGCTGAACAGATCCTCGCCAAGTAGCCGTAATATCAACGAGCTACTTCCGGAGATCTGAGGCTCGCCGTGGTTCGCGAAGATTCCGGTGCGGCGGCACCTGTAGTGAATCGCTACCGGTGTGTGGCGAGTTCCTCCAGGTCGAGCACTCGCCGGGCGGGGGTGGGCATCGCGGCGATCTCAGCGCGAACCTCGTCGGCCACGCAACGCCAGGCCGGGTCGTTGAGCATGTCGTGGAGGAGTTCGACGGTGAGATCGTCGTCGGTCACGCTCACCCCGACCGCGCGCCTGGCGACGGCCTCGGCGTTGAGGTAGCGATCAGCGCCGCTGGGCACGACGATCTGCGGCGTCCCGAGCGCCAGCGCTGTCAGCGTGGTCCCGGCGCCGCCGTGGTGGACCACCAGGTCGCTGGTCTCCAGCAACGCACCCAGTGGTAGCCAGGCCGATGCCCTGACGTTGCTCGGAAGCGGCTGGAGGGCCGACAGGTCCGCATCGTCGAGGGCAAGCACGAACTCGGCGTCGACATGGTCGGCCAACTCCACGATCCGCTCGACGGGACCGAGCCCGGTCATGGCCGGAGCCATGGTGCCCAGCGTGACGGTGACCCGGGGCTGGTTCGTGCCGGCGCCCAGCCCCCTGGCGTCCAGCCAGGGTGGCAGCGTGCCGCCGCCGTTGTAGGGAACGTAGCGCATGGGCAAGCCGTCCAAGCCGTCCAAGCCGTCCAAGCCGTCGGCCCGGGGCTCCAGCATGCTCGGCGGCGCCACGTCGATGACCTGTCGGCGCCGAGGCAGGTCGCGGACACCGTGGCGGTCGAACACGTCAGCCAGGTTCTCCCGGTGCAGCTCAGCCATGCCCTCACTACGCACGAAGCCGAAGCCGTGGTCGATCACGGGCACTCCGAGCTTGCCGCCGGCCACGAGCCCGGCCCCTTGCGTCAGGGACTCCACGATGAGATCAGGTCGCCACCGCTGGGCCGTCTCCATCACCCCGTCGACCAGGATCCGCGACATCCTCGCGAGCAGGGCAGCGATCGTGCGGACGTCGCGGATCCGGGTCGTCAGCCTCTTGACCGCTTCCGGGTGGTCGCG
Source organism: Pseudonocardiaceae bacterium (assembly GCA_039583705.1). Classification (GTDB taxonomy): domain Bacteria; phylum Actinomycetota; class Actinomycetes; order Mycobacteriales; family Pseudonocardiaceae; genus JAVKSM01. The sequence continues at coordinate 5,316 of JAVKSM010000066.1, forward strand.
GACGTAGGCGGCACGGAGCGCGGCGAGGTCCAGGCCCGGTCGCACGTCGACCACGGGCAGCCCGGCCTGACCGGCCGCCAGCCCCGGCCCGGCCGTCGCCACCAGCACGTCGTGTCCAGCCGCGCGCAGGGCCCACGCGAGCGGAACCATCGGGAAGACATGGCCGATGCCCGGACTCGGGACGAACAGCGCCCTCACGCGACCAGCCTCGTCTCCTCATCCGGTCAGCGGCCGCACGGCCCAGCAGAGCGATGTCGTCGCCGGTGCCGGTGGTCACGCTGGCGAGCAGGTCGTCGCAGAACGCCTTGGGTGGGAGGGTGGCAGACCTGGCTGCGAGCCCGGCGAGCCCGGCAGTGCCCTCGTCGAGGCTGTGCTGGCGCCGCTCCACGAGACCGTCGGTGTAGAGCAGCCAGGGTCGCCCCCGGCGGGAGGTCGGTGTCGGCGTCCCGCCGGCGCAGACCCGGGTCGCGGAAGGCGTCCCCGACGCCGAGCAGGCGGCCGTCCTGTGAGCACACCGGGTGGAAGCTCATGTCCCACACCTGGTACGCCCCGCCTCCGTGTGACCGAGCCGCTCCTCGAGCTCGGTCGCCAGTGCCCCGACCGCCTGCCCGGCCGAGAAGCCGGTGAGCCGTTCGGCCTCGGCGTTCCAGAGCGTGATGCGGCTGTCGGCGCCCATGGCGACCACGTCGATGCCCAGTTGGTCGACCAACGCGGCAAGCTGGCCGTCCGACCAGACCATCGGCGTGACCTCCTCCCCCGGCCGTACCCCCGCGTGGCACCCGGCTGCGTCGTACTCCGCTGCGGTGGGGGGATGCCGACCGGCTCCTATGGTAGCGAGTGGCTGCCTTGGAAAGATCGACGATGTCCCACCGCAACCATCGGGTGCGACCGGTTGGAGGAGGGCAGATGCGCGTCGGCATGCAGCTGGGCTACAGCGGCGGCTTCGTCGAGACGGTCGCCGAGCTCACCGACTACGAGAAGGCCGGCCTGGACGTCGTCTTCGTCGCCGAGGCCTACGGCTTCGACGCGGTGAGCCAACTCGGGTACATCGCGGCCCGCACCGAGCGAGTGCAGATCGCCTCCGGGATCCTGCAGCTCTACACGCGGACCCCCACGCTCACGGCGATGACCGCCGCGGGGCTCGACTACGTCTCCGGTGGGCGCTTCACCCTGGGTATCGGGGCCTCCGGCCCGCAGGTGATCGAGGGCTTCCACGGGGTGGCATACGCCGCGCCGCTCGGGCGCACCCGGGAGCTGGTGGAGATCTGCCGAAGCGTGTGGCGGCGCGAGCGCGTCGTGCACCAGGGCCGGCACTACACGATCCCGCTGCCCGCCGAGCAGGGCACCGGGCTGGGCAAGCCGCTCAAGCTCGTCAACCGCCCGGTGCGGGACCGGATTCCGATCGTCATCGCGGCGATCGGGCCGCGCAACGTCGCGCTGACCGCTGAGATCGCCGAGGGCTGGGAACCGACGTTCTTCCTGCCGGAGCGGGCCGGCCAGGTGTGGGGCGAGGCGCTGGCGCAGGGGCGGGCCGGACGTGACCCCGAGCTGGGCGTCCTCGACATCGTCGCCCAGGCCCCGTTGGCGATCGGTGAGGCCGTCGGACACCTGCTGGAGGGCTACCGGCGGACGATCGCGCTCTATGTCGGCGGGATGGGCGCGCGCGGCAAGAATTTCTACAACGACCTCGCCTGCCACTACGGCTTCGAGGATGCCGCACGGCGGATCCAGGACCTCTACCTGGACGGCAGGAAGGACGAGGCCGCGGCGGCCGTGCCGCGGGAGCTGCTGGAACAGACCGCGCTGATCGGCCAGGAGGGGTTCGTGCGCGAGCGGCTGGCCGCGTTCGCCGAAGCCGGGGTCACCACGCTCAATGTGACCCCGCTGGCAGCCACGGCTGCCGGACGGGTCGCGCTGATCGAGCGGGTCCGCGAGCTCGCCGGGTGACCTGGATCGGGGCGTGGTCAGCGACGGCGTGCGCGGTGCCGAAACCGGCCTCCGGGCCGGGCGTGGGCGCCGATAGCATCGGGTGCGAGCCCGAGCGAGCCCGAGCCCGAATCAGCGCTTTCTGAAGGGATTCCCGTGTCCTCCCAGCCCGCCGCCGACCCGCCCGCCGAGCCCGTCCTGGTGCCGGCCGGCACGACTGCCGGGGCCGCCGTGCGTGCGGCCAGCCTGCCGACCAGCGGGCCGAAGGCCGTTGTCGTCGTCCGCGACAGCGGCGGGACGTTGCGGGACCTGAGCTGGGCGCCGGCGGAGACCGTCGAGGTGGAGCCGGTGGCCGCGGACAGCCCGGACGGGCGCGGCGTGATCCGCCACTCCACCGCCCACGTCCTCGCCCAAGCCGTGCAGCAGGCCTTCCCGGAGGCCAAGCTGGGGATCGGACCGCCGATCGCGGACGGGTTCTACTACGACTTCGACGTCGCCCGCCCCTTCACCCCGGACGACCTCGCGGCGTTCGAGAAGCGGATGCGGGCCATCGTCAAGAGCGGCCAGCGGTTCTCCCGCCGGGTGCTGTCCGACATGGGCCAAGCGAGGACCGAGCTGGCCGGCGAGCCCTACAAGCTCGAGCTGGTCGACCGCAAGGCCTCGGCCCCGGACTCGGTGGACACCGGCGAGGTCATGGAGGTCGGCACCGGCGAGCTGACCGTCTACGACAACCTGCACCCGCACACCGGCGAGCGCGTCTGGGGCGACCTCTGTCGCGGCCCGCACGTGCCGACCACCCGCCACCTGCCGGCGTTCAAGCTCATGCGCACCGCCGCGGCCTACTGGCTCGGTGACGAGCGCAACCCCCAGCTACAGCGGATCTACGGCACCGCCTGGGAGTCGGCCGAGAAGCTCGAAGAGCACTTGCACCGCCTCGCCGAGGCTGAGCGCCGCGACCATCGCCGGCTCGGCAGTGAGCTGGACCTCTTCAGCTTCCCCGACGAGATCGGCTCCGGGCTCGCGGTGTGGCATCCCAAGGGCGGCACCGTGCGACGCGTGATGGAGGACTACTCCCGGCGCCGGCACGAGGAGGCCGGCTACGCGTTCGTCTACACCCCGCACCTGGCCAAGGCCGCGCTGTTCGAGACCTCCGGGCACCTGGAGTGGTACGCCGACGCCATGTACCCACCGATGCACCTGGACGCCGAGGTCGACGCCGAGGGCAAGGTGCGCCGGCCGGGCCAGGACTACTACGTCAAGCCGATGAGCTGCCCGGGGCACCTGATGATCTACCGCTCGCGCGGTCGGTCCTACCGGGAGCTGCCGTTGCGGCTGTTCGAGTTCGGCACGGTCTACCGCTACGAGCGCTCTGGCGTGGTGCACGGGCTGACGCGCTGCCGGGGCTTCACCCAGGACGACTCCCACATCTTCTGCACTCCCGAACAGCTCCCGGACGAGCTGGTGAGCCTGCTGGCGTTCGTCATCGGCTTGCTCGCCGACTTCGGGCTGGTCGGCTTCACCGCCGAGCTGTCCACCCGGCCGGAGAAGTTCGTCGGCGAGGTCGCGGAGTGGGACGAGGCGGAGACGGCGCTGGAGCAGGCGCTGCGCCGCGCCGGGTTGCCGTACCGGATCGCGCACGGCGAGGGTGCCTTCTATGCCCCGAAGATCGACGTGCACGTCACAGACGCCATCGGCCGGCCCTGGCAGCTCGCCACACTCCAGGTCGACCTCCAGGAGCCCGGACGCTTCGACATCAGCTACCAGGACGCGGACGGCACCCGCAAGCGCCCGTACATGATCCACCGTGCGCTTTTCGGGTCCATCGAGCGGTTCTTCGGCATCCTCACCGAGCACTACGCGGGGGCGTTCCCGGCGTGGCTGGCGCCGGTGCAGGTGGTGGGCATCCCGATCGCCGACGAACACGTCGAGCACCTGCACCAGGTGGCGAAAGCGTTGCGGGAGGCCGGGATCCGCGTCGAGGTGGACACCGGCGACGAGCGGATGCAGAAGAAGATCCGGACCCACACCACGCAGAAGGTGCCGTTCCTGCTGCTTGCCGGCGCGGCCGACGTCGCGGCGGGGGCGGTGTCGTTCCGCTTCCGCGACGGCAGCCAGCGCAACACGGTCCCGGTGTCCGACGCGGTGGCGGCGATCACGGGCTGGGTCCGTCGGCGGGACAACGCCTCGCCCGACGCTGAGTCGTTCCGGGTGGACGGCGGGTGAGCGAGTCGCCGGAGCCAGAGCTCGTCGAGCAACCGGGAGTCGGCACGCCCGACGGCTTCCGGCGGCTGTGGACACCGCACCGGATGGCCTACATCAAGGGCGAGGCCGACACCGGCCGGGAGCTCGACGGCGGCTGCCCGTTCTGCCGCATCCCGGAGCTGGACGACGCCGAGGGGCTGGTGCTGGCACGAGGGCAGTGCGTCTACGCCGTGCTCAACCTGCACCCCTACAACCCGGGCCACCTCATGGTGGTGCCCTACCGCCACGTTGCCGACCTCGACGAGCTGACGGTTGCCGAGTCGGTCGAGCTCATGGGCTTCACCCAGCAGGCGTTGCGAGTGCTGCGGGCGGCCTCGGCGCCGCACGCGTTCAACATCGGCCTCAACCTCGGTGCGGTCGCGGGTGGCTCGCTCGCCGAACACCTGCACCAGCATGTGGTGCCGCGCTGGGGCGGCGACGCGAACTTCATCGTCGTCGTCGGCCAGACGAAGGTCATCCCGGAGCTGCTCGCCGAGACCCGGCAACGCCTCGCCGAGACCTGGGAGCGGATCTCCTGACCGATATCCTGTTCGCATCCCGGTCGCCTCTCCGATAGTCCGATGCTCAACCTGTTCGTTCGTGCCTCCATCCGCCGCGCCACCGACCCGGTCGGGGCGTGGCTCGTGGCGCGCGGCCTCACCCCCGACGCGGTGACGGTGACGGGCACGCTGGGCACGGTGGCCGGCGCGGTGGGGCTGGTGCCGACTGGTCACCTGTTCGCCGCGACCGTCGTGATGACGGTCTTCGTGCTGTTCGACATGGTGGACGGGGCGATGGCGCGCTCCCGCGGGGTCACCAGCGCCTTCGGCGGTGTGCTGGACTCGGTGTGCGACCGGATCGCCGACGGCGTGCTGTTCGCCGCTCTGGTGTGGTGGTCCCTGGGCATCGGCGACGACCGGCCGCTCGGTGTCGCCGCTCTGATCTGTCTCGTCGCGGGGCAGGTCATCTCCTACGTCAGGGCCCGTGCCGAGGCCGCCGGGCTGCACGCCGAGGGTGGGCTCGTCGAGCGTCCCGAACGGCTGATCGTCGCGCTGGTCGGCACCGGGTTGCAGGGGCTCGGGGTGGCGCATGCGCTCGACGTCGCCCTGTGGCTGCTGGCCGCCGGGTCGGCGGTGACCGTGGGCCAGCGGGTCGCCGCGGTGTGGCGCAGCGCACGGGAGGCAGGGTGAGCGAGACCGGCTGGCAGGGTCGAGCCGTCGGCACGGCCCTGGACACAGCCAAGAAGCGTGCTGTCGACCTGGGCTACGCGGCGGGCTGGCGGCTGGTACGTGGCGCGCCGGCGGCACCGACAGCGGCGCTGTTCCGGGCGGGCGCCGACCTCGCGACCCGCCGCGGCGGGGCCGGTGCCCGCCAACTGCGGGCCAACCTGCGCCGGGTGTGCCCCTCGGTTCCAGAGCAGGTGCTGGACGAACTGGTGCGGGACGGCATGCGCTCCTACGCCCGCTACTGGTGGGAGGCGTTCCGGCTGCCGTCGATGGACCACGTCGCGTTGCGCCGCGATCTCGACCCGGCGGTCAGCGGGCAGGCTCGGCTGGACGCCGCGCTGGACGCTGGGCGTGGCGCCGTGGTCGCGCTGCCCCACTCCGGGAACTGGGACCTCGCCGGGGTCTGGCTGGTCGGGCGCTGCGGTGGGTTCACGACGGTCGCCGAGCGGCTGCGGCCGGAGTCGCTGTACCGGCGGTTCGTCGCCTACCGCGAGTCGCTGGGGTTCGAGATCCTGCCGATGACAGGCGCCGCCGCGCCGTTCCCCGTCCTGGCGGCCCGGCTGCGGGCCAACCGGGTGGTGTGTCTGCTCGCCGACCGCGACCTGCACCGGTCGGGCGTGCCGGTGCGGTTCTTCGGTGAACCGACCCGGATGCCCGCCGGACCGGCTCGGCTGGCCGCTGCCACCGGCGCCGCCCTGCTGCCGGTCGGCTGCTGGTTCACCCCGGACGGCTGGGGCTTCCGAATCCACCCGCCGGTGCCGGTTCCGGGGCCGCCCGCGGTGCCCGCGAGCACCCAGACGCTGGCCGACGCCTTCGCCGCCGACATCGCCGCGCACCCGGCGGACTGGCACATGCTGGCGCGGTTGTGGCCGGCCGACCTGCCCGCCGACCGGCAGGCTGACCCGGTCGAGGAGGCTGCGGGGTGAGGATCGGGATCGTCTGCCCCTACTCCTTCGACGTGCCGGGCGGGGTGCAGGCGCACGTCGCGGACCTCGCGAGGGCGTTGCTGCGCCTCGGTCACGAGGTCGACGTGCTCGCGCCGGCCGACGAGGACACCGCGCTGCCCGACTTCGTCACACCGGCCGGGCGGGCCGTCCCGGTTCGCTACAACGGCTCGGTGGCGCGGCTGCGCTTCGGACCGGTGTCATTCGCCCGGGTCCGGTGCTGGATCCACGATTACGACTTCGACGTGCTGCACCTGCACGAGCCGACGGCTCCCAGCCTGTCGATGCTCGCGTTGGCGGTGGCGGACGGCCCGATCGTCGTCACCTTCCACACCGCGACGCCCCGTTCCCGCACGCTGACCGCGTTCCAGCCGGTGCTGCGGCCGCTGCTGGAGAAGGTCACCGCGCGGATCGCGGTGTCCCCGCTCGCGCGGCGGGTGCAGGTCGAACACCTCGGCGGTGACGCCCTGGTGATTCCCAACGGGGTGAACGTCGCGTTCTTCGCGGGAGCCCGACCGCTGCCGGGCTACCCGCGGCCGGGAGGGACGGTCGGTTTCGTCGGACGCTTCGACGAGCCGCGCAAGGGCATGCCGGTGCTGCTCGACGCGCTGCGACGCCTCGCCCCGGGGCGCCCGGACCTGGGTCTGCTCGTCGTCGGCCGGGGTGACCGGGACGCCCTGCGGCGGGCGGCCGGACCCCGGCTCGGCAGCCGGCTGGAGCTGCTCGGAGCCGTCGACGAGGCCACCAAGGCGGCCGCGCTGCGCGGCATGGACGTCTGCTGCGCGCCCAACACCGGCGGGGAGAGCTTCGGCATCGTGCTGACTGAGGCGATGGCGGCGGGGACGCCGGTCGTGGCCAGTGACCTCGACGCGTTCCGCCGCGTGCTCGGCGACGGCGGGGCGGGCGTGTTGGTCCCGGTCGGGGACGCCACGGCGACGGCCCACGCCCTCGCCGCGCTGCTCGACGACCCGCTCCGCCGAGCACGGCTGGCCGCCGCGGGGCGGGACCGGGTCGCCGGCTACGACTGGTCGATCGTGGCCGCCGAGGTGCTGCGGGTCTACGAAGCCGCGGTGGCCGCCGACCCGCGCCGGGTTTCCGAGGCGGAGCCCGGTGGTCGACCTCGATGTCCGTCGGTGAGTGCGCGAGACCTGCCGATCAGGATCGAGGCATGAGCGCTGTGGTCGTCGCGCTGGTGGCCGCGTCGGTCGTGCTCCTCGTGGCACTCGCGGGGCTCACCGCGCTGCGGGCCAACCGGCTGGACCGGCTGCACGTGCGCACCGACGCCGCCAGCGCCGCGCTGCTCGCGGCGCTGGACCGCCGGGCGGTGGTGGCCAGGGCGGTCGCCGCGGTTGGTGGTCTGCCCGATCCGCAGCGCGGCGACCTGCGTGCGGCGGCGGCCGCCGCCGAGGCGGTACCCCCGGACGCGCGGGAGCTGCGGGAGGCCAGGGAGAACGCGTTGGCCGCCCATCTCGCCCGAGTGGACCGCGCCCCGCTGCCGCCGTACCTCCTCGCCGAGCTGAACGACGCCGAGCAGCGGGTGGTACTCGCCCGCAGGGTGCACAACGACGCGGTCCGCGACACCCGCGCGCTGCGCCGCACCCGGCTGGTGCGGTGGCTGCGGCTCGCCGGCACGGCGCCGACACCGCGGTACTTCGAGATCGCCGAGCCGGAGCCACGCCTCGGCGAGGCCGCTGCCACGGACCGGGCGGCCGCCCGGGTGCTGCTGCTGGAGCCGGGCGGCCGGGTGCTGCTGTTCGCCTGCGCCGACCCGGCCCTGCCGCAGGAGACCTACTGGTTCACGCCCGGCGGCGGCGTCGAGGCGGGGGAGGACGAGTGGACGGCTGCGGTGCGGGAGGTGCACGAGGAGACCGGGATCCGGGTGGTAGCCGGCGATCTCGTCGGACCGCTCTGGCGTCGGGACTTCGTCTTCACCGTCGGTGGCGCGGCCTGCTGCGGGCGGGAGGCGTTCTTCCTGGCCCGTGTCGAGGACACCCGCGTGGACACGGCCGGGATGAGCGGCCAGGAGGCGCGGGGGATGCTGGGGTACCGCTGGTGGAGTGCGGCGGAGCTGGCCGGCACGGCGGAGACCGTCTACCCGCGCCAACTCGGCGAGCTGCTGCCCGCTGTCGTCGACGGCGGCTGGGACGGCGTGAGCAGGTCGGTCTGGTGAGCTCGGATTGGCCGCCACGGGCGCGCCGCCGCCGGTCGTAGACTCGGTGGCGGAGCGCCACCGGACAAGGAAGGGTCCTCTCGTGGGCATCAGAGAGCAGGGCACCGCGCGGGTCAAGCGGGGCATGGCCGAGATGCTCAAGGGCGGCGTGATCATGGACGTGGTCACCCCGGAGCAGGCCAAGATCGCCGAGGACGCCGGAGCGGTGGCCGTGATGGCGCTGGAGCGGGTGCCGGCCGACATCCGCGCGCAAGGCGGTGTCGCCCGGATGTCCGACCCCGACATGGTGGCCGGGATCATCGAGTGGGTGTCCATCCCGGTCATGGCCAAGGCCCGTATCGGCCACTTCGTCGAGGCGCAGGTGCTCCAGTCGATCGGCGTGGACTACGTCGACGAGTCCGAGGTGCTCACTCCGGCCGACGAGGCGCACCACATCGACAAGTGGGCTTTCACCGTGCCGTTCGTCTGCGGCGCCACGAACCTGGGCGAGGCGCTGCGACGGATCTCCGAGGGTGCGGCAATGATCCGTTCCAAGGGTGAGGCCGGGACCGGCAACGTCGTCGAGGCCACCCGGCACATGCGCTCGATCCGGGCCGAGCTGCGCCGGCTATCGACGCTGGAGGAGACCGAGCTGTACGCGGCGGCCAAGGAGCTGCGGGCCTCGGTGGAGCTGGTCCGGGAGGTCGCCGAGACCGGCAAGCTGCCGGTCGTGCTGTTCACCGCCGGCGGCATCGCGACCCCGGCCGACGCGGCGATGATGATGCAGCTCGGCGCCGAGGGCGTGTTCGTGGGCTCCGGCATCTTCAAGTCCGGGGACCCGGCGCGGCGGGCCGAGGCGATCGTCAAGGCGACCACCTTCCACGACGACCCAGACGTCATCGCCAAGGTCTCCCGGGGCCTCGGTCCGGCGATGGCCGGGATCGAGGTCGGTGACCTCGCCCCGCAGCAGCGGCTCGCGACCCGCGGCTGGTAGTGAGATGTCCGTCCCACCTGGTGCTGGTGGTCAGCCGCAGGGGTAGCATTCGACGTCGGCCTGGTGGCCGTGAGATCGGGTCAGCCGCGCGCCGACGCGTCGATGACGATCTCGGTGCGCCGGCTGCTCACCCCCACTCTCGCGGGTCGTCGGCGTCCCGCGCCTCGCGGATCGTTTGGACGATCTCCTCTGTCGTCGGCCGGGGGCCACCGGAGCGTCGCTCGATCCGGCCGAGCCACTCGGCCATCGTCGGCTTGCTGGCGAGCTCCTCAAGCTGGCGCTTGAGGTAGGCGGTCAGGGAAAGGTACTGCATCTGGAACGCCCGCATCTTCATCGGGCTGTCGCGGCGAGCGCCTCCGGAAGCGGCTCGTAGCGGGCGAACCGCCGGGTGAACGTGGCGGTGCCCGACGTCAGCGCTCGCAGGTCCACCGCGTAACGCAGCAGTTCGGTCGCGGGGACCTCCGCCCGCACCACGGTCCGCCCCGCTCCGCCCGCCTCGGTGCCCAGCACGCGACCCCGACGGGAGGACAGGTCGCCCAACACGGCGCCGAGGTGCTCGTCGAGGATCCGCACCGCCACTTCGTTCAACGGCTCCAGCACCAGGGTGCGGGTGGTCGCCGCGGCGTCCTTGAGTGCGAGGGAGCCGGCGGTCTGGAAGGCGGCGTCGGACGAGTCGACGCTGTGGGCCTTGCCGTCCACCAGCGTCACCCGGATGTCCACGACGGGGTTCCCGGTCGTCAGCCCGCGGGCCATCTGTGCCCGGACGCCCTTCTCGACGCTGGGGATGAACTGGTTCGGCACCGCCCCGCCGACCACCCGGTCGACGAACTCGAACCCGGTGCCGCGCGGCAGCGGCTCGACCTCGATGTCGCATACCGCGTACTGACCGTGCCCGCCGGATTGCTTGACGTGGCGGCCGTGGCCCTTGCCGGCGGCGGCGAAGGTCTCCCGGAGCGCCACCCGCACCGGTTCGGTGTCCACCTCCGCCCCACCCGCGCGGAGCTTGGAGAGCACGACGTCGGCGTGCGCCTCGCCCATGCACCACAGCACCATCTGGTGGGTCTCGGCGTTGCGCTCCAGCCGCAGCGTCGGGTCGGCCGCGACCAGTCGGGACAGGTTGCGGGCCAGGGTGTCCTCGTCGCCGCGGCTGTGGGCGACCACCGCCACCGGCAGCAGCGGCTCCGGGACGTCCCACGGAGCGAGCAGCACCGGGTTGGCCGGGTCGGAGACCGTGTCGCCGGTCTCGGCGGAGCCGAGCTTGGTCAGCGCGCAGATGTCCCCCGCGACGCAGTGTGGCATCTCTCGCAGGGTGACGCCGAGCGGGGAGTAGACGTGGGCGACCCGCTCGTCCGCGTCGTGGTCCTCGTGCCCGCGCCCGGTCATGCCGTGCCCGGAGACGTGCACGGTGCCCTCCGGGCGCAGCGTGCCCGAGAACACCCGAACCAGGGAGACCCGGCCGACGTAGGCGTCCGCGGTGGTGCGCACGACGGTAGCGGCGAGCGGCCCCGCCGGGTCGACGGTCAACGGGTCGTGCTCAGCGCCGTCCACCGCGCGCACCGCCGGTAACGGGTGCTCCAGCGGCGAAGGGAAGGCGCCGACGAGCACCTCGAGCAGCTCGGCGAGGCCTACCCCGGTCGTGGCGCACAGCGGCAGCACCGGATGGAACGAGCCGTGCGCCACCGCTGTCTCCAGGTCGGTGACGAGGGTGTCGGCGTCGGTCTCCTCACCGGCGAGGTAACGCTCCATGAGCGCCTCGTCCTCGCTCTGCTCGATGATCCCCTCGATGAGCTCGTCGCGGGCGGCGCCCGCCATCTCGGCTTCGCCCGCCTCCGGCTCGGCCACCTGGGGCGGGAAGCCGGCCGAGTAGTCGAACAGCTTGCGCGACAGCAACCCGACCAGCCCGGTGACCGCCCCGGCGCCGTCACCCACCGGCAGGTACAGCGGGAGCACGCCGTTTCCGAAGGCCTCCCGGCAGGCGGCCAGCACGGCGTCGTAGTCGGCCCGCTGGTGGTCCATGCGCGCAATCACCACGGCGCGCGGCATGCCGACCGCGGCGCACTCCTCCCACAGCGCGACCGTAGCGGCGTCCACGCCTTCGGCGGCGGAGAGCACGAACAGCGCGGCGTCGGCGGCGCGCAGCCCGGCCCGCAGCTCGCCGACGAAGTCCACGTATCCGGGCGTGTCGACCAGATTGATCTTCACGCCCTGATGGTGCAGCGGAGCGACCGCGAGCGCGACGGAACGCTGCTGGCGCTGCGCTGCCGGGTCGTAGTCGCACACCGTCGTGCCGTCGGTGACCGAGCCCGCTCGCGGGATCGTCCCGGTCGCGGCCAGCAGGGCCTCCACGAGAGTGGTCTTGCCGGCGGCCGACGGCCCCACCAGCACGACGTTGCGCACCGTGGTCGGCCCGGCGGCCGCGACCTGATCGCCGCCGCTGCCATCGCCTCCTCGAACTGCCACAGGATCACCTCCGCGATTCGCCACGCTGTGCGACCGATCTCACACCCGTTCCGCCCCTGGGACAAGGCCATCTGCGGGGGGTCGCGCCACGGTGGTGTCTCAGTGGTCCCGCATGGAGGTTCGTCGGTGCATGCCGGAGATCCAGGCGCGACCACTAG
>JAVKSM010000067.1:0-17135 GCA_039583705.1 Pseudonocardiaceae bacterium
CCTGGCAGCTACCTCGTCATCTCCCACGGCCTCACACAAGAGCCCCTCGACCAGGTTGTGGAGGAATATCAGCAGGCCGGACTGACGGGGGTGACGACGCGCGCCCGGGAGGCGATCCTGCGTTTCTTCGACGGCCTTGAGCTGGTCGAGCCCGGCCTGGTTTCCCTGCCCGGCTGGCGCCCCACCACCACGGCCTGCGACCCCACCTGGTTCGCCTCGCAGTACAACAGGTTCCCGACCTGGGTTCTTTGCGGAGTGGGCCACAAGCCCTGACCAGGTGGGGTGGTACAGCGCTCGGCACCCCCGCGCTCCACAGCCGGAGACCAGCGGTCGACACACAGCAGACTGGTGTCGCCGCCCATATCTGCCTGATGACGTGCAGTCTCGTAGCACCGACAGATCCGACAACCCGTGTCCGCAATCAACGTCGCGCCACGAACCCCTTGCCAGGGGTTTCCGCGGCAGTCCCGGCATGGCACTCATCGGCTACGACCAGCACAGCCTGGCAGCCGCACGCGCCCGCGGCCGCGAAGGCGGCCGGCCGCTCAATCTCGCCACCGCCCGAGCGCTCTACGACCAACGCACCCAACACCGTCGCGCGGATCGCCGAGATCGTCAGCGTCACCCGCTCTACCCCTCTACCGCCACCTCAACTACCCCCGCACGCACACGGATCAGCCAGCCGACGGCGTCGGCGGAGACCCACCAAGCGGCCGCCAGGCCGAGCATGCTGAGAACTCACCGCCGTCGGCGCCCCCCCCCAACCTGATTTTGTCGTCGGTCGCGGTGTCGGATATCCCAAGCAGGTGGTAGACGTCGTGACCGTCAAGATCGTCCAACGGACTTCATCTCAGGTTCCGATGCGGCGCAGGACGGTGGCTCGACGGCACACACCAGGTCGCGGATGATCGGCGCCATCTTCTCACGGTCGGCGTGGCGGGCTACTCAGAGTCAGGAGTAATTGGTCGGCCGTCCCTCGCAACCCCTGAGAAAGGTCGCCTGCTGCTCGGCTCACTCGCTGATCAGTTCAAGGACTACCTTGACCAGCTTCGTTGACATCAGGCGCTGAGGTGGTTCCGGTCCCTCCGGTTTGACGTCAACGGTCGGCGTGGTTGTTGGTTCGAGGTTCCGCCCTCGGTGTCGCACTGTGCGGCATGCGGGCTCCGATCGTCCGCGCGGCTGTCTGGTCGGCTGAGCCCACCCAGGCTGCGTAGTGGCGCAGGGTGGTGGTGCCGTCGCCGTGGCCGAGGCGACCGGCGACGGTGCGCAGGTCCACACCAGCGGTGAGCAGCTCGGTCGCGGAGTAGTGCCGCAGCTCCTTGAGCAGGGTGTCGATGCCGAGTTTCTCAGCCAGCCGGCCGTAGCGGCGGGTCACCGCGCTCGGATCCCGCGGCCGGCTGAGGTCGGGCTTGGCCGAGAACAGCCACGTGCTGCCGGTGAGGGGCAGACCGAGCAGCCGCAGCCGCGCCGCGCACTCGGCCCGGTACGCGCGCAGGAGCGCCACCGTCGGCGGGTCGATCGAGACCCGGCGCATCTGGTGGGTCTTGGTGTCCTTGAGGAGCATCCCATCCAGCGCGCGGACGTAGTTCTCGTCCAGCCGCACCATCCCGGCCTCCAGGTCGACGTCGTCCCACTGCAACGCGACGACCTCACCGCGGCGGGCGCCGGTCACCGCCGAGAGCCACACGTACAGACCCCACTCACTCGACCCCTCGTAGGCACCCGCGACGATCCGCGCCATCTGCGCCGGGCTCGGCGGCCGCGGAGCCGGCCGCTTCTTGCTGGGCGCCTTGACCGCCGGCATCGGGCTGTAGCCGATCCACCCCCAGCGCACCGCGGCGCTGAGCGCACCGCTGAGGATCGCGTGGATCTGGCGCACGCTGGAGGCCGAGTACGGCCGGCACACGTGGGCGCGGCAGCCCGCCTCACCGCAGCGGTGCGGCCCGTCGAGCACGTGGGCCTCGACGAACGGCTTGCCTGAGCAAAGCTGGCGGCAGCGCCGCAGCCGCGCATAGAACCCTTCGAGCCGCTCCGGCGCGTCGCGCACGAACAGCACGAGGGGAATATCGCCGAGGTTCGGCTTGATGTAGTTGCGGATCTGCGACTCGTAGTTCATCCGCGTCGTCGGGTCGACCTCGTGCTGTGGCAGCCAGCGGTCAAGCAGAGCGGCCAGCGTTGACCGCGTCCGGGCGACTTTGAGCGAGTCGGCCTCGGCGAGCAACCGGGTCCGGACCTTTTCCGCCGCTCGCATCGCGGCCCGCTCCGATGCCTCGCTGCCGGGTTTGTCGATGGGGACGCTCTCGACGAGCACGATGCGCTCGCCGGTCGCCGGGTCCTCACCGGCGGACACCCGCACCTCCAGGCAGCGAGCGCGGCGGCGGATGCTGCCGCGCTGACGTGGCCTGGAAGCCTCACCCTCGGCGCTCATGGTCGAGCAAGCTAACACGCCTCGTGGACCGGACCGTGGACCGAGATCGATACCGACGAGCACAGCAAGCCCGGACGAACGATAAACGCACTGGTCAGTATGCAATTTCAGAGAGCGCGCTCGGAGGGACTCGAACCCCCAACCTTCTGATCCGTAGTCAGATGCTCTATCCATTGAGCTACGAGCGCCTGTTCAGTTGTGCCGCGGAGGCTCCGGGATTTGAACCCGGGAGGGGGCTGACCCCCAACCGCATTAGCAGTGCGGCGCCATAGACCGGACTAGGCGAAGCCTCCCGGGGCCTCGCGGCCACCGAAGGATCAGGGTACACCGGCGAGGCCGGGGCGGGCGGCCGGGGCGAGCGCGTCGCGCCACCGCACGAGTTCCTTCGCGGCGTGCTGAGCGTGCGCCGAGCGGCGTGCTGAGCGTGCGCCGAGCGGTGTTGGGGCTGCTACCGGCGCATGAGGCGCAGCAGGGCGGGCGGCCGACCGCCGTAGCCCTCGGCCTCGAACGCCGCCACCGCGATCCGCGGCAGGTCGCGCACCGACCCGAACAGCAGGTACCGGGGCAGCCACGACGGGGAGAACTTGGCGTTGAAGCGGTAGAGCGACTCGATCTGCCACCACCGCGACGCCACCCGCAACAGCCGAGCCCACAGCCGCGCCACCGGGCCGGCCCCGATCCGCTCCCCCCGCTCCAGCGCGGCCCGGAACATCGCGAAGTTCAGCGACACCCGGCGCACGCCCAGGCCGGAGCAGGCGGCGAGCACGTCGGCGATCATCAGCTCGTTCAGGCCGTTGTCGGGCACGTCGCGGTCGCGGCGCATCAGGTCCAACGACAGCCCGTCGCACCCCCACGGCACGAACTGGAGCAGTCCCCGCACCGTCCCGTCGGCCTCCGCCGTGACGATCACACAGCGTCCATCCGCGGTGACGTCGCCGAAGCGGGACAGCGCCATCGAGAAGCCTCGCTCGGTCTCCGTGCCCCGCCAACCCTCCGCCAGCGACGCCAGCGAGGCGGCCTCCGCCGCCGGGATGTCGGCCAGCCGGCGCACCCGCACCGCGTAGCCCGCCCTGCGGGTCCGCGCCACCGCCTGCCGCACGCCCCGCATCGGGCGGCCCTCCAGCGAGAACGTGCCGGCGTCGACGACCGCCTCGTCGCCCAGCTCCAGCGCGTCCAGGCCGTGGCGCGCCCACACCGTCGCGCCCTGCTCCGAGCAGCCCAGCACCGCCGGCACCCAGCCGTAGAGCTGGCACTGCGCCAGGAAAGCGCCGCACGCCCCCGGCCACGCCTCCACGTCACCCAACGGATCCCCGGAGGCCAGCGCCACACCCGCGAGCACCCGGTAGGCCACCGCGGACTTCCCGGACGCCGAGAACATTACGGACTTGTCCCGCCGCAGCGCGAAGTAGCCCAGCGAGTCAGCCCGGCCGTGCACCTCTAACAGCGCGCGCAGCCGCTGCTCATCCTCCGGAGCCAGCCCCACCCTGGGCTCGGCCGAGCGCAGCAGGAAGTAGCCGCCGGCCAGCAGCGCGGCGATGCCGAAGATCAACCCCAGGCCGGCCGTCAGGTCGTCGAGCCACTCCGTCCGAAATTCCACCGGCCCCTCGACGGCGACCAGCGCGAGCGCGGCGTGCCGGATCCGCGCCCACCAACCCGGCGAACCGGCCAGCAGCGTGGGTCGCACCGAGAGCAACAGCAGCCCGAGGAGGAACCCGGCGACGGTCAGCTCACCGAACACGAGCAGCGCGAAGCCCCGGCCCACCGGGTCGGGCAAGGCGGTGAACTCGCGGCGGGTGACGACCAGCCCGACGAGCAGGGCCAGCGCGACGATCCCCGCCGGCACGCCGTGGCGCTGCGACAGGTGGGCGACGACGAGCACCGCTGCCAGCACGACGCTGACCTGCCAGGCCCGTTGCTTGCGCCGCCGCAGCCCGGTGGCCAGCATCAGCAGGCCGACCCCCGCCGCGGCGACGAGGACGAGTCCGGCCGTGTCGATCGTCGGCGGCAAGCCGAGCCAGGATGCGACCTCCGGATGCAGCCGGCGCCGCATCACGGGCACGACGACCGACAGCACCGCGATCAACCCGACCGCGCGGGTGGCCCAGGTGACCAGCGTGGCCGGCGCCATCGGGCGGGTCGGGCCACCCGCCCCATACCACTGGTCCCGATACCGCTGGTCCCCGTGCCCTCGGTCCCCGTGCCCTCGGGCTACGGGCACTCGGTCGAGGGGGCCTGCCGGGCGAGCTCGCACACCACCTCCAGCGCGTCGGGGTTGAGCAGCGCGTCGCGGCTCACGGCGCGCTCGACCGGCGTACCGGTCAGGATCCGCTTGACGGGCACCTCGCTCTTCTTGCCATTGAGGGTGCGCGGCACCTCGTCGATGACGACGAACCGGTCGGGGACGTGTCGTGGTGACAGCTCCGCGCGCAGCGCCGACCGTAGCCGGGGTTCGACATCCGCCAACACCGCCCCGGGTGCCAGCACGAGGAAGCACAGCAGTTCACCTTCCGGCCCGGCAGCGTCTGCTTGTCGAGTACCGGACGCGTGGGCTCCGGACGGGTGAGGTCCGGACGTGCGGGTTGCGGACGCGTGGGCTCCGGACGGGTGAGGTCCGGACGTGCGGGTTGCGGACGTAGGGGTTCCGGACGGGTGAGGTCCGGGCGCGCGGGCCCCGGATGTGTCGATGACAAGGGAGTCCGCAACCTCGGCGAAGCCCTCCACCACACGGTAGAACTCGGCGGTCCCCATTCGCACGCCGCCCCGGTTGAGCGTCGAGTCACTGCGCCCGTAGATGACGCAGGATCCCCGGGGCGTGATGCGCACCCAGTCCCCGTGCCGCCACACCCCGGGAAAGTCCTCGAAATACGCGGCGCGCAGCCGGGAGCCGTCCGGGTCGTTCCAGAACATCACCGGCATCGACGGCATCGGCTCGGTGAGCACCAACTCGCCGACCTCGTCCACCACGGACCGCCCGGCGGCGTCGAAGGCTTCGACGGCCGCGCCGAGGCACCGGCAGGAGATCTCACCCAGCCACACCGGCACGGTCGGGGCCGACCCGACGAAAGCCGTGCACAGGTCGGTGCCCCCGGACACCGAGCAGATCTGAATCCGCTCGCCCACCGCCTCGCCGATCCAGGAGAACCCCTCCGGGGAGAGCGGTGAGCCGGTGGAGCCCAGCGCCCGCAGCGCGGACAGGTCGTGGTCGGCGCCGGGCGTCAGCCCCTCCTTGTGGCACGCCTGCACGAACGAGGCCGACGTCCCGAAGTAGGTCACCCGCTCGGCCTCGGCCAGTCCCCAGAGGGTGTCCGCCGTCGGGTGGGTGGGACTGCCGTCGAAGGCGACGACGGTGGCGCCGACGAGCAGGCCGGAGACGAGGAGGTTCCACATCATCCAGCCGGTGGTGGTGAACCAGAAGAACCGCTCGCCCGGACCGAGGTCGCAGTGCAGTGCCAGTGACTTGAGGTGCTCCAGGACGATGCCGCCGTGTCCCTGCACGATCCCCTTGGGCAGCCCGGTGGTGCCCGAGGAGTACAGCACCCACAGTGGGTGGTCGAAGGGGACGGCGTCGAAAGCCAACCCCGCGCCGCGGTCGCCGAGCAGTTCGTCCCACGTCAGGGTGCCCTCCAGGGCAGACGCCGTGTAGGGCACGAGGACGGTCTCGCGCAGCGACGGGATCGCGGCCCGCAGCCCCTCGACCGTGGGGCGGACGTCGACGTGGCGCCCGTTGTAGACATAGCCGTCGACGGCGATGAGGACGGCGGGTTCGATCTGGCTGAAACGGTCGTGCACCGCGCGGGCCCCGAAGTCCGGGGAGCAGGACGACCACACCGCGCCGAGGCTGGCCGCAGCCAGGAAGGCCACCAGGGTCTGCGGGCAGTTCGGCGCCAGCGCCACCACCCGGTCGCCGACGCCGACCCCCAACGCCCGCAGCCCGGCCCGGGCGGCGGCCACCTGGGCGCGCAGCGCGCCGTAACTCAGCTCCTCGCGTGCCCCGTCCTCCCGGCGGAACACCAGCGCGACGTCGTCGTGCGCCTTGCCGGGACCGGGCGCCAGCGCGTGTTCGGCGTAGTTCAGCGTCGCACCGGGGAACCACCGTGCGCCCGGCAGTTGGCGGCGGGTCAGGACCGCGGCGGGGGGGTCATGGAACCTGACGCCAAAGAAACGGGCGACCGCGCCCCAAAATCCCTCCAGGTCACGCACCGACCAGGCGTGCAGCGCGGCGTAGTCGGCCGCTGGCAAGCCGCGCTCGGCGCCCAGCCACTGGGTGAACGCGGCGAGCCGGCTGCGCCCGGCGACCTCGGGGTCGGGCTGCCAGACGATCCGGGGGACGTCCTCGGGCATGCGCCCAGTTCTAGCCCATGCCCACCGGTCAGCGAAGGTGGGAGTCGAACCAGTTCAGGGTGCGGATCCAGGCGTCCTCGGCGACCGCCGGGTCGGCGTCGAAGCGGTAGCTGGCGTCGGGGTAGGTGACGACGTCGCTCGCGACCTGGGCGGCGCCCACCGCGTCGCGCAGCTTCTCCACCTCCTGCGGCGGGATGCCCTCGGTCCGCTCGCCGTAGAGCCCGAGCCACGGGCACGTGAGCTCCGGGGCGACCTCCACCAGGGACGGCAGACTGTCCGACAGCGGCGCGGTGATCCCCGCGCCGGATACCGTCACGGCCGCGCCCAGCGACCGGCTGGCCGCCACCACCAGCGCCACCGACCCCCCGAGGTCGAAGCCGATGACGCCCATCCGGTCCGAGGTGACACCGCGTTCGGCGAGCCAACTGAAGGCGGCGTCGGAGTCGGCCAGCACGGACTCCCCGGAGAGCCGGCTCACCCGGTCGCGGACGTCCTCGTCACCGGCGACCTCGTCGGTGCCTTCCCGGTGGTAGAGGTGGGGCGCGACCACCAGCCAGCCCTCGCTGGCCAGACCGAGCACCAGCTCCCGGACCGCGTCGGTGACTCCTCGGGCCTCGTGCAGCACGACGATGCCGCCGCGCACCGGGCTGTCCGGCTCGGCGACGGTGAGGCGTAGCTCGCTCCCGTCAACGAGGGGAAGCGTCTCGGTGCGGGTCTCGGTCATGCCCAGAGCCAACCAGACCAAGCGTCTACCGGGAAAACCCTGTGACCGTCCCGGGGGTGTCGATTTCACCCGGAACGGGTGAAGGGAGGGCTCCCACCGATAGCGTGCCCGCTATGAGCGGGCACGTGCGGGACGACCTCGCCACGCTGCCGGGCTACGTCCCCGGCAAGGTCGTGGCAGGGGCGATCAAACTGGCGAGCAACGAGGTCACGTCGCCGCCGCCGAGGCACGTGCAGGCCGCGATCGTGGAGGCCGCCGCCGCCGGCAACCGCTACCCCGACATGGGCGCCCAGGTGTTGCGTGAGCGCCTGAGGGCGCTCACCGGAGTGGCGGGCGAGCGGATCGCCGTCGGCTGCGGGTCGGTGAGCCTGTGCCAGCAGCTCGTGCAGGCCACCTGCACGCCCTCGGACGAGGTGCTTTTCGGCTGGCGCTCGTTCGAGGCGTACCCGATCATCACCGGGATCGTGGGAGCCAGGCCCCACCCCGTCGCCCTCACCGCCGGAGGGGTCCACGACCTCGCCGCCATGGCCGCCGCGATCACACCGGCCACCCGGCTGGTGTTCGTCTGCAACCCCAACAACCCCACCGGCACCGCGGTCCGGCGCGACGAGCTGGTGCGGTTCCTGGACGCGGTGCCGCCGGGGGTCGTGGTGGCGCTGGACGAGGCCTACCACGAGTTCGTCACCGACCCGGCGGTCCCCGACGGCCTTGACCTGGCGGCCGGTCGCGACAACGTCGTCGTGCTGCGCACCTTCTCCAAGGCCTACCGGCTCGCCGGGCTGCGGGTCGGGTGGTGCGTCGGGGCGCCGGAGATCGTGGCCGCGCTGCACAAGGTGTACGTGCCGTTCTCGGTCAGCGCCGTGGCGCAGGCGGCGGCGGTCGCCGCGCTGGACGTCGCCGACGAGCTGCTCGCCTCCTGTGCCGAGGTCGCCGACGAGCGGGAGCGGGTGCGCGCGGCCCTGCTCGGCGCCGGCTACGACGTCCCGCCGTCGCAGGCGAATTTCTTCTGGCTGCCGCTCGGTGAGGACACCGCCGCGTTCGCCGGGCACTGCCTGGACCAGAAGGTGGTCGTGCGCCCGTTCCCCGGGGACGGCGCCCGGGTGACGGTCGGGACCCCGGAGGAGAACGACGTGTTCCTCACCGCGGCGCGATCCTGGCGGCACAGCCGCCGGGCCGGCCCATGACGTCAACCTCGATCGAGCTCCCACACCAGACCGCCGGTCGGGTCGTCGAGCCAGACCGTCTGGCGCCGCGGCGTCGCGGTGAGGCCGAAGCGCTCCCAGCCGGGCCGGCCGGCCCGCAGCCACGTCTGGTGAGCGTGCTCGACGTGCTGCCAGAGCCGGTGGGTGCCCTGTTCCCAGACCAGGTGAGCGCCCGTGGGCTCAGGGCGACGCGCAAGCTCGGCCCAGGAGCCGTCCGAGGCGTAGAGGAAGACGTCGTCGGGCTCCCGATCAGGTGCCAGGGTGCACCCGTACCTGACGTCCGCCGGCATGGCAAGCGCGGCGAGGAACCACCAGGTCGGTTCCTCCCAGGGTCGGGCATACCCGATCGTGCTGACTCGGGGCTCGACCGCGTCACGGTCGCGTACCGGAGGAGTGGCGGGGCGCTCCGCAGGACGTCGCATGGCCATGAAGTTGGCCCAGGTGCGGTCGAACCGCCCCTCGACCTGACACCCAGCGCGGCGCAGTGACGCGAGGTTACCGGCCGCGATACCGCGTTTGACGTCTGCCAGGATGAGTCCACCGTCCGTGAGCTGCTCGACCCACGCCCACGGCACCACCGGAACGGCGCAGGTGGCGATGATCCGATCAAAGGGAGCGCATTCCGCCAGGCCTGTGGCGCCGTCGCCGGCCACCAGAGTCGGCCGACAGCCGATGCGAGCCAGTCGGTCCCGGGCCTGCGCGACGAGCTCGGCGTCGATGTCGATCGAGAACACCTGCCGGTCGCCCAACCGGTGACACAGCAGCGCGGCGGTGTACCCCGTGCCGGTACCGATCTCAAGTACCCGGCTCGAGTCGTGGACATCGAGCGCTTCGAGCATCCGGGTCATCAGTCCCGGGGTCGAGGTGGACGACAGCGGTCCCTCTCCCTCCCAGGAGCCACCGGGACCAATCTTGACGTATAACCCGGAATTCGAGTAGATTCTGTCGAGGCCGTTCGCCTGGCTGGATATTTTCTCCCAGCGACTGGTGGCTGGATCGTATTCGTAGAAATAGGGCACCAACTCGTGTCGCGGCACCCCCTGTACCGCTGCGATCCACTCGGGGGACCACAACTTCCCCCGCTCGACCAGGTCGGATGCCAGACGTGCGGCCTTGTCCTTCCAGTCGGTCACGGGTTCCCCGTCTCCAGCAGGTCCGCGAGGGCCGGCGTCACCGGGACGTGTACCTGTTCCTCCAACCATCGGTACTGACCTCCGGGATTTATCTCCAGGAAGTACCACTCCTGGTCAGGCCCGACGACGAAGTCGAACGCGCCGTATCGGAGTCCGAGCGACCGCATGACCCGGCCTATGCCCGCAATGACCGTGGCCGGCGGGTCGACCACCTCATAGGACAGGGCAGTGTAGTCGCTGCGCCAGTCCACCCGCGCTGCCGCGCTGTGCGCATGGATCGCCACGGCGAACACGGAGTCCGCTACGGCGATCACTCGCGCTTCGTGCTCCTTGGCGACCCACTGCTGAAACTGGTGCGCAGTGTGCTCCAAGCCGCCGAGATCTGTTAGGTGGTCATCGGTGAGACATTCCGTGTAGGCGACCCTGCGTCCCCCGGCCTCGTGGATTGCTGGTGATCCGAGCATCTTGGTGACGACCTCACCATGCCGGTGCGCGAACCGGCGCATGGCCTGCTGGCTGTTGGTGATCAGCGTGGCCGGGACGAGCAGGCCGGCGTCCGCGGCGACCGCGAGTTGCAGAGGTTTGTAGGCAGCCGTTGCGGCGAGGTCTGGTCGGTCGACCCAGAGCACCGGGAGGGAGAACAGGACGCCACCCAGGCCGAGCTTGGCTTCGGTGTGCGCGTGTTGCCGTTCTGGTCCGGTGAGCCCCTTCGGGAACCGGAAGGTGTTCGGCGAGCGCCACCAGACCGACCTCACCTCTCCCAGCGCGACGCGGTGTCGTGGTGTCACCAGCTCACCGGTCCACCGGCCGGACTGAAACTCCGCGTCGAGTTGCATCTGGACGGGGAACCACTCGGTATTGATCCTCACGGCCGGCACATCGCGCTTATCGAGTTCGACCACCACGGCGTCGGCGCTGGGGTCGAGGTCATCGGCGAGGATCAGCACGGTCACGGCACGACCGGCTGGTCAGGGCAGTAGTCGTTGACATAGTCCTCGGCGCTGGGCGGATCCTCGCCGTCGACTGGAGGCGTGGTCGGCGCGGTCGGTGGGCCTGCCATGGGCGATGTCGTCGAGGTTCCGCTCCATGACCGCAGCGTGAGAAGCGGGACGCCGGACACGCTCACGCCCACCTGCCGCTCGTGGTCGTAGTGCCAGCCAGTGCGCCATCCGCCCGGACGCAGCACCTCCCCCATCCGCCGGAGACCCCAGGGGCGCAGGCCGTGCTGGGACGGAGCGTCGGTGGGGGCTGTAGTGGTGGTGGACGCTGCGAGCGGGAACCGGCCGCTACCAGACGCGAGAGGATCATCAAGGAAACCAACCATGAGGAGCGTCCTTTCCGGTGTGTCGCCGGAGCCTATAGCTGGATCGTCGGCACGACCTCACCACTGCGCCGGGATGACCCCGTTGCTGGAGTCGGTCGGCAAGGCCGTAACCTGCATACAACCGTGCGTAGTCGTCTGGAGCCAGGGCGGAAACGAGGCAGATCTGAGGCATCGGTGGTGCGTAACCGCTCTGATCCGCTATACAAGGGAGCGGAGCACGACGACAGGAGGCCCAGATGGTGTCGCGGCGGAAGCGCTTCGCGCAGCGCCGGAAGGCAGTTGGACTGAGTCAAGAGGCGTTGGCGGACCGACTGGGCGTCGAGCGGTCGACGGTCATACGTTGGGAAAGTGGAGAAACCGAACCCCAACCGTGGATTCGCCCGAAAATAATGACAGAACTCCACGTTTCGCTGGAACAGCTCGACGAGTTACTTGCCGAAGCGGACCGTAAGCTAACGGTAGCCGCCGGGCGCTGCGACGCCCTGCGCGCGCACGTACCCCAGCCCGAGAATCCTGCGCTCCCCAATTGTCAGAGCCTCTCGATCGCCTGCCACACCTCGCTCGACCTTCCAGGGATTATTGATGACATGAATCGCCGCGAATTTCTGCGTCTCGTGACTATGGCCGGTACGCTGGTGACGATCGGCTCTACCGAGAGCCAGCTCGACGGGGACCACATGGGCTACTTCTCCGATCGGACGGCCCGCCTCGATCTGGGAGTTGCGGACGAGTACGCGGCAGTAAACGCATATCTTTGGCGTCTCTTTGGTTCGTCCATGCCCAAGGCTAACACGTTACCGTTGGTCCGAAAGCAGCTTGACGTTTTGAACAACAGCTTCCGGCTGCCACATGGGCCAAGCATTCACGAGCGTCTGTGCACACTCGTCGCTGACCTCTTCCAACTGGCCGGAGAAATCTTCTTCGACAGTAATCTGTACGTTGACGCGGCCCAGTGCTACGCCCTGGCTTGCACTGCCAGCAAGGAGGCCGAGGATTTCGACCTCTGGGCGTGCGCCATGACCAGACACGCCTTCACCGCGATCTACGAACGAGAGTTCAACAAGGCAGCACCGATGCTTGAGCTGGCCGCCCGGCTCGCCCAGAAGGGAGATCCCGCGCTCTCGACAAAGCATTGGGTCCATGTCGTCAGCGCGCAGGCGTTCGCCGGCCTGGGCGAGCGAGATCTCTGTATGCGCGCCCTGGACCTGGCGACGGAGGTCCGTCACCTGAACGGCCAGGTTCACAACGGAGGTTGGTTACGGTTTGACGACTCCCGCCTCGCTGAGGAGCGCGGCGCCTGTTATGTCGAACTGGGCAGGCCTGACCTTGCCGAGGCGGCCCTCATCGACGCCCTGAGTCAGGACCTGTCCGTCCGCCGCCGCAGCGGCGTGCTCATCGACCTCGCGACAATCGGGGCGCAACGGCGTGATGTCGGATATCTCGTGACGTACGCTGAGGCCGCGCTGGAAATGGCACGGCAGATGCGGTCAGGGGTCATCAGCCGAAGGCTGTCAAGGTTACAGACTCACCTTGCGCCGTTCCTGGGCGAAGGTCGGGTGTCTGATCTCAACAGGCAGATCGCAATCCTGTCTGGTCGAAGTAATTCGTAACGGGGATGACGAGGAGGGCAGCTTTGCGCACCGAAGGCGGAAGGGTCTTTCGCGAGGCGTGGATAGCCGGAGTGAGGAGGCACTACCCGGGTGAGCCCAAGCCCGGCTACGTCGCGCCGTGGGAGGAGACCCCCGACTGGGAACGCGACAGCGCGGCGTCCGTGCACGATCAGGTGTGTGCCTTCATAGCGGCCACCGACGGGCGAACGGCCAGGCTCAGCCGAAGCCAGAAGGGTCGTTTCATCGCCCTCTGTTGGCTCGGTCAGGTCCTCAAGCACTTTCCGGACCCCAAGCCAGGCTACGTCGCCGACTGGGACGACCTTCCCCGATGGCAGCAGGAGACCGACGCGGACATCTTCGAACGCATCGAGCAGGAGGTCATCTCCACTTGATGCTGCAGCCCAGCGACGGCCGCTGGTCGGGGTCCACGGGGCGTCCGGCCAGCACCGCGTCCACGGCGGCGCGGACCGCGGCGGTCGTCACCGGGCGGTCGCTGCCGGGCCGGGCGTCGTCGAGCTCGCCGCGGTAGACCAGCAGCCGGTCCCCGTCGAAGACATAGGTGTCCGGCGTGCACGCCGCCCGGTAGGCCCGGGCCACGTCCTGGCTCTCGTCGTAGAGGTACGGGAAGCTCCAACCGTGCCGGGCGGCCTCGGCGGCCATCGGTCCCGGCCCGTCCTGCGGGTAGGTCGCCACGTCGTTGCTCGAGATCCCGACCATCGCCACCCCCCGCTCGGCCAGGTCGCGGCCCAGCGCGGCGAGCCCGGCCGCGACGTGCTGTACGTACGGGCAGTGGTTGGCCAGGAACGCGACGACCAAGGCCGGCGCGTCGGCGAAATCGCTCAACGTCACGACCCGCCCCGATACCGTGTCGGGCAGGGTGAACCCGGGAGCCGGGGTGCGCAACGGCAACATGGTCGATTCGGTGGCCACCGCGCCATCCTGCCGCAGTCAGCCGGTGTGCCGGATCCCCTGTCGGGGACTCAGGTCCTCACGGCGCGCCGAGCGGCTCAGCATGAGATCCTGGGCGGGGTGTTCCGCTGCGGCGGCCCAGCGGTGCCCGTGGCACGCATGTGACACGCCAGGTGGCACGCATGCGACACGCATGCGACGCGTATGGGAAACGCCCGCCCTCGAAGAGGCACGAAAGAGGCACCGGAGGTGGTGACGATGACTGCGCCGCGGGTGCGGGTGCGCAGGGTCTACGACGAGCCGTGCGGGGAGGACGGGAGACGCGTGCTCGTAGACCGGATCTGGCCGCGCGGGCTGCGCAAGGAGGCGGCGCGGCTCGACGACTGGGTCAAGGAGGTCGCGCCCTCCGGCGAGCTCCGAAAATGGTATGCCCACGACCCCGCGAAGTTCACCCAGTTCCGCCGCCGTTACCGCGACGAGCTCGACGCCCCGGCCGCCCGCGAGGCACTCGCGGAGTTGCGCGCGCTCGCGGCCCGAGCGCCGCTGACCCTGCTCACCGCGACCAGGGACGTGCAGCACAGCCAGGCCGCCGTGCTCGCCGAGCTGCTGGCGGACTCCTGCTGAGAGCGGAGCCGACGACGTGCGCTACGCCCCGTCGACGGCGACCACGCCGGTGGTGGTGCCGACGTAGGCGCGGTCGCCGGACAGCGAGGGCGAGGCGAAGTTCGGTACGTCCCCCACGTCGACCTGGGCCAGGGGCGCGCCGGTGTGCGGGTCCAGGGCATAGAGCACGCCGCGGTCGGTGTCCACCACCCACACCGCACCGCCGCCCACCGTCGGGGAGCCGTTCGTGGCCACCGCGGCCTGCCACAACACCCGCAGGCCGGTCCCGTCCACCGCGACCGCCCGCAGCCGATCGGCGCACGGCACGTAGACGGTCTGCCCGTCGACCGCCGGACCCCCGAACGCACGGCACACCTGGCCGTCGGCGACCTGGCCGCCCACCCCGCCCAGCCGGGCGGCGTCGAGCAGGTAGCCGGTGCCGCTCTTGCCGACGGTGAGTACCTGGCCGCCCACCACCGCGGGGCTCATCGACCCGAGGTCGAGGTCGTTGTCGTTGTCCGCCGCCCAGCCCGTCGGAGCGAACCGGTCGGCCACCGCCAGGTCCGGCGTGAGCGCGAGCACCGAGTCGCTGCCGTCGTAGTACGACGTGGACGCCCCGTTGCCGATCGCGTAGTACAGCCGCCCGCCGTGGACCACCGCGCCGCCGGGTGCCCACATGCCACCCTCCCGGCTGGTGGGGACGGCGTAGCTGCGCAGCGGCCCGAGACCGCTGGTGGGCGCGGCCACCACGGAGCCGATGTAGTCGCCACAGTCCCCGAACAGGCCGCCGTAGGCGACGTAGACGACGCCGTCGAGCACGGTGAGCGCCGCCCGCTGCTGGTGTGCGATCTCGGCGCCTTTCGGTGGCGGCAGCGGGCGGCGCAGCACCACCGCGCCGTTGGCCAGGTCCACCCCGGCCAGCTCGTGGTGCCCGCCGGTCGTCTCGGCGACGACGAAGACGAGCCCGGTGGCCGCGTCGTAGGCGGCGGTTCCGGTGATCCCCAGCGGGTCGATGTCGCCGCAGGGCAGCGCCGAGCCCGGCTCCGGCGTCCCCAGGTGCGCCGACCACAGCACGTGCCCGTCGCCGGCGGCCAACCCGTACACGGTGTCGTTCTCGGTGGCCGCGACCACCGTCGAACCGATCACGAGCGGCTGGCCGAACACCGCGCCGTCCAGTTTGGCCTCCCACGCCCAGCTCAGCCGGCCCACCGGGGCCAGCCTGGGCGCGACCCCGGTGCGGGCGTTGTCGTGGTGGTAGGTCGGCCAGTCGGCGGGACGCACCGGGGCCGGCGGGGCGGACTGTGACCGGGAGGCGCTGGAGGGCGGTGGCGCCGGGGCCGGCCCGCCACCGCCACCGCCACCGCTGCAGCCGACGGCCACCAGCGCGAGGAGGGCGACGAGGAACCCCGCCCGCCTCATGCCGGCCGTCCCGCGACGAACCGGGCGCGCCACAGCGCTATCCCTACCACGACGGCGAGCGCGACGAGCGCCGCCGCCCCGGCCATCGGCGGCTCGTAGGGGCGGAACCCGAAGTCCGCGCCGGTCGGTTCCGGCACGAACACCATCACCACCGACGCGGCGACGGCCAGGTGCCGCACCACGGGCCGGCAGCGGGACGCGGCCAGCGGCACCAGCGCCCACAGCAGGTACCAGGAGTACTCCGACGGGCTGCCCAGCACGACGGCTCCAAACCCCAGGCCCAGTCCCGTCACCGGGTCGAGCCGGCCGCGCCAGGTGCGGTGCAGCAGCAGCAGGCACACCGCTCCCGCGACGAGCAGCCCGAAGCTGCGAGCCAGCGCCACCACGGCGTCGGCGTGGTCGCCCAGCCCGGCGACGATGCCGATCCCGGCACCGACGAAGCCGAGTGCGGTGGGCGGCGACCACATGCTGCGGACCAGGCCCGGCGTGCCCAGCGTGGCGATCCAGGCGAAGCCGAGCCCGCTGCCCAGGCTCACCACGGCGGTCACCGCGACGGCGATCCCCCCGACCGCGGCGGCGGCCCCGAGTGCCTTCCGGACCGGCGCCGCGGCGGGCGCCCGCCCACCCGAGGGCGCCCGACCACCCCACCGCCGGGCGAGCCCCGCGGCGAGGAAGCCCAGCGCGAGCACCGCCGGGAGCTTGACCATGGCCGCCAGCGCCACCAGTACCGTCCCGGCGACCCACCGCCACGCCCGCTCGGTGCGCGACAGCGCGAGCTCCATCCCGGCGAGCATCAGAGCAATCATGATCGCTTCGTTGTGCACGCTGCTGACCAGGTCGAACAGCACCAACGGGTTGAGGGCGCCGAGCCAGAGCGCGGCGAGGACGTCCACCCCGCAGCGGCGGGCCAGCCGCGGCAGCAGCACGACGATCAGTGCGACGGCGGCGAGCACCAGCACGCGCTGCAGCAGGACCCCGAGCACGACGTCGTCGCCCGCCACCGCGGTGACGGCCCGCCCGAGCGTGAGGAAGGCCGGCCCGTACGGCGCCGGCGTGTTGCGCCAGATCGTCGGGATGCTCGCGGTGAGCGGGTCGTCGATGCCGAGGGCCTGGACCGGGCCGAGGACGTAGGGGTTGAGGCCGCGGGAGGCCATGGCGGATTGCGCGAGGTAGCTGTAGACGTCCTTGCTGAAGATCGGCGGCGCGAGCGCGAGCGGCGCGGCCCAGGTCAGGAGGATCCGGACCAGCGCGGATCGCGACGGTGCCGCGGAGCCGCTCCGCAGCCGCTCCCGTCCCAGCCAGCCCAGCCCCAGCCAGGCCAGCACCACCAGCCCCATGCCGAGGTAGACCACGGCCAGCGAGACCGTGGGCATGCGGGCCGGCAGCCCGAGCAGCCGCTGCCCGTCGACCGGGTTCAGCGCCGGCGCCGGAGCGGCGCCGGC
>JAVKSM010000068.1:0-17076 GCA_039583705.1 Pseudonocardiaceae bacterium
GCCCAGGCCGAGTCCGACGCCCAGGCCGAGTCCGACGCCCAGGCCGAGTCCGACGCCCAGGCCGAGTCCGACGCCCACGCCCAGCCCGACGCCCACGCCCAGCCCGACGCCCACGCCCAGCCCGACGCCCACGCCCAGCCCGCCCGGCTTCGTTCCCGGGTCGGACTAGCGAGCTTTGGTCACCAGCCATCCCCTCGGCCTCGGGGGCCTCGGCCTCGCCTTCGGCCGCCGTCACCGGGCCGTTCCCGGCTACCGTGGCGCTCGCGGGGGACGTCGAGGATCTGCCGAGGACGAGGAGCGCACATGCCGCGGGTGGCCGCTGTCGACTGCGGGACCAACTCCATCCGGCTGCTGGTGGCTGACGTGACCGTCCGGGAGGACGGGTCGCGCTGGCTGCGCGACGTGCACCGCGAGACGCGTATCGTCCGGCTCGGGCAGGGTGTCGACGCCACCGGGTGGCTTGCCCCGGAGGCCGTGGGCCGGACCCGCGACGCGCTCGCCGACTACGCCGCACTGCTGCGCACCAAGGGTGTCGAGCAGGTGCGGATGGTGGCCACGTCGGCCACTCGCGACGCGTCCAACCGGGAGGATTTCTTCGGCATGGTACGCGACACCCTGGGTGCCGAAGCGGAGGCGATCAGCGGTGACCAGGAGGCCCGGCTGTCCTTCGCCGGGGCCGTCGCCGACCTCGACCCGGACGAGGGGCCGTTCGTCGTCGCCGACGTGGGTGGTGGCTCCACGGAGCTGGTCCTGGGCACCTGGGACACCGTGCGGGTCGACGTGTCGGCGGCGCGGTCGGTCGACGTCGGCTGCGTTCGCATCACCGAGCGTTGCCTGCGTTCCGACCCGCCCACGACCGCCGAGATCGCCGCCGCCGAGGACATGGCACGGCAGGCGCTCGCCGCCGCCTTCGACGCGGTGCCGGTAGCGCAAGCCCAGACCTGGGTCGGCGTCGCGGGCACGGTGACCACGCTGTCCGCCGTCGCACAGAACCTGCCGACGTACGACGCCGACGCCATCCACCTTTCCCGCCTGAGACTCGACGAGGTGCGTCAGGTCACCGACCGGCTGCTGGCGATGCCCCGGCACGGGCGGGCCGCGCTCGGATCCATGCACCCCGGGCGGGTGGACGTCATCGGTGGCGGCGCCCTGATCGTGCGGGTGCTCGCCGAGGAGCTCGCCGAGCGGGCGGACATCACCGAGCTCGTGGTCAGCGAGCACGACATCCTGGACGGCATCGCCCGGTCGATCAGTTGAGAGAGACGCAGGTGGCAAGCACCGCTGCTGCCGCTGCCGACCTGGCGAGCCTCGACGCGGCGGTGAGCACCTGCCGCGCCTGCCCGCGCCTGGTCGCCTGGCGGGAGCAGGTGGCTGCCACGAAGCGGGCGGCCTTCCGCAACGAGCGGTACTGGGGCGCGCCGGTGCCCGGCTTCGGTCCGGCGGACGCGGCGCTGGCGGTCGTAGGACTGGCCCCGGCCGCGCACGGCGCCAACCGCACCGGGCGGATGTTCACCGGTGACCGCAGCGGTGACGTGCTCTACGCCGCGCTGCACGCCGTCGGGTTGGCCAACCAGCCGGCCTCGGTGCACCGCGGCGACGGGCTCGTCCTGCGCGGGGTCCGGATCACGGCCCCGGTGCGCTGCGCCCCGCCCGCCAACCGACCCACCCCTGCCGAGCGGGACACCTGCCGCCCGTGGCTGGCGCGCGAGATCGAGCTGCTGCGCCCCGCGCTGCGGGCGGTGGTCGTGCTCGGCGGGTTCGGCTGGCAGGCGTTACTGCCGGTGCTGGCCACCGCAGGCGTCGAGGTGCCGCGCCCCCGACCGGTGTTTCGTCACGGCGTGCACGTCGAGCTGGACGGGCTGCACCTGCTCGGCTGCTACCACGTCAGCCAGCAGAACACCTTCACCGGCAAGCTCACCCCGGCGATGCTGGAGGAGGTGCTGGCCCGGGCGGCCGCGCTGGCCGGGCTCCAGCGGTAACCCGGAGAACGCGGCGGTTCTTCCGGCTCACCTTGGTGCGGCGGGCCGGGCCCACCTCATGCTTTTCTTCATAATGCTTTACTTCCATGTCAACGGGTAAAGCTTAGCGGGACCCTGCACCAAACCGGGCTCGATGGGACGCTGTGGTCATGGCTGGAACCACCCGGATCGTCGTCGTGGGCGGCGGGTACGTCGGCATGTACACCGCCCTGCGACTGCAGTCGCGGCTGTCGGCCGGCGAGGCGTCGGTGACCCTCGTCGACCCGCAGCCGCACATGACCTACCAGCCGTTCCTGCCCGAGGCGGCCGCCGGCTCCATCGAGCCGCGACACGTCGTGGTGCCGCTGCGGCGGGTGCTCGACCGCTGCCACGTGCTCACCGCACGGGTGACGTCCATCTCGCACCAGCGTCGCCGCGTGAGCGTGCAGTCCGCCGACGGGTGGGTCGAGGAACTGCCCTACGACGTGCTGGTCGTCGCACCCGGCTCCGTCGCCCGTACCCTGCCCATCCCGGGGCTCGCCGAGCACGGGATCGCGTTCAAGACCATCGGCGAAGCCATCTACCTGCGCAACCACGTCCTTACCCGACTCGACGTGGCGGCCAGCAGCACCGACGGGGAGCATCGCCGACGGCTGCTCACGTTCCTGGTCATCGGCGGGGGCTACGCCGGGATCGAGGCGCTGGCCGAGCTGGAGGACATGGCCCACTACGCGGTCACCCACTACTACGAGCGCCTGCGCCCGCGTGACCTGCGCTGGGTGCTCGTCGAGGCCACCGGCCGGATCATGCCCGAGGTCAGCCAGAAGATGGGGGTCTACACCCTCGACCGGCTCGCCGAGCGGGGCATCGAGGTCCACCTCGACACCCGGGTGAAGACCATGGAGAACGGGCACGTGGTCCTCGACGACGGCACCGAGTTCGAGGCAGACACGATCATCTGGACCGCCGGGGTCAGGGCCAGCCCGATGCTTGCGCACACCGACCTGCCGCTCGACCCGAAGGGCCGGGTGCGCTGCCAGGCGACGTTGCAGGTCCTCGGCTGTCCGGGGGTGTACAGCGCCGGGGACTGCGCCGCGGTGCCGGACCTGTCCAGGAAGGATCCGGAGGCAACCACCGGCCCGTCGGCCCAACACGCGGTCCGGCAGGCGAAGGTGTTGGCAGACAACATCCTCGCGCAGCTCCGCGGTACCGCCGCGAGGAACTACCAGCACCGCTATGCCGGCTCGGTGGCGACCCTCGGGCTGCACAAGGGCGTTGCGGAGGTCTACCGGACCAGGGTCAAGGGCTGGCCCGCCTGGTTCATGCACCGGACGTACCACCTGAGCCGGATGCCGACCCTCAACCGCAAGGTGCGCATCGTCATCGACTGGACCACAGCGCTGCTGTTCCGCCGCGAGATCATCGCGCTGGGCCAGATCAACGACCCGAAGGCCGAGTTCGCTCGTGTCACCCGGACCTGACGGTGCGGGTCAGGGTCACCCGGTCGGGCCGGCCGCCGGGGGCCACCAGGATCACCGTTACCACGGTTCTTCCAGGTCTCTTCCATCGCCTCTTCTGACCTGGTGGTATGCCAAAGTGACGCCCCTTCGATTCACCACATCGGGGGGTCCTCGTTAGTTGCGGAGGCGTCGACTCGGGGCCAGTGGACAGGAGGCAAGGGTCGGGCAGCTCCCTCCACCCTCCCGGAAGCGTCACCGCGTCGGACGGCCGACGCGGTATGGCACGGATCACATTGTGCGCGCGGTTGGTTGGCTGGTCGCGAACATGTCCGGAGGATTCCCGACGGGCGAGCTGGGCGTGCCAGATGAGGGGGGCCGTGCCCCGGGGGCGGGCCGTGCCCCGGCGTCACCAGGGCAACGGCCCGCCATTCGCCGTCACCAGGGCAACGGCCCGCCGCTGGCTCCCGCCAGGGTCGCCGCGGCGGGTAGACGGTCAGGCAGCCGCGGCGGCGGACGGGGCGTCGGCCAGCGCCAAGCGCAGCACGTCGGCCACGTCCGCCACCGGGTGCACCCGCAGCTCGCGGCGCACCGTCTCCGGCACGTCGTCCAGGTCGGGCTCGTTGCGCAGCGGGATGATCACGTCGGTGAGCCCGGCCCGGTGGGCCGCCAGCAGCTTCTGCTTGACCCCGCCGATCGGGAGCACCCGCCCGTTGAGGGTGACCTCGCCGGTCATCCCGACATCGGAGCGCACCGGCCGGCCGGACACCAGCGACGCGAGCGCGGTGACCATCGTGATCCCGGCGCTCGGGCCGTCCTTGGGCACCGCCCCGGCTGGGACGTGCAGGTGCACCCGCCGCCCCGCCAGCGACGCCGCGTCCAGTCCGTTCTCCGGCCCGTGGGAGCGCACCCAGGACAGCGCGATCTGCGCCGATTCCTTCATGACGTCGCCGAGCTGCCCGGTGAGGGTGAGTGTCGACTCCCCGGCCGCGACGTCCGACACCGTCGCCTCCACGAACAGCACGTCGCCGCCCGCGCCGGTGACGGCCAGCCCGGTCGCGACGCCCGGCACCGCGGTGCGCTCGGCCGACTCCGGGGTGAACCGCGGCCGGCCGAGGTAGCGGGGCAGGTCGGCGGCGCCGACGACGACCGGCTCGCCCGAGAACGCGACGGCCACCTTGCGGAGCACCTTGGCCAGCGCCCGCTCCAACTGGCGCACCCCGGCCTCCCGGGTGTACTCCCCCGCGATCAGCCGCAGCGCGCCGTCGTCGATCGTCACGTCCTCGGGGGACAGGCCGGCGCGGTCGACCTGGGGCGGCCACAGGTGGTCCCGGGCGATGGCGACCTTCTCCTCCTCGGTGTAGCCGTCGAGGCTGACGACCTCCATCCGGTCCAGCAGCGGGCCGGGGACGGTGTCGGCGACGTTGGCGGTGGCCAGGAACAGCACGTCGGACAGGTCGAGGTCGACCTCGAGGTAGTGGTCACGGAAGGTGTGGTTCTGGGCCGGGTCGAGCACCTCGAGCAGCGCCGAAGCGGGGTCGCCGGAGAAGACGCCGGTGCCGAGCTTGTCGACCTCGTCGAGCAGCAGCACCGGGTTCATTGAGCCGGCCTCCCGGATGGCGCGGACGATCCGACCGGGCAGTGCGCCCACGTAGGTGCGCCGGTGGCCGCGGATCTCGGCCTCGTCACGCACCCCGCCCAGCGACACCCGCACGAACCTGCGGCCCATCGCGCGGGCCACCGACTCGCCCAGCGAGGTCTTGCCGACCCCTGGGGGTCCGACCAGCGCCAGCACCGCGCCCGAGCCGCGCCCGCCGACGACCTCCAAGCCACGGGCCGCGCGACGGGTGCGAACCGCGAGGAACTCGACCAGCCGCTGCTTGACGTCGTCCAGCCCGGCGTGGTCGGCGTCCAGCACGGCGCGGGCAGCCGTCAGGTCGGGGACGTCGTCGGTGCGGACCGACCACGGCATGTCGAGCACGGTGTCCAGCCAGGTCCGGATCCAGCCCGACTCCGGGGACGCCTCCGACGCCCGCTCCAGCCGGCCGACCTCGCGCTCGGCGGCCTCCCGGACCTCGGGTGGCAGGTCGGCGGCCTCGACCTTGCTGCGATAGTCGTCAGCCCCGTCGGGCTCACTCTCGCCGAGCTCCTTGCGGATGGCCGCGAGCTGCTGGCGCAGCAGGAACTCCCGCTGCGTCTTCTCCATGCCCTCGCGCACGTCGGTGCGGATCCGCTCGGCGACGTCCTGCTCGGCGAGGTGCTCGCGGCTCCAGTCGACGAGCAGCTCCAGCCGGGCGGCGACGTCGGTCTCGGTGAGCAGCCGGGCCTTCTGTTCGGTGTCCAGGTACGGCGCCCAGCCCGCGGCGTCGGCGAGCATGCCGGGGTCGGTGACCTGCTTCACCATGTCGATCACCTGCCAGGCGTTGCGTTGCTGCAGGATCGACGTGAGCAGGTTGCGGTACTCGGTCGCGAGCTCGCGGGTGCGCTCGTCGGCCGGCGGGTCGGTGACCTCCGTCGCGGACACCCACAGCGCCGCACCCGGCCCGCTGACACCGGCGCCGATGCGGGCCCGGACCATGCCGCGGATGACTGCGGCCTGCCCGCCGCCGGGCAGCCGCCCGACCTGCTCGACGTGCGCCACGGTGCCGATCGCGGCGTACTGCCCTTCGACCCTGGGCACGACGAGCAGCGTGCTGTCGGCGGCCGAGCGCGCGGCGTCCAGCGCGGCGCGGGTCTCCGCGTCGGCGAGCTGGATCGGGACGACCATGCCGGGCAGCACGACCGTGTCGGCCAGCGGTAGCAGCGGCAGGTTCTTCGTGGGGCTCATGTGGTGCTCCAGTCTTCAACGGGTCTGAGCACCAGAACGCTTACACCGTTGCAGGAATTTCCGAGGCGGCCAGCACCGCTACGCTCCCCATCCTGGCCCTCCTCGTCCTGGCCCCCGTAGCCCAACCGGCAGAGGCAAGCCCCTTAAAAGGGCCACAGTGTGGGTTCGACCCCCACCGGGGGCACGTACAGGATGCACACGGGCTCTGAGCTGTGGGTTCATCGCAGTGGGCGGGCTGCGGTGGCAGCTGTTCCGCCACGGTGTGGCCGATCTCGGCGATGTCGATCAGGTCGTCGGCTGGCAGGGTGAGGCTCAGGGTCGCTTCGTCGGCGCTGGGTCGCTGCGGCTCCGGCGCTTGCTGCCGGTCCGATTCGGCAATCCTGGCCAGCAGGGTGTGGCGTTCGGACTCCAGTTCGTGGTAGCGCTGCCGCAGGCCCAGGGTGAACGGGTCGCGCGGGTCGGCGTCCTCGGCCTGGCGCAGCACGTTGTCCTGCTTGCGCACGGTGTCGGCCAGCGTGCGGCGCAGCCGCTGGAGCTGCGCCTGGTGTTCTCGCCGGGCGGTGTCCTCCACCTGGGCGAGATCAGCCCGGAACAACTCCCGCCGCTGCGGCCCGAAGATCCTCTCGGCGAAGAACCGGTTGACCTCGGTCAGGATGAGGTCCTCGCGCAGGTAGATCGTGGCCGGGTGCCCGGCGTACTTGTCCGGGCGGCCTCGGTTGTTGTTCGCCGGGTGACAGCGGTAGTAGACCGTCCCGTGCCGCAGTTTCCGATCATCCGTCGGCCGCAGTCGCACAGCACGCGCCGCCGGAACCGATAGGTCCGCCGCGCCCGCCGGCCTCTATCTCGCGCCGGACTGATGATCGACGCACCGGACTTCGGGCAAGTCGTGACACGCGTGTGATCGATGCCCGTGCCCAGTATGCGGCGAACGGGCCGTCGTCGGTACCCAACCAGCAGGATGCGTTGGCGGCGCGAGGTGACCGCGACCAGATCGAAGCAGGCCGAAGATCAGCAGGATGAGTCCGGCGGTCGCCACGACCTCACCGCGCCAGAGGTGGCCAGCGAAGCGGTCGGTTCTCGTACCAGTACGGACCGACGGCATTCGAGACGAGCGCGATGACGATACGGCCACGGCCCCGAGGTGGCCGACGCGTCCGACATCGCGACCGGTCCACGGCACCGAGGTGCCTTCCCGGCCGGGCTGGCGCGCTATTCGCCCTTGTTGAACACGCTCCGTTGCCGGTCAACTAGGACGAGTTCCACTAGATGAGAGAACTCGTCTTACCCGCTCACGGTGCCGTCTGTGCAGGTCGGCCCTGCGATTGCCGGACGGCTCAGCGCAGCTCGTTGATGCGGACGAGGTTGCCCGCGGGATCGCGGAAGGCGCGGTCGCGAACCTCGTACGGTTGCTCGGTCGGCTCCCGGACGACGTCGGCGCCGCTGGTCTGCAGCCGCGCGAGGCCGCGCAGGTGCTGCGCCGCGGCGGGTCTACTCGTCACCTGCGAGATCGTGCCACATACGACTGTGCGTAGAGCAGGATGAATGCCTACTCGACCCTGTTGAACACGCCCCTCTACCGGTCCGAGTCGAAACAGATGAGAGAACTCGTCTCACGGTGTCCGCGAGGGCCTCGGTCAGGTGCCGACGTAGGCTGCGAGGTGCTCACCGGTGAAGGTGGAGCGGGCGGCGACGAGGTCGGCGGGTGTGCCCTCGAAGACGATCCGGCCGCCGTCGTGGCCGGCGCCGGGGCCGAGGTCGGTGATCCAGTCGGCGTGCGCCATGACCGCCTGGTGGTGCTCGATGACGATGACCGACTTGCCGGAGTCGACGAGCCGGTCGAGCAGGCCGAGCAGCTGCTCGACATCGGCGAGGTGCAGGCCGGTGGTCGGCTCGTCGAGGACGTAGACGCCGCCCTTCTCTATCACATTGTGGCTGTCGGCAACGTGCAGCGCAGGCGACTGCGTGTCCGTCCTCGTGGCCATGCGCATCGTGTCTCCATGTGTGAGGCGGGGCCGCCTTCGCGGTCTCCGTCGGCCTCGCCTGGCTCGATGTGACCAGCTTCGAGCAGTACGTCTGGTTCTCCTTCGCTTCGGCCCGTGGAGCCTCCGGGCCTCGGCCACGCGGCGCGCCCGGCCGAGGCGTCAGACCAACCAGCGGCCGTCGCGCATCAGCTCGCGGTCGGGCAACTCGTTCACCTCGCGCCAAATCTGGATGCGGCGCGGGGAGATGCGGAACCAGCGGTACGGCGTGGCCAGCGCACGCAGGTCGAAGCCGGTGCGCGCGACGAACCGTCGTGGGTGAGCCGATGCTCGTGTCGCGACGACGCTGAGCGCGGAGCGGGGTCGGCACTCATCGGTCCTGAAGCAGCCCGAGGACATTGCCATCGGGGTCGGTGACGGTGGCCACCAGGCGGCCGCCACCGACGTCGCGCACGGGCTCCTTCACGGTGGCACCCGCAGCGGTCACCTCGGCCAGCTTCGCCTCGAGGTCCGGCACGTGCCAGTAGGCCACCGGAGAGGTCATGCCCTGCGGTCCACCGCCCGGCACCAGCCCGATGTGCTGGCCCGCGGCCTCGAAGCCGACGTAGTAAGACCCCTCGGTCTGCGGCGGTACGCCGAGCAGGGCGGCGTACACCGCCTTGGCCGTCGCCAGGTCGGACACGGGATGCAGCACGGTCTTGATTCCCTGGGTGGAAGAGCCGGTCATGGTCACTCCTGAAGTCGTGGGTCACATCGACCCGGTGTGTCTTGTCGAGCTTAAAGACGAACGGGAGACCCGGAAATCGACGTGCCGGGCTGGTCGGCGGGGCCGACCGTGATCCAGCGCATCCCGCCGTATGCGAGGTCGTTGCGGACCTCGAAGCCGAGGGTGTCGCGATAGAAGGCCAGGGATGGGGTCGTTGGTGCCCTGGAAGCCCACACCCAGCACCGAGGAGTCGGCGCTCCAGGTCAGGTAGGGGCCGTCCTTGGTCGTGTCGCCCAGCGTCACCTTCCGGGTGTTGATCCCCTCGGCCCAGGTGCCGTAGCGGACGTTGAGGTGCGGCTCCGTCCCGGAGTCGGTGCCTGTCCAGGCCACCACCAGCTGGTCCTCGGCGCCGGAGC
This sequence comes from Pseudonocardiaceae bacterium, assembly GCA_039583705.1. Classification (GTDB taxonomy): domain Bacteria; phylum Actinomycetota; class Actinomycetes; order Mycobacteriales; family Pseudonocardiaceae; genus JAVKSM01. The sequence goes on from JAVKSM010000068.1 coordinate 9,344, forward strand.
GGCCGACGACCGCCACCGCGGGGCCGTGGTTCGTCGTCTCCTGCGTGAAGGCCACACCGTCGCACGGGCCGACGCTGATGCCGCCGACCAGCGGGTCGTACGTGCCGCCGTCGGTGCCCGGCGGCGGCGGGCTCACGGTGGCCGGGTCCTGGCCGCAGCAGGGCAGCCGGAACCGGCCCTGCAGCACGTCGGTCGGCACCTCCTCGATTTCGGCAGGGATCCGCTCGTCGTCGGTGACGTCCCGCTTGCGCTCCACCCACACGCAGATAGCGAGCCGATCGGTGCACTCGCCCTTGATCCTCTTCGGGCCGACGCCCACCGCCGTCACCCGGGGAGCGCCAGCAACTCGCCCTCCACCGCCTCCTTGACCCTGAGGACCTCTTCATCCCTGCCGGACATCGCCGTTCCACCTCCACGTAAATGCCCGTTGCGCTATGTCTGAAATCTTTCGCTCGTAGCCTGACGGATGTCGCACTAACGAGGCAACGGGCATTGTCCCGAATGAAGGTCAAGGCGCTTGCGCCGGATTCTCGGTAAGCCTGAGGTCGGGTAGCCCGAAGGAATCTCCAGTGAGGCCGGCCTCGGACCGCCGAGGTGGGTGGTGAAGTGGGTGTGTTCGCTGCGGTCGCTTGGTGCGTGGGGGGTCGGAGGCTGCCTTGAGGTGATAGCGGCGTCGTGTGGGGGTGGGCGTTGGTCGCGGGCGTTGGGCCGCGGGCCAGGCTGTCGAACCGATCGACCCAGCTTGACAACCAGTCGCTGAACAGGAAGGTCAATGCGATCACTACACCGGCGATGACGGTGACGGATCGCAGATCCCACCAGTTTTCTTCGTCGACAATTGGCAACACCCGTTGTATTATGTCAACGTGGTTCGCAAGCAGCACCCATCCAGAGTTATTGGGGAGGCCGTGCGCTACGCCGAGTCCAACGGTTGGAGCTACCGGGCAGCGGGCAGGTCCGCCCACGCCTGGGGCTTCATCGTCTGCCCAGGAGACTGTTCGCAGTTTGCCGTGTGGTCCACACCACGCGTACCCGAGCACCATGCCCAAGCCATCCGCCGAGCCGTCGACCGCTGCCCGCACTCCACAGGAGGACCCGCATGAATACCTACAACCTCACCCTCCTCGTCACCGGCATCGACGAGGATCACCTCCGCGGCATCTACGAAGCCACGGACGGAGCCGCCAACGTCGAGATGAGTGACAGGTGGGCCAGCACGGTCGGATTCGATATCGAGGCCGACACGTTCGCCGACGCTGCCCTCCGGGCTATCGACGAGATCGAAAGGGTCCCCGGCCTAACCGTCCTCCGAGTCGAGCCAGACCAACTGGTGTGGGCATCGGAGATCGCCGACCGCGTCGGCCGGACCCGCCAGTCCATCGACCAACTCGTCAAAGCACAGCGTGGCCCTGGCGGGTTCCCGGCTCCGGTCTCAGGGAACGTCCGGAACCCGCTGTGGCGGTGGGCCGAAGTCGAAGCCTGGTTCGCCGCCTACGAGCACCGCGAGATCGACACAGAACGACCGGCCGTGATCGGGGCAATCAACGGCGCGCTCGAGGCCCGGCGAAACCTACACGCCCAGCCGAACCGGGACCTGGCCGCCAAGCTCAAAGCGCTGATCAGCGCTTGATGTGGGGGTGGGGAGGGTCACAGACCAGCCGTTCTGATTCCTCTGGCCATCGCAGTGGTCGTCACAGGCGGCCGTGGGCGTAGACGGCTCCGTCGAGGGCGCCGACCACAAGGTCGAGCTGCACCACCGCAGCCCTGGCGACGGCAAAACCAGCGGTCATCCACGCGCGTGACAAGCGCCGCCGCCAGGACAACAAACCCCAGCCAACTCCGGGCCACCCGCGAACCGACGACCCAACAGACGGCGAGCAGGTCGAGCCCGACCCGGCCGCCAACAGCCCGACCGATCTGGTGACGTAACCACGTGCTCCACCGGCGGCAGCGAATCGAGCGCCCGGGTCGCCAGGCGGGTTGGTAGAAGACCACAACAGCTGGCGTGTCTACCTTGTCTGGCATCGCGCACTCGTGGCGCCTCGGCGCCCCCCGCATGGACCCCCGCGGCGGTCGCGCACCCCCTGACGCTTCCTGGCCGTTCCTGAGGGCCTTACGTCGCGTAACATTGGGTCAATGACGACTGCGGAACCCGCGGCGATCGCTGCGACCGGGGGAGAGGTAGCCGGTGTGGATCATGTCAGGCTGGTGGACAGCGCACGGTGAACGTCAACGCCTCAGCCGCGACCAGATTGCCTGGCGGGCCACGGCTGAACAGGCGGCCAGTTCCACGGCAAGCGCAACGAGTTCGCCGTGCGGCATGGCGGCGAGCCGATCAGCGAGCTCAGTGTCATCACCAAGGCATGCCAGCGCCAGCGCCACCGTGTGCGCGCATAATTCCGTGGCACTGCCGTCGGGGCATGGGCAGTCGCCGGTCAGTTGACGATCTGTGTAGTGGACCAGGAGTTCCCCGACACCGATCCCCTCGCCCGGTATGCGACCCCACAGTGAATACTCGTCCCAGTCAGGGTCCTCGACCTGCACGGCGAGTTCTCGACCGCGTGCCAGCGCCTTCGGTGTCGTGGCGCTGCGCAGGTCGTCGAGGGTGAAATCCGGTGTCCACACGATCGAGTTCCTCCAGGAGGTGCGGTACGTTGTGATCGGGTCTCACGATCCGGGGATCACTGCTGATCCCATGATCCCAGGCGCCAACCCGGCGGTGGGGTCGGCCGTCCGGGGTCGTGGCCCAGGTACCGGAGATAGGCCGCTTGCAACCACGCCGCGACGCTACCGTCCGGGAACGTCAGTGACGCCAGATCGACCTCGCCGGTCTCCTCCTCATGGCGGCAGGTGGCTACGACCCCGGGCGCTCGGCCCGTACCGATGGCGATCACTTCGATGGGTATGCCCAGAAAGACCGTTTCGAAGGGAACCGGGATCTCGTCTTCGAGCGCTGTGCAGAAGGCCACCATGCGCTCGTCATCGTCGTAGCAGTCCACGACGATCTCGGCAATCAGCTCGTCGAGCTCCTGCACGGGACACCTCCAGTAGCGCCAGCTGACTATTCAGGTGGGGGGCGGTGGCTGGTGGTAGCCAGGCGTGATGGTGAACAGTAGACGGAGGACGTCGAGGCTGTTGACGGGGTCAGCTCGGTGGCGAAGCGCAGGACCAGCTCGTCCTGGTCGCGGGATCGGCGAGCTAGCCGCAGCGTGTCGTGGGCGGGCGCTCCGGCGTGCCCGTGGTCGCCGCGACGATGAAAGACGCAAGCTGGACCCCGGTCGGAGCGGACGACGCGTACCAGTACTCGGTAGCAGCGCTGTCGGTCTTCTGGCCGGAGGCCGAGCACCGGAAGCTGATCGCCCGGTGGCCGTGGCTGGCCGCCGAAATGGGAGCGACCTGGGACGAGCACCGGCAACAGGTCGAGCGGCACTGCGCTCTCATAGCGCGGGCCGGACACGCGGTCAACCACGTGTCCGGCGATGTCTCCGGCCTCGAAGCGTTCCTGCAGGACAGGCGCGTCACCGACCCTTCCCCGCAGGATCTGCACTCCTCGCCCACCAAGGTCACCCCGGTCGTGCGGTGCGCTTCATCACAGATGACCAGGTCAAATCTGGGGAAACCGGCTTGCTGCGCGGCAGCGACGGTCGAGATGGACTGGTAGGTTGAGAAGATCGCGGTCAGCGGTGTCGCGGCGTCGGTCCGGTTGGCCTGCTCGATCAGCGTAGCGCTGTCCGTCGTCGCCGGATACGCCAGGTCGTGGGTGGTGATGTCCTCCGACTCGACGCGTTTGTCCACCTTGGTGTCCGAACAGACCGCGAAGGGGCGCATCGGTGTCTGGGTCTGCCCGGTCCGTGAACGGGGACTTCCCGGACGCGGTGAAGAAGGAGTCGATGTCGGGCTTCTGGACGTAGTGGTCCGGCTCGTAGAACTTGCACTGGATCGCGCAGTAGCCGTCGGTGTCCTGCTCCTTGGCCACCACGTCGATCCCGGTATCGCTCCTGCCCTCGTTACCTGGCCAGTCCGCCCACATCCACACATCGGAGAACTTCGCCGCGTACAGGGGTCCAGCTTCAGGTACTGGACCATCAACCGCTCGAACTTCTCACCCCGCTCACGATTCGAGACCGGGAGATCACGGAAGGTTTTAAGGATGTCGTGAACGGTGGTGGCCAACTGTCGATCTCTTCCGTGCGTCTCCCGGTCAACGTCATCACCTTTGAGGCATGGACCGAGCTACTCCTCTTCCTTCTCGGGGATGCGGTAATTCGTCGCGCTACCGCTTTCTGTGACGTCGCCGACATCGGCGCTGTCGGCGCTGGGCCGTTGGTCTCCGGTCGGAACACCAGGCCCGGGCTCGATCTGCTCTGGGTCAAACGCCACTCCTTCTTTCTTGGAAGAAGCAAGTCCCGAACCCAGGCCCTCGATGTTCGAGGTTTCCTCGCCCTCACTCATGGGGTGTCTCCCTTCCCAACGTCGAACGTGCACGCGGTGCTTTCCCGCCGGTACCCGTCCCGCGGACGGTACACTGCCTCGCGGCCGCGTGCCCCCCGTATGCTTGCCGGAAGCAACCGCTGTCTGGGGCGGCCGTCTGGGAGCAGGCTGCCGCGCGACGGGAACGGAGCCGGTCGTGGGTCTGCCACCGGTGAGCGTGGGCGCGGTGTTCGGCACCTGGAGCGCGGCACCGGGAGCCGTCGCGCTGGTGGCCGCGCTGCTGCTGGGCTACCTGCTCGCCGTCGCGCGAGTGGGCTTCCGGAGGTGGCCGCGGCGTCGCCTGCTCGCCTGGGTCACCGGCCTCGCGGTGCTCGCCATCGCGCTGGACAGCGGCATCGAGGCCTACGCGCACGTCCTGCTGTGGATCCACATGGTCCAGCACCTGCTGCTGATCATGGTGGTGCCGGTGCTGCTGGTCTGGGGCGCACCGGTGGACCTGCTGGCCAGCGCCGGCGGACCGGCGATCCGCCGGGTGGTCGCCGGCCGCGCGGCGCGCGTGGTCACCTTCCCGTTGCTGACGCTGGTGCTCTACGCCGCGGTGCTGCTGCTCACCCACCTCACCGGCTTCCAGCAGGCGATGACCGGCTCGCCGGGCCTGCGCGACCTCGAGCAGGCCGCGTACCTGGTCACCGGCCTGCTGTTCTTCCTCCCGTTGTTCGGCACGGACGCCGTGCCGTGGGCGGTGCCGTACCCGTTGCGGCTGGCGCTGCTCGCGCTGTCGATGGGTGTGGACACGCTCGTCGGCGTCGCGCTGCTGCTGACCAGGACCCCGCTCGCGCCTGCCATGGCCGCGATGCGCCCCGGCTGGGGTCCGTCCGCGCTGACGGACCAGGGCAGCGCCGGAGCGGTCATGTGGGTCGGCGGGGACGCCCTGATGATGCTGCTCATGGTCCTGGTCGGCGTGCAGTGGACCAGGGCCGAACCGGACCGGCAGGGCTTCGGCCGCTGGCTGGAATCGGCCCGCCAGGCGTCGTTGGCCGGGCTGGGTCACGGTGGCGTCCCCGTGGACGGGGTCGCGGCCAGCCGGAACGTCGACGCCGACGACGCAGCCCTCGCGGCCTACAACGCGATGCTCGCCGACCTGCACCGCGAGGACGGTGCCGGCCGCCGGAGCTGACCAGGGGTGGACCGGCGTCGGGGTAGGCGAGCTGTCCCGGGAGGCGGGCATGGACGGGCTGCTTGCGGCGCACCTGCGGGAGTGGCTGGGGCGCTGGCCGCCGGACGCCCCGGTTCAGGTGGTGGGGGCGGCCGTGCGCGCGGCGCCCGGTTGGGACGGCCGGTACCACCCGGTCGTCGGGGTGAGCGACCCGGAGGCCGGCACGCTGCTGTCCGTACCGGTCGGGCAGCAGTCGGCGATCGCGCACCTGGTGGACGGCGCGCTGGACCTGGAACGCCTGTCGGCGCCGATCGCGGCCGCCGTCGGGCGGCCGGAGGCGAGGCTGCACCGCGGGGTGTTCCGCTGGAGCACGGCACCGGCCCAGCTACCCGAGGTCGGAGTCTGGGAGCGGGCAGCGGAACCGGGCATGCCGCAGTGGCTGCGTCCCTTCGGCGGGGAGGCGCTGGTGACCCGCGACCGGGACGGCCGCTACCTCGCCGGTGTCGGCCTCAAGCGCCACGGCGAGCGGGGCTGGGAGATCGCCGTTGGCACCGAGCCGGCCGCCCGCGGCGCCGGCCTGGCCCGCCGGCTCGTCGCGCAGGCCGCCCGCCGGGTGCTCGCCGAGGGGCGAATCCCCACCTACCAGCACGACCCGGCGAACCTCGCCTCGGCGCGGGTCGCCGACGCGGCCGGGTTCCCGGACCGCGGGTGGACCTCGCTGGGCCTGTTCGGGCCCTGAGCGCGCTCAGGTGTGGACCAACTCCCGTCCCAGCTCGGTGAGCATCGCCACATCCTGGCTGTAGTCGACCGGGACGACGAGCACGCTGGGCCGGTCCTGGGCCAGTGCCTCGCGCAGCCGTCGCCCGAACTCCGCCGCCGAGCCGACGCGCCACGCGGGCAGGCCGAACGCACCGGCCAGCGCGACGAAGTCGGGATTGGTGAAGTCGGTCCCGAAATGCCGACCGAAGCGCCGGTCCTGCTTCCACACGATCGAGCCGTACTGCCCGTTCTCCCAGACGACGGTGACGAAGGGGGTGTGGCAGCGTGTCGACGCAGACGATCGCCTTGTCCCGCCGCGGGTTCCACGTCTGCGGCGACTGCTCCACGAGGTCGTAGCCGATCGCCACCACGACGTCGGCCTCGGCGAAGCCGGCCAACTCGTAGTCCCTGGCCTGCAACCCGGTGGCGCCGAGCGAGTGCGCCGAGCGGTCGCAGAGCAGCCCCTTGCCCATGTACGTCTCGGCCACCGGCACCCCGGTGGCGTCGCTGAAAGCGCGCAGGGCAGCAGCGGCACGCCCGCGGACAGCGCCGTTGCCGGCCAACGCGACGACCCTGGCGCCGCCCGTGATGAACTCGACGGCCCGCGCCAGCGACCGTTCCGACGGCTCGGTGTGCGCCGGCTCGGAACGCGGCAGCGGCCGGGCCAGCTCGGGCGGCACCGCCGCCGCCATCACGTCCTCGGGCAGCTCCAGGTGGGTGGCCCCGGGTTTCTCCTGCTCGGCGACGTCGAATGCCTTGCGGACGGTCTCCGGCACGATGCCGGGTCCGGTGACCCGGGCGTTCCACTTGGTGATCGGCCGCATCAGCGAGACGACGTCGACGTACTGGTGGCTCTCCTTTGCATCCGCTCCAGCCCGGCCTGGCCGGTGAGCGCGACGAGCGGCGCCCGGTCGAGGAACGCGTCGGCGACGCCGGTGACGAGGTTCGTCGCACCCGGCCCCAGCGTGCCCAGCGTCACCCCGGCGTGGCCGGTGAGGCGGCCCATCACGTCGGTTATCAACGCCCCGGCCTGCTCATGGCGGACCGGGACGAAGGTGATGGGGGAGGTGTCCAGCGCGTCGTTGAGGTCGAGCGTCTCCTCGCCGGGGATGCCGAAGACGTAACGCACGCCCTCCGCCTCCAGGCACTGGACCAACAGGTCAGCGGCTCGCATGCCCGTCACTGTGACAGCTCGGGACGAACGCGCGGGGACGAACGCGCGGGCGGGAAGGACCCCCGCGGAGGACGGCACGACCTCGCGCGACGGGGGCCGCTCCCCCCGGCCTAGGCTTTGCCTAGGCTGGGTGGCGACGGTGCGCGCGGGTGAAGGCGGCTCCAGCCGCCGGGGAACCAGGCAACCGGCTCGGGCGTTGACCGGAGGACGACG
>JAVKSM010000069.1:0-5969 GCA_039583705.1 Pseudonocardiaceae bacterium
GGCCTGCACCGGGGGCGGCCCGGCTGGGTGCCGGTCCGGCGCCGCGTCGGCGCCGCTCCCGCTTCTCGTCCTGTCCGAGTCGCCGAACCCGCAGGAGGACAACCCCGATGAAGCGCACCATCGTGAGCCTGGTCGCCCTGGTGGTGGTGGCGGTGTGGGCACTGGCCGCCTGCGGCGGTGGCTCGGGCAACCCGCTGTCCGGCCCTTCGGCCGGGCCGGCGCCGGCGGGCACCGTCGTCGTGGGGTCGGCGAACTTCACCGAGAGCCAGTTGCTCGGCTCGATCTACGCCCAGGCGCTCGCGGCCAGGGGTGTGAAGGTCACCGAGAAGCCCGACCTGGGAAGCCGCGAGGCGTACATCCACGCGCTGCAGGACGGGTCGATCGACCTCATCCCCGAGTACAGCGGCGTGCTGTTGCAGTACTTCCAGCCCAAGGCGCCGCAGCGCGGCTCGCGGGAGGTGTACGCGGCCCTGCGGCAGGCGTTGCCGCAAGGTCTGCGTGTCCTGGACATGTCCACCGCCCAGGACCGGGACGCGATCGTCGTGACCGCGGCCACCGCGCGGCGCTACCACCTGAGCTCCATCGCCGACCTCGCCCCCCACTGCGGTGAGCTGACCTTCGGCGGTCCGCCGGAGCTGGCGCAGCGACCCGACGGGCTCCCTGGCTTCCGGCAGAACTACGGCTGCGTGTTCAAGGAGTTCAAGCAGCTGGATGCCGGCGGCCCGCTGACCGTCAAGGCGTTGCAGGACGGCACCGTGCAGGCCGCCGACATCTTCACCACGAACGCCTCGATCCCGCAGGACGACTTCGTCGTGCTCGCCGATCCCAAGAACAACTTCGCGGCCCAGAACGTGCTCCCCCTGATCCGCACCTCCTCGGCGAGCCCCGTCGTCACCCAGGTGCTCGACGCGGTCTCGGCCAAGCTCACCACCCAGAGACTGACCGACCTCAACCGGCGGCTCGCCGCTCCCGACAAGCCCGCCATCGCGGTCGTCGCCAAGCAGTGGCTCACCGCCGCCGGGCTCGCCTAGGCTGGGGCCGCCGGGCTGTCGCAGCCGGGGCGGTCGGTCTCGGTCCGGCCGGCCTGGTCTGGTATAGGTTGATCTCGTGACGGCCTTGTGAACGGCGGGATCCGATGGGACGCTCGCGTTATGGGATCACGCCTCCACGTGGAGGCAGCACATGGGTGAGTGCGAGCCGAGGAACTTCCTGCAGCCGTGCCTCTTGCTGCTGCTGAAGGAGCGGCCGGACCACGGGTATGACCTTGTCGAGCGGCTGCGGTCGCTCTACGACGGTGAGAGCGACGGTGGTGGGGTGTACCGCGCGCTGCGCAGCCTGGAGCGTCAGGGCCTGGTCCGGTCGACGTGGCAGACCTCGCGGGTCGGCCCAGCCCGTCGCACCTACCACATCACGCCCTCCGGTGTGGCCAGCCTGGCCTCGCGGGCGGAGGCGCTGGAGTCGACGCACCGGGAGCTGCACGTCTTCCTGGAGCGCTACGCCTGCACCGCGGCACTCACCGAACGGCCCGTCGTACCCGGAAGGAATGGAAATGGTCGTGCCACTCACGAGCGAAGTCGTGAGAACGGCGTTCACCCGACGCGAGGCCCCGGCTGACGGCCTGGCCGACGACGCAGCGGCCGTAGCCGCAGCCTGTCATGACATGGCGGTGCGATTTCACCGCGGTGGCACGCTTGTCGCTTTCGGCAACGGCTCGGCCGCCGCGGACGCCGCGCACATCGCCGTCGAGTTCGTGCATCCAGTGATCGTCGGCAAGCAGGCGCTGCCGGCCGTGGCGCTGTCCAACGACGGAGCGGCGATGTCCGGTGTGGCCGCCCGCTCCGGTTTCGCCGACAGCTTCCTGCCGCAGCTTCGCACGCTGGCCCGTCTCGACGACATCGCGCTGGGTATCTCACCTGACGGCAGTTGCCCCAACGTGGTTCGTGGGCTCGCGTACGCCCGGGAGGCCGGCCTGCTCACCGTCGGGCTCGTCGGGGGCGACGGCGGGGACGTCGCGCGGCTGCCCGGGATCGACCACGTCCTGCGGGTGCGGTCCGACGATCCGCGGGTCGTCAAGGAGGTCCAGGTGACGACCTACCATGTGCTCTGGGAGCTCGTGCACGTCTTCCTGCAACAGCCGGGGGTACTGGCGTGACCGATCCACACGGTATGAGTGTTCCGCATTGCGATGACGAGGTGTGCATCACCTGCGGGGACGTCGCGATCCCGCTGCCGGTGACCCGGCTGCTCGAGGACGACCTGGCGTTGGTGCGCACCGAGGTCGGTGAGGAGGAGGTCAGCGTGGCGCTCGTGGACGCCGCCGTGGGCGACGTCGTCCTGGTGCACGCCGGAGAGGCGATCGCGGTGCTTCCCGCGGGATCGGCATGACCGGCGTCGAATCGCTCTACCCGTTCCTGTACGCCGGGTCCACCGACCTGGCGGCTGTGCTCGCCGACGTCCGTCGCTCCACGGTCGACAAGGTCGGTGAGATCGCCGCGCTGCGCCGCGAGGTCGCCTACCAGTGCGAGGACGACCTGATCGGCGCCGCGGCGGCGATCGCGGCCTCGTTCGAGGCCGGCGGACGGCTCTACACGTTCGGCAACGGCGGCAGCAGCACCGACGCCGTGGCGCTGGCCCAGCTCTTCCTCGACCCGGGCCCGGACTGGCGGCCGCTGCCGGCGGCCGCGCTGACCGTCGACGTCGCGGTGCTCACGGCACTGTCCAACGACGTCGGCTTCGAGGTGGTCTTCGCCCGGCAGATCGCCGCCGCGGGCCGGCCGGGGGACGTCGCCGTGGCCCTGTCCACGAGCGGCGGGTCCCGCAACGTGCTGCGCGGGCTGGAAGAGGCGCACGAGCGCGGTCTGGTCACCGTCGGCTTCGCCGGCTACTCGGGGGGCGCCATGGCCGAGTCCGCGCAGAAGGGCGTCATCGACCACCTGTTCATCATGCCGTCCGCCTCGGTGCACCGCATCCAGGAAGCGCAGACCACGACCTACCACGTGCTGTGGGAGCTGACCCAGTTGGCGTTGGGTTGATGCGCGCCCGGATCCACGTCACGGGCATCGTGCAGGGCGTGGGGTTCCGGCCGTTCGTCCACGGCCTGGCCGGTGAGCTCGGGCTCTCCGGTTTCGTCGGAAACGACACCACGGGCGTGGTGGTCGAGGTCGAGGGCGCCCAGGTGCACGTGGCCGAGTTCGTGCGCGCGCTACGGGAACGGCCGCCGCCGCTGGCGGTGGTGTCCGGGGTCGCGACCGAGGAGGTGCCCGCCACGGGTGTCGGGGGCTTCCGCATCGCGCCCAGCGAGGCGGGCGGGCGACGGGAGGCCCTGGTCTCGGCGGACACCGCCACCTGCGAGGACTGTCTGCGCGAGGTCTTCGACCCGGCCGACCGGCGCCACCGCTACCCGTTCACCAACTGCACGAACTGCGGCCCCCGCTTCACCATCGTCGTCGACGTGCCTTATGACCGGGTGGCCACGACCATGGCCGGCTTCGCCATGTGCGAGCAGTGCGCCGCCGAGTACCACGATCCCGCCGACCGCCGCTTCCACGCCCAGCCCACCTGCTGCCCGGCCTGCGGCCCGGCGCTGCGCCTGTTCACCGCGTCCGGCGAGGCGGCTCCCGGTGACCCGCTGGTCGCCGCAGCGGACTGGCTGCGGGCCGGGAAGGTGGTCGCGGTCAAGGGGCTGGGGGGCTACCACCTCGCCGCGCTCGCCGACTGCGAGCCCGCGGTGGCCGCGGTGCGTACCCGCAAGCACCGCGAGGACAAGCCGTTCGCGGTGATGGCGCGCGACCTCGCCGCGGTGCGGCGGCTGGCCCGTCTCGACGACGCCGAGCAGCGCGTCCTCACCTCCCGCCGCCGGCCGATCGTGCTGCTCGCGCGCCACCCGGACGCCCCGCTGGCACCCTCGGTCGCCCCCGGCAACCGCTCGATCGGCGTGATGCTGCCCTACACCCCGCTGCACCACCTGCTGGCCGCCGAGCTGGCCGCGCCGTTCGTGCTCACCAGCGGCAACCTCTCCGACGAGCCGATCGCCTACGTCGACGAGGAGGCCGCCCGCCGGTTGACGCCGATCGCCGACGCCTTCCTCACCCACGACCGCCCGATCCACATCCGCGCCGACGACTCGGTGGTGCGGGTGCTCGGCGGGCGGGAGCTTCCGGTTCGGCGCTCCCGCGGCTACGCCCCCGAGCCGCTGCCGCTGGGGTTCGAGGCGCGCCGGCCGGTCCTGGGCTGCGGAGCCGAGCTGAAGAGCACGTTCTGCCTGGCCACCGGCCGCCGGGCGTTTCTGTCCCATCACATCGGCGACCTGGAGAACTACGAGACGCTGCGCTCCTATACCGAGGGCGTGCGGCATTACCGGCGGCTCTTCGACGTCGAGCCGGTGGTGGTGGCGCATGACCTGCACCCGGAATACCTGTCCACCAAGTACGCCGTCGAGCTCGATGACATGGAGCTGGTCGGGGTGCAGCACCACCACGCCCACATCGCGTCCTGCCTGGCCGACAACGGCGAGGCCGGCCCGGTGATCGGGATCGCGTGTGACGGGCTGGGCTACGGCCTCGACGGCACGATGTGGGGCGGGGAGATCCTCGCCGCCGACCTGCGCGGCTTCCGGCGGCTGGCGCACCTGCAGCCGGTGCCGATGCCCGGTGGCGCCGCCGCGATCCGGGAGCCGTGGCGGATGGCCGCGGCGTGGCTGGACGTCGCCTACGACGGGAAGCCGCCTGCCGGCCTGGACGTCGTCGCCCGCAACGCCGCCCGCTGGGACGCCGTCACGGCCGTGGCGCACAGCGGCGTCGGTGCCCCGGTCACCAGCAGTGCCGGGCGGCTCTTCGACGCGGTGGCCGCGCTGGTCGGGCTGCGGGACAGGGTGAACTACGAGGGCCAGGCGGCCATCGAGCTCGAACAGCGCGTCGAGCTGTCCGAGACCGGGTGCTACGCCGCCGGGGTCGACGGCGGCGTGCTGGGCGGCGTGGACCTGGTGCGCGCCGTGGTGGACGACGTGCGCCGGGGGGTGGACGCCGGGCTGGTCGCCGCCCGGTTCCACAACGGCCTGGTCGAGCTGCTCGCGCGGGCCGCGGAAGGGGTGCGTGCGGAGCACGGGCTGGCCACGGTGGCCTTGTCCGGTGGGGTCTTCCAGAACCTCGTGCTGCTGGAGCGACTGTCGGCCCGGTTGGCCGCCGCCGGGTTCCGGGTGCTCACGCACTCCCGCGTGCCACCCAACGACGCCGGCATCAGCCTCGGCCAGGTCGCCGTGGCCGCCGCCCGCGAGGCGCCCGACCCTCCAGCCTGACCGGTGCTGATCGAACCGCGACGCGTCGACGCGGCCGTCGTGGACCACCTCGCCGCCGTGCCCGCCGAACAGCGCCAGCTCGAAGACGCCATCGGCGCCCGGCGGGTGCTGCCGACAACCCTCGCCGAGATCGAGCTCGTCGAGTCGCTCGCCCGGCACGCCCGCGACGGGGCGCGGCCAGCGTTGATCGCCTTGCTGGCGCAGTTCCACCAGTTCGCCGGGTGGATGTGCGAGGACGCCAGGGCGGTCGGACTCGCCCAGGCCGGCCAGTCCGACCCGGATGGGATCAGTGCCGGGGTTTTGGCGCTCATCGCGCAGCAGGAGGCCCGCGGACACGGAAGGCGCCGGAATCGAGTTCGGGGCGCGGGCCTACGGAGCGCACGGTGAGGCTGCCGCCACCGCGATGGTCGACCAGATCCAGGCGTGGGACCGTCGAGCCCGCGGCGGCCCGGCCCCCGCGTTCGCCTACTGGCCGACCGGCACCGACCGCACCCAGGTCAGCGAGGGCACGGCGATGCTGGGAAAGGCTCATGGCCTGGTCACGATCTCCTGGCCCGCAGCAAATTAAGCGTCACCGCAGGCCAGGACGCGCCACCCCGACCGCGAGGTAGACGTTCTCGCGTCGGTGGTGCTCGCGACCGCGGTAGTGGAAGCGGGTCTCGCGGTCCCAGAGGTG
>JAVKSM010000069.1:6069-17004 GCA_039583705.1 Pseudonocardiaceae bacterium
GCAGGAGCACCCGGGCTCCGATGCGCAGGGCTGGGGCTTCGGCGGGCGCCGATGGGCTGGCGGGGATCACCGGTCGCCGCCGCCCAACTCCCCACGTGCTGATCTTCCCCTGGACCGGTCGGCGAGTCGGCCGCCAGTCAGGGCATCCTCGCCCGTGCAGCGGCCACAGCCCTCCTGTGTCCGGGCGCCAGTAGCGGCATTGCGGTTCGGTGAGCTCCAGCAGGGGTGAGGGGTGTCGGCGGGCTCAGCAGCGGGCGTTGCGGCCGCCTGCGGTCACTGAAAGTAAACGGTCGGCCCGACGACCTAACCTGGCTGTCGTGCCCTCTTCCGCCGCCGTCCCGGGTTGGACCCGTCGCCTCGCTGCGCAGTGCTGGCGGCACCGCCGGCTGGCGGTCGCGGCCGTCACCGCGTCGGTGCTCGGCGTCAGCCTGGAAGCGGTCGGCCCGCTGCTCACCAGGGTCGCCGTGGACGACGCGGTGCGCGGGTCGACCGCCGCGCTCCCGGCACTGGTCGCCGGCCTGGCGGGGCTCGCGGTGCTCAGGTTCGGCGGCGCCTTCGCGCGGCGCTACCTCGGCGGTCGGCTCTCCCTCGACGTCCAGCACGACCTGCGTCGGCAGGTGTTCGGCTCGGTGCAGCGCTTCGACGGGCACAAGCAGGACGCGCTGCACACCGGGCAGGTCGTCTCCCGCGCCAACACCGACCTGCAGCTCGTCCAGGGTCTGCTGTCCATGGTTCCGCTGGTGCTCGGCACGGTGGCGCTGGTCATCGTCTCAATCGTCGCGATGCTCTTCCTCTCCCCGCTGCTCACGGTCATCGCGCTGGTCGTGGTGCCGGTCGCCGGCCTGGTCACGGCGCTGTCGCGGCGCACGCTCTTCCCGGCCACCTGGTCCGCGCAGCAACGGGCCGCCGACGTCGCGCAGCAGGTGGAGGAGGCGGTCACCGGGGTCCGCGTGGTCAAGGGGTTCGGCCAGGAAGACTCCGAGGTCGACCGGCTGGAAGGCACCGCGCGCCGGCTGTTCGCTGAGCGGCTGCGGGCGGCGCGGACAACCGCGAAGCTCAACCCCACGCTGTCCGCCCTGCCGTCGCTGGGTCAGGTGGCGGTGTTCGCCCTCGGCGGGTGGCTCGCGCTGCGCGGGCAGGTCAGCCTCGGCACCTTCCTGGCGTTCAGCTCCTACGTGGCGACCCTCATCGGGCCGGCCCGGATGATCGCCAGCCTGGTCGTCACCGCCCAGCTCGCGCGGGCCGGGGTGGAGCGGGTCTACGAGCTCATCGACTCGCAGCCCGAGGTGGCGGACGCGCCGGGGGCCGTCGACCTGCCGGACGGCCCGCTGCGCGTCGAGCTGGACGGTGTGCGGTTCGGCTACACCCGCAGCGAGCCGGTGCTCGACGGGGTGAGCCTGGTGGTCGAGCCGGGAGAGACGCTCGCCCTGGTCGGCACCGCGGGCTCCGGCAAGTCCACCGTCGCCCTGCTGCTGCCGCGCTTCTACGACCCGCAGGGCGGGGTGGTGCGGGTAGGTGGGCGGGACACCAGGGAGGTCAGGTTGGCCTCGCTGCGCAGCGCGATGGGCGTGGTGTTCGAGGAGGCGTTCCTCTTCTCCGACACGATCGCGGCCAACATCGCCTACGGCGTGCCGGACGCCACCGACGAGCAGGTGCGCGCCGCGGCCCGGGCCGCCCAGGTCGACGAGTTCGTCGCCGGCCTGCCGGACGGCTATGACACGCTCGTCGGCGAGCGCGGGCTGACGTTGTCCGGGGGGCAACGGCAGCGGGTCGCCCTGGCCCGCGCGCTGCTGTCCGACCCTCGGATCCTCGTGCTCGACGACGCCACCTCAGCGGTCGACTCCCGGACCGAGGCGGCCATCCACGCCACGCTGCGCACCGTCACCGCGCAACGCACCACGATCCTCGTCGCGCACCGCCGCTCCACGCTCGCACTGGCCGACCGGATCGCCGTGCTCGAGGCGGGCAGGGTCGTTGAGGTCGGCGTCCGGGAGGAGCTCGAAGCCCGCTGCGCGCTGTTCCGGGCACTGCTCGCCGGACCGGGCGATGACATTGACGAGGTCGTCGCCAAGCCCCCCGCCGCGTTCTCTCCGGGTCCGCACGGGGTGACCGCCGCGCTGTGGCCGGCCGATGTGTCACCGGAGGGTACCGGCGGCGCCACGGCACAGGTTGGCGTCGACCGTGGCTCGCTGGGCGGCTTCTCGGGCCGTGGCTCGATGGGCAGGTCGTCGACTGTGCTCGCTGGGCTGCCCCCCACCCCGGAGCTGCTGGCCGCCGTGGCGAAGCTCCCGCCCGCGACCGACGTCCCCCGGCTGGGCGGAGTCGACCCGCGCACCCCCGACCCGGGGTTCCGGCTCTCCCGGCTGCTACGGCCGGTGCGCAGGGTGCTCGTGCTGGCGATCACTCTGGTCGCCCTGGACGCGCTGGCGAGCGTCGCCTTCCCCTCGCTGGCCCGGCTGGCCGTCGACGGCGGCATCACGGGGCACTCACCGCGGGTGCTCACGCTGGCGGTCGTCCTCGGCCTGGTGGTCGTCGTCGCGGACTGGCTCGTCGTGGCGGCGCAGACCGTGCTCACCGCGCGCGCCGGGGAGGGCCTGCTGTTCGTGCTGCGGGTGCGCAGCTTCGCCCACCTGCAGCGCCTCGGCCTCGACTACTACGAGCGCGAGCTCGCTGGCCGGATCATGACCAGGATGACCACCGACGTCGACGCGCTGTCGACGTTCCTCCAAACGGGCCTGGCGCAGGCCGTGGTCAGCCTGCTCACCGTGGGCGGCGTGGCTGTCGCGCTGCTGGTCACCGACGTCGAGCTGGCGCTGGTCGCGCTGGCCGCGCTGCCGCTGCTCATGGTCGCCACGGTCACTTTCCGGCGCCGCTCCTCGGTGGCCTACGCCGAGGCCCGGGAGCGCGTCAGCGTCGTCAACGCAGACTTCCAGGAGAACGTCGCCGGGCTGCGGGTGGCCCAGGCGTTCCGGCGGGAAGGCCGCAGCGCAGCCCTGTTCGCCCGCCGCAGCGACGACTACCGCACCTCCCGGCTGCGGGCGCAGCGCTACATCGCCACCTACTTTCCGTTCGTCGCGCTGCTGTCGGACGTGGCCCAGGCGGTGGTGCTGTTCGTCGGAGCCGCCCGGGTCGCCGGCGGCTCGCTGACCCCGGGCGTCCTCACCGCGTTTCTGCTCTATCTCGGGCTGTTCTTCACGCCGGTGCAGCAGCTATCCCAAGTGTTCGACGGCTACCAGCAGGCCCGGGTCGGCCTGAGCCGCATCGGAGACCTGCTCCGCACCCCGACGTCGGTCCCCGCCGACCCCGACCCGGTGCCGGTGATCCGGTTGCGGGGCGAGGTCGAGCTGCGCGAAGTCACCTTCCACTACCCGGGGACGGGCATGCCCGCCCTCGACCGGGTGACGCTGCGGGTGCCGGCGGGCGAGACGGTCGCGCTGGTCGGGGCGACCGGCGCGGGCAAGTCGACCCTGGTCAAGCTGTTGGCCCGGTTCTACGACGTCACCGCTGGCGTGGTGTGCATCGACGGCGTCGACGTGCGGCGCTTCGCGCTGGACGACTTCCGCCACCGCCTCGGTGTGGTGCCGCAGGAGGCCCACCTGTTCACCGGTGACATCGCCTCCAACGTCGCCTACGGCCGCCCGCGCGCGGGGCCGGCCGAGGTCGAGGCGGCCACCCGGTCGGTCGGTGCGCTGGACATGGTCGCTGGGCTCTCCGGCGGGTTCCGCCACCCCATCGGCGAGCGTGGCCAGGGGTTGTCCGCAGGGCAGCGTCAGCTCGTCGCGCTTGCCAGGGCCGAACTCGTCGACCCCGACCTGCTGCTGCTCGACGAGGCCACGGCGGCCCTGGATCCGGCGACCGAGGCGGCGGTGCTCGCCGCTTCCGACCGGCTCGCGGCCCGGCGCACGACGTTCGTCGTCGCCCACCGCCTGGCGACTGCCGCGAGGGCTGACCGGATCGTCGTGCTCTCCGGCGGGAGGATCGCCGAGCAGGGCAGCCACGACGAGCTGCTCGACGCGGACGGTCTCTACGCCCGACTCTGGCAGGCTGGCGCACCCACTGCCGACGCCGCCGCCTGACTCAGCTCGCCGAGCCACCCCGCCGGCCGCGGGGACTACCCTCGTTGCCGGTGTCCGGCGGTGTCCGGCGGTGTCGGCAGCGAGTGATTGAGGCGATAGGAGCCCGTGTCCAGCAGCAGCTTCATCTCGGGGTTCGGTCCGAACGAGTGGCTGGTCGAGGAGATGTACCAGCGTTTCCTCGATGACCCGGATTCCGTCGACTCGGCGTGGCACGACTTCTTCGCCGACTACCAGCCCGGCGGTGGTAGGAAGCCGACCGGCCACGGTCCGGTCGCCGGCACCGGCGGCCCGGCCCCGGGCGTCACGCAGCCCGGGGAAGCATCGCTGTCGGCCACGCGCGTCACGCGGCCGCTGGGAGCACCGCTCTCGCGCCCGAAGTCCGAGAACGGCCGGGCCCCCGCCACCGCGACCCCCCGGCCGACGCCGGCCACTGCGCCCCGGCCGACGCCGGCGGCCACCCCCTGGCCGACGCCGACCACCGCGACCCCCCTGCCGACGCCGGTCAGTCCGGTGACGGACAACGGTGCCCCCACCAAGCCGGCGGCTGGCAGCACGAGCACCGTCAGGCCGGTCGCCCCACCGGACGGCGACACCCGCACCCCGTTGCGCGGCGCGGCCGTCGCGGTCGTCAAGAACATGCAGGCCTCGCTGGCGATCCCGACGGCGACGAGCGTCAGGGCGGTCCCCGCCAAGTTGCTCGCCGACAATCGCATCGTCATCAACAACCACCTCAGGCGCACCCGCGGCGGGAAGATCTCCTTCACGCACCTCATCGGCTACGCGGTGGTCCGGGCGTTGGCGGACTTCCCGATGATGAACCGCCACTTCACCGAGGTCGACGGCAGGCCGACCGTGGTCGAGCCGCAGCACGTCAACCTCGGCTTGGCCATCGACCTGCCAGCCAGGGACGGCAGGCCGCGCTCCCTCGTCGTCGCCTCGATCAAGGCGTGCGCGGCGATGAGCTTCTCGCAGTTCTGGGCGGCATACGAGGAGGTCATCCGCAAGGCCCGGGGCGGCGGCCTCACCGCGGCGGACCTCACCGCCACGACGATCAGCCTCACCAACCCCGGGACGCTGGGCACCAACCACTCGGTACCCCGGCTGCTGCCCGGGCAGGGCACGATCGTCGGTGTCGGCGCGATGGAGTACCCGGCCGAGTTCCAGGGGGCCAGCGACGAGCGGCTCGCCCAGATCGGCGTCAGTAAGATCATTACACTGACCTCGACCTATGACCACCGCATCATCCAGGGTGCGGAGTCAGGGGACTTCCTGCGCCGGATCCACGAACTCGTGCTCGGCGGCGACGGCTTCTACGACAGTGTCTTCTCCGCCCTGCGGATCCCCTACGAGCCGGTGCGGTGGGTGCAGGACATCCCCGAGGGCGAGATCGCCAAGACCGCTCGGGTGCTCGAGCTCATCCACGCCTACCGCACCCGTGGCCACCTCATGGCCGACACCGACCCGCTGAACTACCGGCAGCGCCGCCACCCGGATCTCGACGTGCTCACCCACGGCCTGACGCTGTGGGACCTCGACCGGGACTTCGCCGTCGGTGGGTTCGCCTCCCGCGGGCACATGAAGCTGCGGGACGTGCTCGGTGTGCTGCGCGACTCTTACTGCCGCACCGTCGGTGTCGAGTACATGCACACCATCGACCCCGAGCGGCGGCGGTGGCTGCAGGACCGGGTGGAGGTGCCGCACGAGAAGCTGCCCGTCTCCGAGCAGAAGTACATCCTGTCCAAGCTCAACGCCGCCGAGGCCTTCGAGACGTTTCTGCAGACCAAGTACATCGGGCAGAAGCGGTTCTCGCTGGAGGGCGCCGAGACGGTGATCCCGCTCCTCGACGCGGTGCTGGACAAGGCCGCCGAGCACGGGCTGGACGAGGTCGTCATCGCCATGCCGCACCGCGGTCGGCTCAACGTGCTCGCCAACATCGTCGGCAAGCCGATCTCTCAGATCTTCCGGGAGTTCGAGGGCAACGTCGACCCGGGCCAGGCGCACGGCTCCGGTGACGTCAAGTACCACCTCGGCGCGGAGGGCAAGTTCTTCCGGATGTTCGGCGACGGCGAGACCCTGGTGTCGCTGACGTCCAACCCGTCGCACCTGGAAGCGGTCGACCCGGTGCTGGAGGGCATCGTCCGGGCCAAGCAGGACCTGCTGGACAAGGGCGAGCAGGGCTTCACCGTGCTGCCGGTCGCGCTGCACGGCGACGCCTCGTTCGCGGGGCAGGGCGTGGTGGCCGAGACCCTCAACCTCGCGCTGCTGCGCGGCTACCGCACGGGCGGCACGGTGCACGTCGTGGTGAACAACCAGGTCGGCTTCACCACCGCCCCGGAGCACACCCGCTCCAGCCAGTACTGCACCGACGTCGCGAAGATGATCGGCGCCCCGGTGTTCCACGTCAACGGCGACGACCCGGAGGCCTGTGTCTGGGTGGCCAAGCTCGCCGTCGACTTCCGGCAACGGTGGAACTCCGACGTCGTCATCGACATGATCTGCTACCGGCGCCGGGGGCACAACGAGGGCGACGACCCGTCGATGACCCAGCCGGCGATGTACGACGTCATCGACGCCAAGCGCAGCGTCCGCAAGACCTACACCGAGGCTCTCATCGGCCGGGGCGACCTGTCGATGGAGGAGGCCGAGTACGCGCTCCGGGACTACGCGAACCAGCTCGAGCACGTCTTCAACGAGGTCAGGGAGCTCGAGCGGGGTGCGGTCGCCCCCAGTCCCTCGGTGGAGTCCGAGCAGCCGGTGCCGGTCGCGCTGGAGACCGCCGTCCCGCGCAGCGTCGTGGCGCGCATCGGGGAGGCGCACGTCAACCTGCCCGACGGGTTCAGCGTGCACCCGAGGGTGCGGCCGGTCCTCGAACGGCGCGCCATGATGGCGAGGGAGGGGGGCGTCGACTGGGCGTTCGCCGAGCTGCTGGCTTTCGGGTCCCTGCTGCTGGAGGGCCGACTGGTGCGGCTGTCGGGGCAGGACTCCCGGCGGGGCACCTTCGTGCAGCGGCATTCCGTGCTGATCGACCGCCGGACCGGCGAGGAGTACACGCCACTGCGGGAGCTGGCGCCCGACCAGGGCAGGTTCCTGGCCTACGACTCGGCGCTGTCGGAGTTCGCCGCCCTCGGCTTCGAGTACGGCTACTCGGTGGCCAACCCCGAGGCCCTGGTGGTGTGGGAGGCCCAGTTCGGGGACTTCGTCAACGGCGCGCAGTCGGTCATCGACGAGTTCATCTCCTCCGGCGAGGCGAAGTGGGGGCAGACCTCCGATATCGTGCTGCTGCTGCCGCACGGCCACGAGGGCCAGGGCCCGGACCACACCTCCGGCAGGATCGAGCGGTTCCTCCAGCTCTGCGCCGAGGACTCGATGACCGTGGCGGTGCCGTCCGACCCGGCGAACTACTTCCACCTGTTGCGCCGTCACGTCCTGGACGGCATCCGGCGCCCGCTGGTGGTGTTCACGCCGAAGTCCATGCTTCGCCACAAGGCGGTGACCAGCCCGTTGGAGGCCTTCACCACGGGCAGGTTCCGGTCGGTGCTCGACGACCCGGCCTTCGCGGACCGCTCCGGGGACGGGGTGCGCCGGGTGTTGCTGTGCAGTGGCAAGCTCTACTACGAGCTCGCCGCGGCCAGGGCCAAGCAGGAGATCAGCGACACCGCGATCGTGCGGCTGGAGCAGCTCTACCCGGTGCCGCAGCGCAAGCTGCCGCTGGTGCTCGACCACTACCCGAACGCCAGCGAGCTGCGCTGGGTGCAGGAAGAGCCCGCCAACCAGGGTGCGTGGCCGTTCTACGGCCTGCTGCTGCCCCACCTCGTCCCGGCGCGGTTCCGGCGGCTGGAGCGGATCTCCCGGCGCTCGATGGCCGCGCCGGCCGCCGGCTCCGGCAAGGTGCACGAGGTCGAGCAGGCGGAGGTCGTCGCCAGGGCCTTCTCCTGATCCGCCTCCTGATCCGTGGCACTGGGCCGTCCAGGTGCGATCGGCCGTGACCTACAATGCCGCCGATCACCACAGGCGTGGGACCCGGTGGGTCTCGGAGGGACGGATGTACTTCACGTCGACGACCGGGACGACGACGGCCTCGACGAGGTGTGAGGGCAGCGCCGCTCGCCCAGGCAGCCGCGGGCCGCCGGCCCGGTCCTGTGCCCCGCCCGGGCAGGTGCCCGTTCGTCGTCACAGCTTCCGCTGCGGCCAGCGGGGCAAGCTCGCCCGAGCAGCCCAGCGACCCGTACTCGTGGACCACCGGGGTGATCCACGCGTTGGGCACGGCCGCGAGGGTGGCCGTGGTCGCCGGCCGGACGCCGGTGTGGCCGGC
The DNA here is from genome assembly GCA_039583705.1 of Pseudonocardiaceae bacterium. Taxonomy (GTDB): domain Bacteria; phylum Actinomycetota; class Actinomycetes; order Mycobacteriales; family Pseudonocardiaceae; genus JAVKSM01. The sequence goes on from JAVKSM010000069.1 coordinate 14,458, forward strand.
GACCAGGGTGCCCAGCCGCAGCAGCATGAGTGCCCGCACGACCTCGCGCCGTCGGGAAGCGCCGTCCGGGTGCCCGCCGCGAGCCCCCGCCTACCCCATCGCAGCCGCCGTCGGGCTGTCCAGGCCAGGCCATCACCCGTTCCGGCTACAGGGTGCTAGGTGTCGGGCACACAGTGCGGAGCGCCATTACCTGCCCCGCCCACTTACCCGGTGCGCATCCGCGGTGTTACCAATGGTGATCTCCGCCACACCGACCACCACCCGTGGCCTGCGGGCCACGGCGGATGGGGGACGACATATGTCGACCGCGACTGCTGAACCCGTGGTCCACATCCTGTGGATCAATGCAGGATTGAGCTGTGATGGGGACTCGGTGGCCCTGACCGCCGCCACGCAGCCCAGCATCGAGGAGATCGCCCTCGGCGCCCTCCCCGGTCTTCCCAAGATCGCCGTCCACTGGCCGCTCATCGACTTCGAGTGCGGCCCCGACAAGGGTGCCGACAACTTCATCGAATGGTTCTTCAAGGCCGACCGTGGCGAGCTCGAGCCCTTCGTGCTCGTCGTGGAAGGCTCGATCCCCAACGAGGCCATCAAGGCCGAGGGCTACTGGTGCGGCTTCGGCAACAACCCGGACACCGGGCAGCCGATGACCACCAGTGAGTGGCTCGACCGGCTCGCGCCGAAGGCGACGATCGTGCTCGCCGTCGGCACCTGCGCGACGTACGGCGGCATCCATGCGATGGCCGGCAACCCGACCGGTGCGATGGGCGTGGCCGACTACCTCGGCTGGGACTGGAAGTCCAAGGCCGGCATCCCGATCGTCAACGTTCCGGGCTGCCCGGTCCACCCGGACAACCTGTCCGAGACGATCCTCTACCTGCTCTACCAGGCCGCCGGCGCCGCGCCCATGATCCCGCTGGACGACGCGCTGCGGCCGCAGTGGCTGTTCGGCACCACCGTCCACGAGGGCTGTGACCGGGGTGGCTACTACGAGCAGGGACAGTTCGCCTCCGAGTACGGATCCCCCCTGTGCCTGGTCAAGCTGGGCTGCTGGGGTCCCGTCGTCAAGTGCAACGTGCCCAAGCGCGGCTGGATCAACGGCGTGGGCGGCTGCCCGAACGTCGGCGGCATCTGCATCGGCTGCACGATGCCGGGCTTCCCCGACAAGTTCATGCCGTTCATGGACGCCCCGCCCGGCAGCAAGGTCTCCGGCGCGGCGAGCGGGGCGTACGGTTTCGTCATCCGCAAGCTGCGCGACATCACCATGAAGACCACCGACGAAGAGCCCAAGTGGCGCAAGAAGGGCCGTCAGCTGACCACCGGCTACCGCGCACCGTGGTGAGCACCCGAGAAATCCCCGTCAGCCGACAGCTTGCAGGAAGGGCGTTAGTTTCATGACCGCCACATATGGAAAGACCGATCTTGTCGAGATGGCGTGGGACCCGGTCACCCGCATCGTCGGGAGCCTCGGGATCTACGCGAAGATCGACTTCGGTAACCGGCGGGTGGCCGAGTGCCACAGCACGTCGTCGGTCTTCCGGGGTTACTCGATCTTCATGAAGGGCAAGGATCCCCGCGACGCGCACTTCATCACCAGCCGCATCTGCGGTATCTGCGGGGACAACCACGCGACGTGTTCGGTGTACAACCAGAACATGGCCTACGGGGTGCACCCGCCGCACCTCGGCGAGTGGATCATCAACCTCGGCGAGGCCGCCGAGTACATGTTCGACCACAACATCTTCCAGGAGAACCTCGTCGGGGTCGACTACTGCGAGAAGATGATCGCAGAGACCAACCCCGGCGTGCTCGATCAGGCCAACCGCACCGAGGCCCCGCACGCCGCCGACCACGGCTACCGCTACATCGGCGACATCATGCGGGCCCTCAACCCGTTCAGCGGGGAGTTCTACCGCGAGGCGCTGCAGGTCAGCCGGTACACGCGGGAGATGTTCTGCCTGATGGAGGGTCGGCACGTCCACCCGTCGACGCTCTACCCGGGCGGCGTCGGGACGGTCGCGACGATCCAGCTCTTCACCGACTACCTCTCCCGGCTCATGCGTTACGTCGAGTTCATGAAGCGCGTCGTGCCGCTGCACGACGACCTGTTCAACTTCATGTACGAGGCGCTGCCCGGTTACGAGGAGGTCGGCCGTCGCCGTGTCCTGACCGGCTGCTGGGGCAGCCTCAACGACCCGGACTACTGCGACTTCAACTACCGGACGATGACCGACTGGGGTCGCAAGATGTTCGTGACCCCGGGCGTCGTGGTGGACGGCCAGCTCGTCACCAACGACCTGACGAAGATCAACCTGGGCATCCGCATCCTGCTCGGCAGCTCGTACTACCGGGACTGGGAAGACCAGGAGATGTTCGTCAGCCGGGACCCGCTGGGCAACCCGGTCGACCGTCGCCACCCGTGGAACCAGCACACGATCCCGGCTCCGCAGAAGCGCAACTTCGACGACAAGTACAGCTGGACGATGTCGCCGCGTTGGTTCGACGGCAGGGACCACCTGGCGCTCGACACGGGCGGCGGCCCACTGG
>JAVKSM010000070.1:0-16971 GCA_039583705.1 Pseudonocardiaceae bacterium
CGGATCGGCGGCGACGCCGGAGCCAGCGAGGTCATCGTGCTGCGGATGTAAGGGCCGCTCGCCGACCAGGGTGCGAGCATGGCGATCCCGCTGCTCCTGCCCGACGCCCCGGTCGTCGCCTGGTGGCCGGGCGAACCGCCGGCGTCTCCGTCGGCGGACCCGGTCGGACAGCTCGCGCAACGGCGCATCACCGACGCGTTCGCGGCTCGCTCACCGAGCCGGGCGATCCAACGCAGGCGCACGACCTATGCCCCCGGTGACACCGACCTGGCCTGGACCCGGATCACGACTTGGCGGGCACTGCTGGCCGCCGCGCTGGACCAGCCGCCGCACGAGACGGTCAGCTCCGTCGAGGTCGCCGGCGAGGCCGAGTCGCCGTCCACCGACCTGCTCGCGGGCTGGCTCGCGGCCCGGCTGCAGGTCCCGGTGAGCCGCAAGCGGGCCACCAGGGGCGAAGGCGTGGTCTCGGTCCGGCTGGAGCGGCGCTCCGGCCCGATCGAGCTGACCCGGCCCGACGGCAAGGTCGGCACCCTCACCCAGCCGGGACAGCCCGACCGCCGGGTGGCGCTGCAGCGCAGGAAGGCGCGGGACTGCCTCGCCGAGGAACTGCGGCGGTTGGATCCCGACGAGGTCTACGCCGAGGCTCTCGACGGTCTCACGAAGATCGCAAAGGGTGGCCGCAGGACACTCGGCGTCTCCCACGACGGCTCGGCCCGCCAGGGCGGCCGCAGCCCGGCGCAGGGCGCCGCCGCGGCCGGAGACCTGGCCGATGGTCCGGCGCAGCCCCTGCGGCACACCCCGTCGGACACCGAGCCGCAGCACCCTCGGTCGCCGCACCAGGCGCGGCGGTGAGCCCACCCGAGATCGTCGTGCACGCCGACCCGGACCGGCTGGCCGCGGCGGTGGCGGCCCGACTGGTGACCCGGCTGGTCGATGCCCAGGCCGCGCGCGGCTCGGCGTCGCTGGTGCTCACCGGCGGGGGGATCGGCACCGCGATGCTCGCGACGCTGCGGGACATGCCGGCTCGCGACGCGGTGGACTGGTCCCGCGTCGACCTGTACTGGGGCGATGAGCGGTTCCTGCCGCTCGGGGACCGCGAGCGCAACGAGACGCAGGCGCGGGTGGCACTGCTCGACCACGTGCCGGTCGAGGAGGGCCGGGTGTTCCCCATGCCGGCCAGTGGGGGGCACTTCGGCGACGACCCGGACGCCGCAGCCCAGGCCTACGCCCACATGCTCGCGGCCCACGCCCGTCCCGAGGACCACGGGCCGGTCCCCACGTTCGACGTCCTGTTGCTGGGAATGGGCGCCGAGGGCCACACCGCCTCGATCTTCCCGTCCTCCCCCGCCGTCTACGAGACCGAGCGCGTGGTCGTCGGGGTGCGCGGCGCTCCGAAGCCGCCGCCCACTCGCGTGTCGCTCACGCTGCCGGCGATCCGGGCCGCCGCGGAGGTGTGGATGGTCACGAGCGGCGAGGAGAAGGCCGCCGCGGTCGCGATGGCGCTCGGCGGTGCCGGCGAGGTGCAGGTGCCGGCGGCTGGCGCACGGGGCCGGCGACGCACCCTGTGGCTGCTCGACCGCACGGCAGCCGCCAAGCTGCCACCCGATCTCATCTCACCGCTGGCCTGAGCACGTCCTGACCCGGGCCCCTGCCGCAGGTGGCGTAGCCGCCCGGCCCGCCGGCCACCGGTCAGGTCAGCCTTCGCGCAGCGTTCGCAGCTTGCTGAGCGCCTCGTCGAGGATCGCCTCGCCGTCGTTGTCCGAGCGACGCTCCTTCACGTAGGCCAAGTGCGTCTTGTACGGCTCGTTGTGCGGAGGCGCCGGCGGGTGCGCATGGTCGGTCCCGGCCGGGAGTCCGCAACGCGGGCAGTCCCACAGCTTCGGTTGCTCGGCGTCGGCGGCGAACGACGGCCGCGTCTCGTGGCCGTTCGCGCACCAGTACGACACCCGACGGCGCGGCACCGACTCACCGCGCTCCGACTCACCCATCGGCCCGGCGCCGACCCGTGTCCCGCGGATCGCATTGCCACTCGCCATCGGCCCTCACACCCCCACGACGTTGTGTACTGCGACGGCGGGCAGCAGCCGCGGTCTCACCCGCCGACCTTGACCAGCAGTCCGGTCCCGACGATGGAGATCACCCAGACCGCTCCCACGAACAGGGTGATCCGGTCGAGGTTCTTCTCCACGACGCTCGACCCGGACAGGCTCGACTGCATGCCGCCCCCGAACAAGGTGGACAGCCCGCCGCCACGGCCCCGGTGCAGCAGGATGAGGAGCACGAGCAGGACGCTTGAGACGATCAAGGTGATCTGCAGGAAGAGCTTCATGTCGTCCTCATGCGAGAAAGCGTGCTGGTCCGTTCAGAGCTTACCTGGCCTCACGCGGGCAGCGGTCCCCCGGCTGCCAGCGCGCAGAGTGTCGCGAAGCCGGTGGGGTCCAGGCTCGCGCCCCCGACCAGCGCTCCGTCCACGTCCGGCGCTCTGACCAGGTCCGCGACGTTGTCGGGTTTCACCGACCCGCCGTAGAGCACCCGCACCTCGCCGGCCACGTCCGAGCCGAACGACTCGGCGAGGCGGGCCCGCAGCGCCCCACACACCTCCTGGGCGTCAGCCGCAGTGGCGACCCGACCGGTCCCGATCGCCCAGATCGGCTCGTAGGCCAGCACCACCGACCGGACCTGCTCGGCGGGTCGGCCGGCCAGCACGGCGTCGAGCTGGCCGGTGCTGTGCGCGATGTGCCCGCCCGCCTCCCGCACCGCCAGTCCCTCGCCGACGCAGAGGATGGGCGTGATCGAATGACGTAGCGCGGCGTCCACCTTCGACGACACGGTCGCGTCGTCCTCGTGGTGGTGCTCGCGCCGCTCGGAGTGGCCGACGACGACGTAGCGGCAACCGAGCTTGGCCAGCATCGGGCCGGAGACGTCGCCGGTGTACGCGCCGGAGTCGTGCGGGGAGAGATCCTGGGCACCGAAGCGGATGGGCATGTCGTCGCCCTCGATGACGGTCTGCACACTGCGCAGCGAGGTGAACGGCGGCAGCACAGCCACCTCGACCTTGTCGAAGTACTTCTCAGGCAGCGCGAAGAACAGCTTCTGCACCAGCCCGATGGCCTCCAGGTGGGTGAGGTTCATCTTCCAGTTGCCGGCGATCAGCGGCATCCGGCTCATCGGCCGCCTTCCTTCGACGCGGTCCGTTCCAGGACTTCGACACCGGGCAGCGTCGCACCCTCCAGGAACTCCAGGGACGCACCGCCGCCGGTGGAGATGTGCGAGAAGGCGGCCTCGTCCAGCCCGAGCAACCGGATCGCGGCTGCCGAGTCGCCCCCGCCGACCACGCTGAACGCGTCGCCGTCGGCGATCGCCTGCGCCACACCGCGGGTGCCGTCGGCGAACGGGGCCAGCTCGAACACGCCGAGCGGGCCGTTCCAGAACACGGTCCGGGCGCCGCGCAGCGCGGCGGCGAAGCCGCGCACCGACTCCGGGCCGACGTCCAGGCCCTTCCAGCCGTCCGGGACCGCACCGGCGCTCACCGTGCGCACCTCGGCCTCCGGCGCGACCTGGCGGGCCACCACCACGTCGGTCGGCAGCACGAGCTTGTCCCCGTGGGTGGCGAGCAGCTCCCGGCACGTCTCGATCATCCCGGGCTCCAGCAGCGAGTCGCCCACCCTCCCGCCCGCCGCGGCGAGGAACGTGAAGCACATGCCGCCTCCGATGAGCAGCCGGTCCACCGCCGGCAGCAGCGCCGAGAGCACGCCGAGCTTGTCGGAGACCTTCGAGCCGCCGAGGACCACGACGTAGGGCCGCTCGGGTGAGCCGGTGAGCCGGTGCAGCACCTTCAGCTCCGCGGACACCAGGCCCCCGGCGTAGCCAGACAGGTCGAACGCGATGTCGTAGACCGAGGCCTGCTTGCGGTGCACGACCCCGAAACCGTCGGAGACGAAGGCCGCGTCGGGACCGACCAACGCCGCGAGCTCGCCGGCCAGCGCGGCGCGCTCGGCGTCCTCCCGGCTCGTCTCCCGTGCATCGAACCGGACGTTGGCCAGCAGCCCTACCGAGCCGTCGCCGAGCGTGTCGGCGAGCTTGCGGGCCGACGGTCCGGTCACGTCGTCGGCGAGCTCAACCGGCTCGCCGAGCAGCTCGCCGAGCCGGGCCGCCACCGGTGCCAGCGAGAACGCCGGGTCCGGCGCGCCCTTCGGACGTCCGAGGTGGGCGACGACGAGCGCCCTCGCCCCGGCGTCCGCGAGCGAGCGCAGGGTCGGGAGCGAAGCCCGGATCCGGCCGTCATCAGTGATCGTGGTGCCGTCGAGGGGCACGTTGAGGTCGCTGCGTACCAGCACGCCGCGACCCGCGACGCCCCCGGCGAGCAGGTCGTCGATCGTCCGCATCACAGCTTGGCGGCGACGAGCGCGATGACGTCGGCCAACCGGTGGGAATAGCCCCACTCGTTGTCGTACCAGCCGACGATCTTCACTTCCTGGTCGATGACCTTCGTCAGCGGGCCGTCCAGGATGCAGGACGCCGGGTCGCCGACGATGTCGCTGGACACGAGCGGCTCTTCGCTGTAGCGCAGGATGCCCTTGAGCGGCCCATCCGCCGCCGCCCGGAACGCCGCGTTGACCTCCTCGACGCTCGTCGGGCGCGAGACGGTCGCGGTCATGTCGGTGACCGAGCCGGTGGGGATCGGCACCCGCAGGGCGTAGCCGTCGAGCTTGCCCGACAGCTCGCTGAGCACCAGGCCGATGGCCTTGGCGGCGCCGGTGCTCGTCGGCACCACGTTGACGGCCGCCGCCCGCGCGCGGCGCAGATCCTTGTGCGGGCCGTCCTGCAGGTTCTGGTCCTGCGTATAGGCGTGGATGGTCGTCATGAGGCCCCGTTCGACGGTGAAGCTGTCGTGCAGCACCTTCGCCATCGGAGCCAGGCAGTTCGTGGTGCAGGAGGCGTTGGAGATCACGGTCTGGGAGCCGTCGTAGGCGTCGTCGTTGACGCCGAGCACCATGGTGAGATCCTCGCCGCTGGCCGGCGCCGAGATGATGACCTTCTTCGCGCCGCCCTCGTCGACGTGCCGACGGGCGTCGGCGGCCTTGGTGAACAAGCCGGTGGATTCGACGACGACGTCCACGCCGAGCTCGCCCCACGGCAACTTGCCCGGGTCCCGCTCGGCGAGCGCCCGGATCGTCCGGCCACCCACCCGGATCCCCTCGTCGGTGACCGACACCTCCTCGTCCAGCCGGCCGATGACGCTGTCGTAGCGCAGCAGGTGCGCCATGGTCTTCACGTCACCGAGGTCGTTGAACGCGACGATCTGGATGTCATGCCGGCTGGCCCGCACAGCCCGCCACAGGTTCCTGCCGATACGACCGAATCCGTTGACTCCCACGCGGACGGTCACGATGCGCCTCCCACTCTCGCCCCTACTGACTCTGGCCGTACAGCCTAGCCAGGTGCACCCCGCGTACGGGGGAGTGCGGTGGTGGTCTGCGCCGCGTCGCTCACCCGTCGAGCATCTCGGGGGTCACCACCGACGCCGTGTCGGGCACCCGCAGGTCACGGGCGCGCCTGTCGGCCATCGCCAGCAGCCGTCGGATCCGGCCGGCGATCGCGTCCTTGGTCATGGGCGGCTCGGCGAGCTGGCCCAGCTCCTCGAGCGAGGCCTGCTTGTGCTCCAGCCGCAGCCGCCCGGCGACGATGAGGTGGTCGGGCACGTCGTCGCCGAGCAGGTCCAGGGCACGCTGCACGCGGGCGGCCGCGGCCACCGCCGCGCGCGCCGAGCGCCGCAGGTTGGCGTCGTCGAAGTTGGCGAGCCGGTTAGCGGTGGCCCGCACCTCCCGGCGCATCCGGCGCTCCTCCCAGGCCAGCACCGAGGAATGCGCCCCGATCCGGGTGAGCAGCGCGCTGATGGCCTCGGCGTCGCGCACCACGACCCGGTCCGCGCCGCGCACCTCGCGGGCCTTGGCCGGAACGCCCAGCCGGCGGGCCGCGCCCACCAGCGCCAGCGCGGCCTCCGGACCGGGGCTGGTGACCTCGAGGGCCGAGGAGCGCCCGGGCTCGGTGAGCGAACCGTGCGCCAGGAACGCGCCGCGCCAGGCCGCCTCGGCGTCGCAGACACCCCCCGACACCACGTGCGGCGGCAGGCCGCGGACGGGGCGGCCGCGCAGATCCAGCAGCCCGGTCTGGCGGGCGAGGCCCTCACCGTCGCGGATCACGCGCACCACGTACCGGCTGCCCTTGCGCAGGCCGCCCGGAGAGACGACGTGGATGTCGGGCGCGTGCCCGAACAGCTCGGTGATCTCCTTGCGGAGCCGGCGAGCCGCCGCCCCGGTGTCCAGCTCGGCCTCCACGACGACCCGGCCGCCGACGATGTGCAGGCCACCGGCGAAGCGAAGCACCGAGGAGACCTCGGCCCGCCGGCAGCACGTCTTGGCGACCGGGAGCCGGGACAGCTCGTCCTTCACCGCCGCGGTCATCGCCACCGCTGCCCTCCTCCCTGTCGTCCCCCGCTCTCACCTCTCCTGCCGGCAGGTCCCGGCCAACGGCCCCACGGCCTCCCGGATCGCTCCGGCCAGCGCCACCGGGTCGTGCCGCGGCGAGCCGTCGGGAGCGGCGATCCGCCCGAACCAGGCCCGTGCACCGAACCTCGCGGCGGCCCGCCGCAGCCGCTGGGGCGCCGGCACTGCAAGCTCGTCGGCGAGGACGACGTCCAAGCGGAGCCGCGGTGCGTGCTGGGAGAGTACGTGCAGGTGCTGCTCGGGTGAGAATCCCGCCGTCTCCCCGGCCTCCGGGGCCAGGTTGAGCACCACCAGCCGCCGGGCCGGGGAGCCGCACAGCGCCTCGTGCAGCTCGGGAACGAGCAGGTGCGGCAGCACGCTGGTGAACCAGGATCCGGGACCGAGCAGGACGAGGTCTGCGGCTCCGATCGCGGCGACCGCCTGCGGGCACGCCGGTGGGCGCCGCGGGTCCAGCCGGACCTGCCGGACCCGGCTGAGTGTGGTGGCCACCGCGAACTGTCCCCGGATCCGGTGCACCCCCGCGGGATCCCCGTCCAGCCCGTCGACGTCGGCTTCGATCTCCACGCCGACGCAGCTCATCGGCAGCACCCGGCCGCGGACGCCGAGCAGCCGACGGGCCTCGTCCAGCGCGGCCACCGGGTCACCGAGGACCTCGAGCAGCCCGGCCAGCACGAGGTTCCCGACAGCGTGCCCGGCGAGCGCCCCGGTGCCCCCGAATCGATGCTGGAACACGCTGTTCCACCGGGCGGGACCGGCGGCGGCGGCGGCGAGCGCGGACAGCGCCATCCGCAGGTCGCCGAGCGGGAGCACGCCAAGCTCGCGGCGCAGCCGGCCGGAGGATCCGCCGTCGTCGGCCACCGTGACGACGGCGGTGACGTCGTCGGTGAGCAGCCGCAGCGCCGACAGTGTGGCGGACAGTCCGTGCCCCCCGCCGAGTGCTACGGCTTTCATGGCTTCCCCCTTGTGAGTAGGTCTCGCGCAGGTCTCGCGCCCTCACTCGCGCCCCAGGTCGCGGTGCACGACCTTCACCCGCACCCCGTCCTCGCCCGCCAGCCGCTGGGCGAGCTCCTCGGAAACGACGACGCTGCGGTGCTTGCCTCCGGTGCAACCCACCGCGACCGTCAGGTAGCGCTTGCCCTCCCGGCGGTAGCCGCCGCCCATCAGGCGCAGCAGCTCGTGGTAACGGATCAGGAACTCCTCCGCCCCCTCCTGCGACAGCACATAGTCCCGGACGGTCGGGTCGCGCCCGGTGTGGTCGCGCAGCTCCGGGATCCAGAACGGGTTGGGCAGGAAACGCATGTCGACGACGAGGTCGGCGTCCATCGGCAGGCCGTACTTGTAGCCGAAGGACAGGAAGGTCACCCGGGTGTCGGTACCGCCGGCCTCGCCGAACGCGTTCTCGATGGCCGCCCGGAGCTGGTGCACCGAGAGGGCCGAGGTGTCCAGGACGAGGTCAGCCTCGTCGCGCAACGGTTCGAGCAGTGCCCGCTCGGCGGCGATGCCGTCGGCGAGCCGGCCGTCACCCTGGAGCGGATGGCTGCGCCGGACCTGCTCGAAGCGGCGGATCAGCACGGCGTCGGTGGCCTGCAGGAACAGCACCCTCGGCCGGTAGCCGCGGGCGTCGAGGTCCTTGATGACCGCAGCCAGGTCCTCGGTGAACGCACGGCTGCGGACGTCCATCACGACGGCGATCCGGGTGACCGCACCGGAGGACTTCGCGCCGAGCTCGACCATCGTCGCGATGAGCTCCGGCGGCAGGTTGTCCACGACGAACCAGCCAAGGTCCTCGAGAACCTTCGCCGCCGTGCTGCGGCCCGCACCCGACAGCCCCGACACCACGGTGACCTCGATCCCGCGGCGGCTGACGTCGACGGTCTCAGCCATCACCGTCCCCGTCGCGGCCGTCCCCGGAGCGCAGCGCCGCGAGCACCGCGGCCGCCGTTCGAGGACCGATGCCCGGCACCGCGGTGATCTCCCCGACGCTCGCCTGCCGCAGCCGCCGCAGCGAGCCGAAGTGCCTGACCAGCGCGGCGCGGCGAGTCGCGCCCAGGCCGGGCACCTCGTCCAGGGCCGAACTGGTCATGCGGGCCGAGCGCTTCGCCCGATGGTAGGTGATCGCGAAGCGGTGGGCCTCGTCGCGCACCCGCTGCAGCAGGTAGAGCGCCTCGCTGGTACGCGGCAGCACCACCGGCTCCGGCTCGTCGGGCAGCCACACCTCCTCCAGCCGCTTGGCCAGCCCTGCCACGGCGACGTCGGTGACGCCCATGTCGGTGAGCGCCGCGAAGGCGGCGGTGGCCTGCGGCGCGCCGCCGTCGACGAGCAGCAGGTTCGGCGGGTAGGCGAACTTCCGTGGCCGGCCGGTCTCGGGATCCACACCTGGCCGAGGCGGATCCGGCGCGAGCACGCCGTTGGCCGTCTCCTGCTGGTAGCGGGCGAAGCGGCGGCGGACCACCTCGGCGATGGCCGCGACGTCGCCACCCTCGGCACCGCCGCGCACGGCGAAGCGACGGTACTCGGACTTGCGGGCCAGCCCGTCCTCGAAGACGACCAGCGAGGCCACCACGTCACTGCCCTGCACGTGGCTGACGTCGATGCACTCGATGCGCAGCGGGGCGGCGTCCAGGCCCAACTCGTCCTGGATCTCCTGTAGCGCGGCCGAGCGGGCGGTGAGGTCGCCGGCGCGGCGCAGCTTGTGCTGAGCCAGCGCCTCGGCGGCGTTTCGCGCGACGGTCTCGGCCAGCGCTCGCTTGTCGCCCCGCTGCGGCACCCGCAGCCGCACCCGTGAGCCGCGCAGCCCGGAGAGCCACTCGGCGACCGCCTCGGCGTCGGTGGGCAGTTGCGGGACCAGGACCTCGCGCGGCACGGGCGCGTCCGCGGTGGCGACGCCGGGGTCCGCCTCGCCCGCCTGCTCGCCGTAGAACTGCGAGAGGAACTGCTCGACCAGGCTCGCGGTGTCGCTGAGCTCCACCTTGTCGACCACCCAGCCGCGCTGGCCCCGCACCCGCCCGCCGCGGACGTGGAAGACCTGCACCGCGGCCTGCAGTTCGTCCTGGGCGAAGGCGACCACGTCGGCGTCCGTGCCGTCCCCGAGCACGACCGCCTGCTTCTCCATCGCCCGGCGCAGCGCCCCCAGGTCGTCGCGTAGCCGGGCCGCGCGCTCGAACTGCAGCGCACCCGAGGCGGCCGCCATCTCCCGCTCCAGACGCTTGATCATGACATCGGTCCGGCCGGAGAGGAAGTCGCAGAAGTCGTCGACGATCTTCCGGTGCTGCTCGGCGGACACGTTGCCGACGCAGGGCGCCGAGCACTTGTCGATGTACCCGAGCAGGCAGGGCCGGCCGATCTGGCCGTGCCGGCGGAACACGCCGGGGGTACAGACCCGGGCCGGGAACACCCGGGTGAGCAGGTCGAGGGTCTCCCGGATCGCCCAGGCGTGCGCGTAGGGCCCGAAGTAGCGCACGCCCTTGCGGCGCGGGCCCCGGTAGACGTGCAGCCGTGGGTACTCCTCGCCCAGCGTCACCGCGAGCACCGGGTAGGACTTGTCGTCGCGGTAACGGACATTGAACCGCGGGTCGAACTCCTTGATCCAGTTGTACTCGAGCTGCAGTGCCTCGACCTCGGTCGCGACCACCGTCCAGTGCACCGAGGCGGCGGTGGTGACCATCTGCCGGGTTCTCGGGTGCAGGCTCGACAGGTCGCTGAAATAGGAGCTCAGGCGGCTGCGGAGGCTCTTGGCCTTGCCGACGTAGAGCACCCGGCCCCGGTCGTCGGAAAAGCGGTACACGCCCGGCGCATCCGGAACCGTGCCGGGGGCCGGGCGGTAGGTGGAGGGGTCGGCCATGGTGTGACCAGACTATGCAGGGAGCGCGAGCAGGCCTTCGACGACGGTGTCGAGGCGTTCGGCGACGACGTGCAGCCGCTCGACCACGTCCGGAAGCCGACCCCTCGGTGCGGGTCACGAAACCGGCGAGCAACCCCGCCCGCAGCGCACCGTGGATGTCCCAGGAGTGCGCGGCGACCATGGCGGCGTGGGCCGACGCCGAGCCGACCCGCTTGCACGCCCAGTGGTACACCCGGGCCGGTGGCTTGAAGGACCGCAACTCCTCCGCGGAGAACACCTCGCCCAGGGAGGTCCGCAGCCCGGCCCGGTCCAGCGCGCGGACGGCGGGGCCGAGCGCGCTCAGAGCTCGCACAACCCCCTACCCACGCCTCAGGAGCGGTGCCGGTGGCTGGTAGCGCGCCACCGCCGTCAGCAACCGACGGATCCGCAGGGCGTGCAGTGGGGCCAGCGCGTAACCCGGGTAGGACGCCAGCCACGTCGCCGAGCCGAGGCTGACCGCGTCCGCGCCCGCCCAGAAGTACTCCCTGCAGTCGGCGAAGCTGCGCACCCCACCGCTGGCGATGATCGGCAGGCGCACCCCCGCCTGCCGCAGCTCGGCCACGACCCGCAGGCCGATCGGCTTGATCGCGGGTCCGGACAGCCCGCCGTAGCCGTTGTCGAGCCACGGTCGCCCGGTCGCGGGATCCAGCCGCAATCCCTTGACCGTGTTGATCGCGGTGAGCGCGGCGACCCCGTGCCGGGCGGCCAGCCGGGCGTGCGAGAGGTAGTCGTAGTCCGGGCTCAGCTTGAGGATCACCGGGTGTGCGCTGCACGGCACGGCGCTGGCCAGCACGTCCTCGATGATCTCGGTGAAGTCGACGTTGACGTTGTGGCAGGACACGTTGAGCTCCACCGCGGCGATCCCGCCCACCGGCACCGCGGTGTTGACCCTGTCCACCAGGGTGACGAACTCCGCCCCGGAGAACCCACCCAGCGAGATGATCGTGTTCTGGTGGCGGGTGCGGGGGTGGTAGTCGCGCAGGTAGGCGTCGATGCCCACGTTGCACCAGCCGAAGGCGTTGAGCCAGCCGCCCTCGACCGACCGCAGCGCCCGCCGGTAGCGGCGCAGCAGCCCCGGCAGCTCGTGCAGCGGCCAGTCGTCCCGGTTGGTGAAGTGGCCGTCGCGCGGCTCGACGGTCAACGTCCGGGTGGTGACCGCGCCGAAACGCTCCAGCGGGACGAAAGCCGCGATCGGGCTCATGCCATAGGGCAGGAGGCGGGAGCGGGACGTCCCGTACCCCAGCAGGCTGGAGGAAGTGACCAGCCGGTTGCGCAGCCGGACCGGACCCAACTGGACCTCACCGGCCCCGGCTGCCACCCGCCGCCGCTCCCCCAGCGCCGTCACGTCGACTCCGGGTCCGCCACCGGGTGCCGGCCGTCCAGCTCAGCCGCCACCGTGTGCCGGCCGTGCAGCTCGCGCAGCCGGCGCATCGCCCGCACCGCCCGCTCGCGGTCGACGGCCTGCAACGCCATGACGGCGACGTACTCGTCGTCGGGCAGCTCGAGGCGGGCCCAGGGCGAACCGTCGGGGAAGGACACGCCCAGCACCAGGTCCCACGGCAGCCGCTTGGTGAGCAGCACGTTGCGCACCTCGAGGCCCCCGGGGTCGACACGCAGCCGCGGCCGCGCCAGCAGCAGTACCCCACCCGCGAGGAACAGACCTATGATCATCAACGAGACCTGGTCCGCGAACCGGAAGTGGACGCCGGTCGGGGTCTTGCGCAGCAGGACCGCGGCCGTTACCGACACCACGACGACAACCGTCGCGGCGATGCCGGCCACCCACCGCACCCGGTAGGGCCGCACCACCAGCTCGACGCCACCACCTATTCGTGCCCGCCGCCTCACGGCTCCTCCGACCGCCGCAGCCTGCGCAGCCGCCGCAGCACGAGCGCGGTCTCCAGCGCGGCGACACAGGCCTCGAAGCCCTTGTCCTCCACCGAGTCGACCAGCCCGCATCGGGCCAGCGCCTGCTCCTCGGTGTCGCAGGTGAGCACGCCGTTGCCCACCGGCGTGCGCTCGTCGAGGGCGACCCTGGACAGACCCGCGGTCACCGCGTCGCAGACGTACTCGAAGTGGGGCGTGCCACCGCGCAGCACCACGCCGAGGGCGACGACCACGTCGTGGTCGGTCGTGAGCTGCTGGCACACCACGGGCAGCTCGACGGCGCCGGGCACCCGGACCACAGTCGGCTCCTCGACGCCGGCCTCCTTCGCGGCGGCCAGCGCGCGCTCCAGGAGCATGTCGACGATCCGCCGGTGCCAGCGGGTGGCGGCCAACCCCAACCGCAGCCCGGCGGCGTCGGGCGGCACCGGTTGCGGGCGACCGATTCCGCTCACGCCGGGTAGCTCCCCGTGCCGGGCGCCAGCTCACCCTCGCCGAGCACGCCGAAGTCACCGAGGTCACCGATGTCGTGGCCCATCCGGTCACGCTTGGTCCGCAGGTAACGCAGGTTCTCCGTGGTGAGCCGCACCGGCAGCGGCACCCGGTCGACGATCGCCAGGCCGTAGCCTTCGAGGCCGGCCCGCTTGGCGGGGTTGTTCGTGAGCAGCCGCATCGACCGGACCCCGAGGTCGGCGAGGATCTGCGCCCCGGTGCCGTAGTCGCGGGCGTCCGCCGGCATGCCCAGCGCCAGGTTCGCGTCCACGGTGTCGGCGCCGGCGTCCTGCAACTGGTAGGCCTGCAGCTTGTGCAGCAAGCCGATGCCGCGGCCCTCGTGCCCCCGGATGTAGATCACGACGCCGCGGCCCTCGGCGGCGATCGCGGCCAGCGCGGCGTCGAGCTGCGGGCCGCAGTCGCAGCGCAGCGAGCCGAACACGTCGCCGGTCAGGCACTCCGAGTGCGCGCGCACCAGCACGTTCTCACCGTCGCCGATCTCGCCGCAGACCAGCGCGATGTGCTCCACCTCGTCGAGCAGCGAGTCGTATCCGATCGCCGTGAACTCGCCGTGCACGGTGGGGATGCGGGCCTCGGCGACCCGGGCCACCTGCTTTTCGAAACGCCGCCGGTAGCCGACGAGGTCGGCGATGGTGACCAGCGTGAGACCGTGTTCGGCGGCGAACACCTCCAGCTCGTCGTAGCGGGCCATCTCGCCGTCGAGCTTCTGCGACACGATCTCGCACAGCACCCCGGCCGGTCGCAGCCCGGCCATCGACGCCAGGTCCACCGCCGCTTCGGTGTGACCGGGCCGGCGCAGCACCCCACCCTCCTTGGCCCGCAGCGGCACGACGTGCCCGGGCCGGGTGAAGTCCACGGGCCGGGAGACCGGGTCGGCCAGCATCCGCATGGTCCGGGCCCGGTCCGACGCCGAGATCCCGGTGCTGACACCCTCCCTGGCGTCCACGGTCACGGTGTAGGCGGTGGCCCGTTTGTCCTGGTTGGTGTGGTACATGGGCGGCAGGTCCAGCCGATCGCAGTCCCGCTCGGTCAGCGGCACGCAGATGTAGCCCGACGTGTAACGCACCATGAACGCGACGAGTTCGGATGTCGCCTTCTCGGCGGCGAAGATGAGGTCGCCCTCGTTCTCCCGGTCCTCGTCGTCGACCACCACGACCGCCCTGCCCGCGGCGATGTCGGCGACCGCACGCTCGATCACATCGAACCGACCCGTCCCCGCCGCGTCACTCATCGCCACCATCATCCTCCTCCCCGCTCACCCGCTCCGGGTACGGCGGCATGGGGGCGGCCAAGCGCTCGACGTACTTCGCCACGATGTCGACCTCGAGGTTGACGACGTCCCCCGGACGACGTCTGCCCAGGGTCGTCTGCCGCAACGTGGTGGGGATGAGCCCGACGGCGAAGGAGTCCCGGTCGACCTCGGCGACGGTGAGCGACACCCCGTCGACCGCGACCGATCCCCTGGCGACGAGGTATCGGGCCAGCCGCGGCGGCAGCGAGAAGCGCACGAGCTCCCAGTGCTCGCTCGCCTCGCGGGCGAGCACGCTCCCGGTGGCGTCGACGTGGCCCGCGACCAGGTGGCCGCCCAGCCGGGAACCGGCCCGCAGCGCCCGTTCCAGGTTCACCGGGCTGCCCGGGCACAACCCGGACAGCCCGGAGGAGCGCAGCGTCCGCCCCATGACGTCGACGGTGAACACCCCGTCGGCGACTGTGACGACGGTCAGGCAGACGCCGTTGACGGCGATCGAGTCGCCGGGCGCGGCGTCGGAGGTCACCAGCGGCCCGCTGATCCGCAACCCGGCGGCGTCGGCCTGCGCGACGACCTCGACGACCTCGCCGACCTCTTCGACGATTCCGGTGAACACCACCCTCAGCCTTCCGGTACGGCAGCCTTCCGGTACGGCGGTGACAAGCACGTCCGCCCCGACCATCGTGACCTGCCCGGCCCGCAGCCGCACCGCCTCGGTGATCGTCGTCACGTCGCCGGCAGCCAGCGGCCGGACCCGCGCCGAGCAGCGCGGGGGCGAGGGCACTCGGGCGCGGCGTGGGCCGGGAGGGTCAGCGGGCCAGCAGGTGCGCCGACGCCCGCCCGGCGCGCTCCCGCAGCGCCCGCACCGCCCGCGCCGGGTCGTCGGCCCCATAGACCGCCGAGCCCGCGACGAAGCAGTCCACACCGGCCTCGGCGGCCGCGTCGATCGTTTCGTCGTTGATGCCGCCGTCGATCTCGATGAGCACGGTGAGGTGCCCGGTGTCGACCAGCCGGCGCGCGGTACGCACCTTGTCGAGCACCTCGGGGATGAACGCCTGGCCACCGAACCCGGGCTCGACGCTCATGACGAGAAGGGTGTCGTAGTGCCGCAGCAGCTCCACGTAGGGCGCAAGCGGGGTGCGGGGCTTGACCGACAGCCCGGCGAGTGAGCCGGCCGCCCGCAGATCCTTCGCCAGCGCGACCGGATCGTGGGCGGCCTCGACGTGCACGGTGACGTTGCGGCAGCCGGCCTCCGCGTAGCCGACCGCCCACCGGTCCGGGTCCTCGATCATGAGATGGCAGTCCAGCGGGATGTCGGTGGCGTCCTGCAGCGCCTCCACCACTGGCAGCCCGAGGGTGAGGTTGGGCACGAAGTGCCCGTCCATGACGTCGACGTGCAGCCAGTCGGCACCCTGCACGGCGGCGGCCTCGTCGGCGAGGCGCGCGAAGTTCGCGGCCAGCAGGCTCGGAGCGATCATCGCCGGGCGGGGCACACCGCCCAGCGTAGGACAGGTGCGCAACTGGCAGGACCCCCAGCCCCGGGGGTCGCACGGGTGGTCCTTCCGGTCCCGGCCGGACGTATCACAGGACGCGGGTCATGGGCGACGGAGCAGGGCGCAGAACATCGCGTCCGTGCCGTGCCGGTGCGGCCAGAGCTGGACGTGGGGCCCGGCGCCGAGGTCGGGCACGCCGGGGAAGGCCGGGCGGGCGTCCAGCGGCGCTGCGCCGGTGCGGCGCACCACGTCGGCGAGCACGCCGACCGTCTCGGCCAGGTGCGGCGAGCAGACGACGTAGGCCACGACCCCGCCGGCCCGCACCCGGCGCAGCGCCACGCTGAGCAGCTCGCGCTGCAGCCGGGTCAGCGCCGGCATGTCGGAGGGCTGGCGGCGCCAGCGCGCCTCCGGGCGGCGGCGCAGCGCCCCCAGCCCGGTGCACGGGGCGTCGACGAGCACCCGGTCGTAACCGCCGGGCAGCTCGACCTCGCGGGCGTCGCCGAGGTGCACGCTCACCGGCAGCCCCCGGGTCGCTGCGCGGACGAGCTCGGCGCGGTGTGGCGCCCGCTCGACCGCGTCCAGCGTGCCCCCGTCGAGCCCGACGAGCGCACCGAGCAGTGCCGCCTTGCCGCCCGGGCCGGCGCACAGGTCGAGCCAGTGCCCCCCGTCATCCCCGGCCAGTTGCGCCCGGGCCAACGCCAGCGCCGCGAGCTGGCTGCCCTCGTCCTGCACGGTCGCCACGTGGTCCCGGACCGGCCCCAGCCGACCCGGGTCGCCAGCCCCCGCGTCGAGGTGCACGCCGAAGGGCGAGTACGGCGCCTCGGTGCCCCCGCTGAGCAGCGCCAGCTCTTCGGCGGTGATCTCACCCGGCCGAGCGGCGAGGTGCACCACCGGCCGCACGTCGTCGGCGGCCAGCGCCGCGTCGAGCTCGCCGAGGTCGCCGCGCAAGGCGTCGGCGAAGGCCTGGGCGATCCAACGGGGGTGGGCCCGCGCGAAGGCCAGGTGGCCGATCGGGTCGGCCTCGGGGTCCGGTGCCAGCCGGGCCACCCACGCCGCCTCGTCGGCCTGCGCCACCCGGCGCAGCACCGCGTTGACGAACCCGCAAGGGCGCGAGCCGGCCTCGGCGCGGACCAGGTCGACCGTTGCGGCGACCGCGGCGTGCGGTGGGATCCGGGTGCGCAAGAGCTGGTAGGCGCCCAACCGCAGCGCGTCCAGCAGCGCGGGGTCGACCTCCGCAAGCGGGCGTTCGCTGCAGTCCGCCAGGACGGCGTCGAGGAGGCCGCGGGCGCGGCAGGCGCCGTATGCGAGTTCGGTCGCCAGCGCGGCGTCCCGCCCGGAGATACGCCGCTCGCGCAGCATGGCGGGTAGCACCAGGTTGGCGTAGGCGTCGTGTTCGGACACCGCACGCAGCGTATCCAGCGCGGCCCGCCGGGCCGGGTCCTCCGC
>JAVKSM010000071.1:0-16940 GCA_039583705.1 Pseudonocardiaceae bacterium
GGCCGGCCTGGCCACGGCTACGGTGGCCGCACCGCGGAAGACGACCAGGAGAGAAACGAGGACCGTGAGCGTCTCGACGATCGACACCTCGCTGTACGACGACGTCAACCGGTTGGCGGTGGACACCCCGTGGGCGCACACCCTGGTGGCCGACTATGCCAACTACGGCATCGCCGTGTTCGCCGTGCTGGTCGTGCTGGCCTGGTGGTGGTCCCGTCGGGCCGGCGACCCCCGGGCGGCGGTGGCGCTGGTGGTCGCCGTCGCGGTGGCGGTACTGGTCGCCGTCGCGCTGAACCAACCGCTGGGGGACTGGGTGGCCCGGCCGCGGCCGTTCGTCACCATGCCCCGGGCGGAGGTGCTGTTCGCTCACAGCGCGGACTTCTCCTTCCCCAGCGACCACACCGTGGCGGCGGGTGCCGTCGTCACCGGGCTGTGGCTGCTGCGGCGGCTGCTGCTCGCGGTGGTCGGCACGCTCGCCGCGCTGGCGATAGCCTTCGCCCGGGTCTATGCCGGCGTGCACTACCCCGGTGACGTGCTGGCGGGGCTCGCCGTCGGCACCGTGGTGACGCTGCTGGTGGCACCGCTGCTGGCCCGGCTGTGCAAGCCCGCCGTGGCCTGGCTCGCCGGGTCCCCGTTGGGGTTCCTGGTGCTGGCCGACGGCGTCAGGGCTGGGGTCAGGGGCGGGTCGGACGACGGCGCGGCTTCCGGCGGTGCTCACCGGGCGGAGGTCTCCAGCCGGTAGCCGTGGCCGCGCAGCGTGGTGATCCGGGGCGCGTCACGCGCCTGCCCGGTTGCCGTGGCGAGCTTGCGGCGCAGCGTGGCGACGTGCACGTCCAGCGTCTTGGTGGAACCGAACCAGTTGGTGTCCCACACGTCTGCCATGAGTGTCTCCCGGCTGACGGCCGCGCCGGCCTCCGCGGCGAGCCGTGCCAGCAGGTCGAACTCCCTGGCCCGCAACGGAACCTCCGTCCCGGCGAGCCTCACCCGTCGGCTCGCGGTGTCCACCTCCAGCTCACCGACGCTGAGCACCGCCTGGGCGGGACCGGCGGGACAGCCGCGGCGCAGGTGCGCCCGCAGCCGGGCGTGCAGCTCGGCCAGCCGGACGGGCTTGGTGAGGTAGTCGTCGGCCCCGGCCTCCAACCCGAGGACGACGTCCACTTCCTCCCGACGGGCGGTGAGGACCACCAGCACGCAGCCGGGCTGTAGGCTGCGCACCTGCCGGCACACCTCGACGCCGTCGAGGTCGGGCAGGCCCAGGTCGAGCAGGACGAGGTCGAAGTCGTGGGCCGTCGCCTCGTGGACCGCACCGCGGCCGGTGTGCTGCCAGGCCACGTCGTGGCCGTGGGAGCGCAGGCTGGACTCGAGCACACCACCGATCGTTTCGTCGTCCTCCACGACGAGCAGACGCGCCATGGGCTGAGCTTAGGACGTGGGGTGTGGGGGGTCAGGCGCCGCCGGCGGTCACGCGGTCACGGCTGTCAGGCGCCGCCGGCCGTGACGACCATGTCGGTGACGAACCCGGCGATCAGCCCGGCCAGCACTCCCCAGTACAGGATCGACGTGCGGTGAGACTTCACGGCGACGCCGATGAGCTGGATGACCACGTACAGGATCGAGCCGGCGGCCAGGGTGAGGAACACGACGCTCACCGCGTCGCTGGTGAACTGCCGGCCGACCGCCGTGCCCAGGAACGTCGGGCCGCCCCCGATCAGGCCCATGAGCAACAGGAACCCCCACCCCGCGCGGTCGCCCGAGGCGGCCAGCGGGGCGACGATCCCGAAGCCCTCGGTGGCGTTGTGCAGCGCGAACCCGATCACCAGCAGGGTCGCGAGCGCGATGTCGCCCCGCGCGGCGCTGCCACCGATCGCGAGGCCCTCGCCGAAGTTGTGCAACCCGATGCCGACGGCGATGAGCAACGCCGTCCGCCTGGCGAGCGACCAGGTACGCAGGCCGGTGCTCGGCAGCAGCGTGTCCGCGGCCATCGCGCCGGGTCCACCGGCCGGAACCCGCCGTGCCTTCTGCTTGGCCAGCCACCGCTCGTAGCCGACGAGGCTGAGCAGTCCGACGCTGAGGCCGGCGAAGAACAGCAGCCCGTACCCGACGACCGGACCCATCCCTCCCGAGCCGTCGCGCAGCTTGCCGAGCGCGCTGTCGACCGGTTCGAAGGCGTTGCTGAGCACGTCCCAGACGAGGAAGACCAGGATGCCGATGGCGGTGGCGTTGAGGAACACCCGTAGCGCCGGTCGCGGACTGCGCATGCGCCCCAGCGGCAGCCCCAGCAGGATCGTCACTCCCGCGACGGCGCCCAGGACCAGCGTCTCGGACTCGTTCATCGGCGCTCCTGTCCCTCTCCTCCTCCGGCCGTGGCGGGGGCACTCCCGGCCACGCAGCTAGGTGAGCCTCACCTTAAAGGTCGACGGCTGTCAAGCCTTTGTCACGCCTTTGTCACGTGCCTTCTCCGGCGCTGTGCCGTAGGGGTGGCAGCCATCAGCCCGCGGCGGCCTCACCGGGTGATACCGGTGTGGCCGAGGGAGTAGCGGCCGGGCTGGGGCCAGACGCACAGCCCGTGCGGCTCCTCGCCGACCGGGATCTTCCTGACGAGGTGCCCCTCCACGGTGGACAGGACATACACCACGCCGTGGTAGCGGCCGGAGAGCCACAACTGCGTGCCGTCAGCGGTGACGTTGCCCATGTCCGGGCTGCCGCCGCCGGGGATCGTCCACTTCGCGAGCACCGCGCCGGTGTAGGCGTCGAGGACGCTCACCGCACCCTCGCCGCGGTCGGTGACGAACAGCCGGCGGGAGTCGCGGCTCAGGTACAGCCCGTGTGCCCCCAGCCCGGTCGGGATCTCGCGCAGCACGTGGGTGGCCGCGCCGTCGAGCACCCACACCCCGTTCTGGTCCGAGTCGGCGATGTAGAACGCCGAGCCGTCCGGGGCGAGCTTGATGTCCTGCGGGCCCATGTGGCGGTGGCGCTGCGGCATGTCGATCATGCGGAGCAACCGGTGGGTGGCGACGTCGACGACGGCGACCCGCCCGGCGAACTCACAGGTGAACACCGCGAGGCGGCCGTCGGCGGTGAAGTCCGCGTGGTCGATGCCGGCGCAGTCGGGAGTCGGCGTGAGGTCCTGCTCGCGCCAACTGTGCGGGTCGTACCAGACCAGCTCCCGGTACGCCTCGGCCACCGAGATCGCCGATGCGCCGTCGGGGGTGAAGTAGAGGTTGTAGGGGTCGAGGACGGGGATCGGCGGGCCGGGCAGCCCGGTCACCGGGTGAAACGGCACGAGCCGGTTGCCGTGGTCGTCGGTGGCGTACAGGGTGCTCAGGTCGTAGGACGGCACCACGTGTTGCAACTCGCCGCCCAGGGGGTAGCGCGTGAGGACGTCGAAGGTCTTCGGATCGATCACCCACAGCTCACCGGACCTGACGTGTGGCACGTACACCAGCGGGCGCGCCGCGCGCGCTGCCGGGCTCAGCATGTCCGCCCCGGCGTCGGCGTAGATGTCGTGCGCGTCGGGTACCGCGGGCATGCCTGGCAAGCCGCCTGCAGGTATCGCCGGGTGGGCTGGTGGCGCGGAGCTGCCGCGGGCCGGTGGCGCCGAGCTGCCGCGGGCCGGTGGCGGGCTCGCGGGCGCTGGCCTGTGGCCCGCCGACGGGGTGAGGCCGGGCGGTGGCCCTGCGCTGCACGCCGCCAGCACGATGCACGCCGCCAGCACGATGCACGCCACCAGCACGAGGAGCAGGGCGACCCGGGTCCTCGACCCGCCGTCGGGCAGTTGCATGCATAACTCCGGATAGGAGGTCAACTTCCGGGGTAACCATGCCAAGTGACCGCGGGGGAGGCGACCCGAGCCTCACGGCCGGCCGGCTTCTGGTCCCGGCTGCGGGTCCGGCTGGACGACTACCAGCAGCGGCACCGCTGGGTGGGGCTGCCGCTGGCCGTGATCTACAAGTTCATCGACGACCAGGGCACCTACCTCGCCGCGCTCATCACCTACTACGGCTTCGTGTCGCTGTTCCCGCTGCTGCTGTTGCTCGTGACGGTCCTCAGCTACGTCCTGCAGAGCGACGCCGGACTGCAGCATGCGGTGCTCAACTCGGCGCTGCGCGACTTCCCCGTCATCGGCCAGCAGATCGGGGAGAACGTGCACTCCCTGCGTGGGAACCTGGTGGCACTCGGGATCGGCGTGGTGGGCGCCCTCTACGGCGGGCTCGGGGTGACCGTGGCCGGCCAGAACGCGATGAACACGGCCTGGGCGGTGCCGCGCAACCTGCGGCCGGACCCGTTCGTCGCCCGCGCCCGCGGCCTGCTGTTGCTGGGCCTGCTCGGGGTGGGGGTGCTGGTCACCACCGGGCTCTCCGCGGTGACGACGACCGGGCCGACCTCCGGTCCCGGGCTGAACCTGCTGGTCCGGGTCGTCGCGGGCGTGGTCGCCGTGGTGCTCAACGCCGCGCTGTTCACCGTCGCCTTCCGGGTGCTCACCACCCGGAACGTGAGCGTCCGGGAGATCCGGTTGGGGGCGATCCTCGCCGCGGTCGCCTGGCAGGTGCTGCAGGAACTGGGCACCTACTATGTCGCCCACGAACTCAACGGGGTCAGCGCGACGTACGGGTTGTTCGGGATCGTCCTGGGGCTGCTCGCCTGGATCTACCTCGGTGCGCTGGTCGTCGTGTTCTGCGCGGAGATCAACGTGGTGCGGGCGGAGCGGCTGTGGCCACGCAGCCTGCTCACCCCGTTCACCGACAAGGTCGTGCTCACCGGCGCCGACCAGCGCGCCTACACCTTCTACGCCGCCGCCGAGCGGCAAAAGGGCTTCGAGACCGTGCACGTCGACTTCGCAGCGCCCCCACACGACCACGACCAGAGCCGGTCGGGCGACGGGGAGCGGTCTGCGGAGCCGGACCGGGCCGAATGAGCGCGGCACCGCTGCCCGGGGTGCTGGGTGCGCTCGGCGGGGTGCTCGACCACTACGGATACCTCGCGGTCGGGGGGCTGGTCTTCCTGGAGGACTTCGGCGTCCCGGTGCCCGGCGAGACGGTCCTCATCGCCGCCGCCGTCTACGCCGGCGCCGGCCGCCTCGACATCTGGCTGGTGGCACTGGTCGCGCTGGTGGCTGCGGTCGCCGGGGACAACGTCGGCTACGCCATCGGGCACTTCGGTGGGCGTCGGCTGGTGCTGCGTTTCGGACGCTACGTGTTCCTCACCGAGCAGCGGCTGGCGAAAGCCGAAGGTTTCTTCCACCGCCACGGCGGCACGGTCGTCGTCGTCGCCCGGTTCATCGAGGGGTTGCGGCAGGCCAACGGCATCGTGGCCGGCCTGTCCCGGATGCCGTGGCTGCGCTTCCTGACCGCGAACGTCCTCGGCGCGCTGCTCTGGGTGGCTACCTGGACCTCGCTCGGCTACTTCGCTGGCAACCACATCACCGCGATCTACGATCAGTTCAGCCGGTACGAGCGCTACCTCGGCATCGCGGTCGGGGTGCTGGTGCTGGCCCTGGTCGTCCGCGCCGTCCTCCGCCACCGCCGCCAGCGCGGCGGGCGTGGCGAGCACCACCACCACCACCACCGCCGCCAGCGCGGCCGCCGCCGCGAGCGAGAGCCCAGCGACCGCTGAGCGCACAGCCGCGCCTTCCCGCGCCGCCCTAATCGCGCAGCTCGTCCATGGCCCGGTAGATCCGCTTGTCGGAGACCGGGTAGGCGGTGCCGAGGGTCTGGGCGAAGTAGCTGACCCGCAGCTCCTCGATCATCCACCGGATCCGGGTCAGCTCCGGGCCGGGCGGCTCGCCGGGCGGCTGCGCGTCGAGCAGCTCCCGGTAGGCCGCGCTGACGGCCTCGACCCGGGTCATCTGGTCCCGGTCGCGGTCCGGACGAGACGGCAGCTTCTCCAGCCGGCGGTCGACGGCGCGCAGGTAGCGCGTGAGGTCGGGCAGCCGATCGGCTCCGGTGGCGGTGAGGAAGCCGGGGTAGACCAGCGCGGCGAGCTGGGCGCGGATGTCGGCGAGCGCCGGCGCGAGCGACCGGCCGGCGCTCGCCGCGAGGCGGGCCTGGGCATCATGCCAGGCCGCGAGCACGCGCGCCGCGTCCGCCAACACGTCGAGCAGGACGGCGCCCAGGTTGGCCTTCACCCGCTCCCGTAGCTCCGCGAAGCCCGCCTCGTCCCGGGCCGGGCCGCCGGCCTGGGTCATGATCCGGTCGACGGCGGCGGCCACGGCGTCGTCGAGCAGGTCGGCGAGGCTGCCGTGCGGGTTGCGGGCCAGCAGCAGCCTGGTGTGCGTGTCGAGAGAGCGGGTGGCGGAGCGGACCGGCGAGGGCACCGCGAGCCGCAGCAGCCGCCGGGTGCCCTGCCACGTCGCACGGTCGGCTTGCGCCGCGTCGGCGAACAGCCGCACGCCGACCGTGACACCTTCGTCGACCAGTGCCGGGTACGCCGTGACGGCGTACCCGTCGTGCTGGCGGGTCACCGACCGGGGCAGCGTCCCGACCTCCCAGTCCCGCAGGCCGCTGCGTTCCAGGTCGGCGCCGGCCGCTGAGAGCGCCTGCGTCACCTGCGGCGCCAGCTCCCGCTTGAGCTCGTCGAGATCCTTGCCCTCGGCCAGCGGCCGGTCCGCCTCGTCCACCACCCGGAAGGTCATCCGCAGGTGCGGTGGCAGCGTGTCCAGCCGCCAGGCGCTGCGGGGGACGTCGACGCCGGCCCGCGTGTGCAGCTCCCGCGCCAGGGCGTCGAGCAGCGGCGCTTCGGTGTCGATCGGGTCGATGCCCGCCATCACCGCGCGGGCGGTGTCCGCCACCGGCGCGAGGGCGCGGCGCAGCGGCTTGGGTAGCGAGCGCAGCAGCGCGGTCACCAGATCCTCGCGCAGCCCGGGCACCTGCCAGGACAGGTCCGCACCCCGCACCTGGTGCAGCGCCGCCAGCGGCACGCTGGCGGTCACCCCGTCGGCCGCGCTGCCCGGCTCGAAGTGGTAGGACAGCGGCAGCGTCAGCCCGCCGCTCTGCGCGCCGTCGGGGTAGTCACGCCCGTCGACCTGCGAAGCAGCCGCCGTCACCAGCAGGGCGGGTGAGAAGGTGAGCAGGTCGGGTTGGCCGCGTCGGGCGTCGCGCCACCAGGCGTCGAAGTGGCGGGCGGAGGTCACGTCGGCAGGGATCCTGCTGTCGTAGAACTCCACCAGCGTCTCGTCGTCCACGACGATGTCGCGGCGCCGGGCCCGGTGTTCCAGCTCCGCAGCGTCGGCGAGCAGCTCCCGGTTGCGGTGGAAGAACTCGTGGTGGGTGTCCCAGTCGCCCTCGACCAGGGCGTGGCGGATGAACAGCTCGCGGCAGAGCCCGGGATCCACGTGGCTGTAGGTAACCGTGCGACCGGCCACCACCGGCACGCCGTAGAGGCTGACCTTCTCGAACGCCATGACGGCGCCCTGCCCGCGCTCCCAGTGCGGCTCGCGGTAGCTGCGGGTGACCAGGTGCCCCGCCAGCTCCTCCACCCAAGCCGGTTCGACGCGGGCGAGGGTGCGGCCCCACAGCCGGGAGGTCTCCACCAGCTCGGCGGCCATCACCCACCGCGGCGGCCTGGCGGACAGCGCCGAGCCGGGGAAGGCCGCGAACCGGACGCCGCGGGCCCCGAGGTAGTCGCGGCGCTCGGCGTCGAGGCGCCCGACGTGGGAGAGCAACCCGGCCAGCAGGCTGCGGTGGATCAGGTCCGGCTCGGCGCGGCCGGGGCTGACCCGGATGCCGACGCCGCGCGCCGCCGCCCGGAGCTGGCCGTAGAGGTCCTGCCACTCCCGCACCCGCAGGTAGTTCAGGTACTCCGCCCGGCACAGCTTGCGGAACCGGCTGGAGGACGACGTCTTCTGCTGCTGGGCGAGGTAGCGCCAGAGGCTGAGCCATGCCAGGAAGTCCGAGCCCGACTGGCGTCCCGGGGCCCGGGCGAAGCGGGCGTGCGCCGCGTCCGCAGCCTCGCGGTGCTCGACCGGCCGCTCCCGCGGATCCTGGATGGACAGTGCCGCCGCGATGACGAGGACCTCGTCGACGCAGCCGTTGTCTCCCGCCGCGAGCACCATGCGGCCCAGCCGCGGGTCGACGGGAAGCTGGACGAGCCTGCGCCCCAACGGCGTCAGCCGCTTGCGGGTGTCGGTCTCGGACGGGTCGAAGGCGCCCAGTTCGTGCAGCAGCACGACACCGTCGGCGACGGCACGGCGATCCGGCGGGTCGAGGAAGGGGAAGTCGGCGACCTCACCCAGCCCGAGCGCGGCCATCTGGAGGATGACCGCGGCCAGGTTGGTGCGCAGGATCTCCGGGTCGGTGAACTCGGGGCGGCCGGCGAGCTCCGCCTCCGAGTACAACCGGATGCAGACGCCGTCGCTGGTGCGCCCGCAGCGGCCGGCACGCTGGTTGGCCGACGCCCGCGAGACGGCCTCGATCGGGAGCCGCTGCACCTTCAGCCGCCGGCTGTAGCGGGAGATCCGGGCGGTGCCTGGGTCGACGACGTAGCGGACGCCTGGCACCGTCAGCGAGGTTTCGGCGATGTTGGTGGCCAGCACGATCCTGCGCCCGGTGTGCGGCGTGAAGACCCGGTGCTGCTCGGCCGCGGAGAGTCGGGCGTAGAGCGGCAGCACCTCGGTGTCGCGCAGCTTCATGGCAGCCACCGCGTCGGCGGTGTCGGAGATCTCACGTTCGCCGGACAGGAAGACGAGCACGTCACCGGGTCCCTCGGCGGTCAGCTCGGCCACCGCGTCACAGATCGCCTGGGTCTGGTCGCGGTCGTCGTCGGGTTCCTCGCCGTAGGGTCGGTAGCGGACCTCGACGGGGTAGGTGCGGCCGGAGACCTCGATCACCGGCGCGCCGCCGAAGTGGTCGGCGAAGCGCCGCGGGTCGATGGTGGCCGAGGTGATGACGAGCTTGAGGTCGGGCCGGCGGGGCAGCAGGTCCTTCAGGTAGCCGAGGAGAAAGTCGATCGTGAGGCTGCGCTCGTGGGCCTCGTCGAGGATGAGCGTGTCGTACTGGCGCAGCTCGGGGTCGGAGGCGAGCTCGGCGAGCAGGATGCCGTCGGTCATGAGCTTGACGAGGGTGTCCTCGCCGACCTCGTCAGTGAAGCGGACCTTCCAGCCGACCGCGCCGCCGACCGGGGTGTCCAGCTCCGATGCGACGCGCTCGGCGACGGTGCGCGCGGCGATGCGTCGCGGCTGGGTGTGCCCGACCAGGCCACGCACGCCGTGGCCGAGCCCCAGGCAGATCTTGGGGAGCTGGGTGGTCTTCCCGGAGCCGGTCTCGCCGGCGAGGACGACCACCTGGTGGTCCCGGATCGCCGCCGCGATCTCCTCCCGGCGCCGGCTGACCGGCAGCTCCGGCGGGTAGCGCAGTGCGGGCACGGCCGCCCGTCGCCGCGCCACCCGTTGCCGAGCCGTCTGCGCGTCGGCGGCGATCTGGTCGGTCGCCGCCTGCCGGCGTCGGGGGTCGCGGATCCCGCGGGTGCGCTCCAGCCGCCGCGCCAGCCGGTGCTCGTCGCGCAGCATGAGCTCGGGGAGGAGCTCGGCAAGGTCGGCCAAGGCGGGACTCACAGGTACATCTCAGCGTCGCCCGCCGGCCTGGCATTCCCACTCGCCCTCGCGGACCCGCCCCTCGGACGGTTGACTGGGCAGGTGCGCTACCTCGAGATCGACACCGCCAAACCGTACTCGAAGATCGGCCTGGGAACCTGGCAGTTCGGGTCCAGGGAGTGGGGCTACGGCCGGGACTACGCCGAGGGCGAGTCGCGACAGTTGGTTGCCCGGGCGTTGGAGCTGGGCGTCACGGTGTTCGACACCGCCGAGCTCTACGGGTTCGGCCGCAGTGAGCGGATCCTGGGCGCCGCCCTGGATGCGGCGGACGTCGACCCTTCCCGCATCGTCGTCGCCACGAAGATCTTCCCGGTGTTCCCCGTCGCGCCGGTGGTGGTGCAGCGCGGGGTGGCCAGCGCGGCCCGGCTGGGTCGACGCATCGACCTCTACCAGGTGCACCAGGCCAACCCGGTGATCCGGGACGGCACCACGATGCGGGGCATGCGGGCGCTGCGGGCGGCCGGCGTCGTCGACGACGTCGGGGTGAGCAACTACCCGCTGCAGCGCTGGCGCGAGGCCGAGACGGTGCTGGGCTCGCGGGTGCTCACCAACCAGGTGCGGTACAGCCTCGTCGCACGCGGTCCCGAGCGGGACGTGCTGCCCTTCGCCGCCGCGCACGGTCGGTTGGTACTCGCCTGGAGCCCGCTGGCGCAGGGCTTGCTCTCCGGGCGCTACGACCCCACCCATCGGCCCGCGAACCGGGTCCGCGCGCTCAACCCGCTGTTCCTGCCCGAGAACCTCCACCGCGCCGCCCCGCTCATCGCCACGCTGCGGCGGGTCGCCGACGCGCACGACGCCACGCCGGCGCAGGTCGCGCTGGCCTGGACGATCCGGCACCCGGCCGTGGTGGCGATCCCCGGCGCGTCGAGCGTGGCCCAACTGGAGGCCAACGTGGCCGCCGCCGAGATCGCGCTCACCGACGCCGAGGCGGCGGAGCTGTCCGCGACGTCCGCCGCGTTCACGCCGGTCACCGGGCTCGCCGCGGTGCCGGGCCTGCTGCGCCGGGGGCTGCGGTGACAGTTGTTCCGGTGACTAGACCAGCAGGTACAGCACGAACGCGAGCGCGGCGAGCACGAGCAGCACCCACGCGACGACACCCGCTGCCGCGAGCGCGCCGGAGCGGCCGCCCGCCCGTCGCCGGTCCCGCCGGGCCCGCTGCCGCCACTCGATGAAGCCGGTCTCCTCGCTCATGGCACCTCCGCCGGGCCGCACCGTCGGGAAAGCCGCACGGTCGAGGGAGCCTAACGGCTGCGCGCCACACGGCCGTCAGCAGGTGCGGGCGCCGGCCAGCTCGGCGAGCACGCCGTCGGTGAACGGTGGCCACGCCCGCCTGGCCCAGTCGCCGAAGTCACGGTCGGTGAGCGCGATGCACGCTGCCCCGGCCACCGGATCCACCCACAGGAAGGTGCCGGACGACCCGAAATGACCGAAGGTCTCCGGCGCGCTGCGCTGCCCCGTCCAATGGGGATGCTTGTGGTCGCGGAGCTCGAAGCCCAGTCCCCAGTCGTTGGGCTGCTGCCGGCCGAACCCGGGCAGCACACCGTCCAGCCCGGGGAAGGCCACGGCGGTCGCCAGGGCCAGGGTCGGCGGGGCGACGAGCGTGGGCGCCTGCAGCTCGGCGGCGAAGCGAGCCAGATCAGCACAGGTGGAGACGGCGCCAGCGCCGGGTGAGCCCGCCAGCACGGTGGCAGCCATCCGCAGCGGCCGGGTCACCGCGTCGGCCAGGTAGTCGGTGAACGTGATCCCGCTGGCGGCGTGCAGCGTGTCCGCCAGGACCGCGAAGCCGGCGTTCGAGTAGATCCGGCGGGTGCCCGGCGCCGCCTGGCGCCCTTCGGAACCGAAGGCCAGCCCGGAGGCGTGCGCAAGCAGGTGGCGCACCGTCGAACCGGGCGGTCCGGCAGGCGTCTCCCACTCCAGTGCCCCTTCCTCGACCGCGACGAACACGGCGTAGGCCGAGAGCAGCTTGGTCACCGACGCGAGCGGAAAGCGCCGGTCCTGCGGTCCGCAGGTCCCGAGCACGCTGCCGTCGCGACCCACGACGGCGACCGCGGCGGTCCCCACCGGCCAGTTGGCCACGCCGCGCAGGCTGTCCACGCCGCCAGTCTCTAGGGTTCTCGACATGATCCGCGTCGGTACCTCGGGGTGGACCTACCCGCCGTGGCGCGGCACGTTCTACCCGCCGGGGCTGCCGCGCCGCGAGGAGTTGGCGCATCTGTCCCGGCTGATGACGAGCGTCGAGATCAACGCCTCGTTCTACGCGCTGCAACGCCCGCGGAGCTACCAGGCATGGGCGGCCGTGACCCCGCCGGACTTCGTGTTCGCGGTCAAGGGCGGCCGTTTCATCACTCACATGCGAAAGCTGCGACAGGTCGAGGCGCCGCTGGCCAACTTCCTCGCCTCCGGCGTGCTCGCCCTCGGGCCCAAGCTCGGACCGCTGCTGTGGCAACTGCCGCCGACGCTGGGCTTCGACACCGGCCGGCTCGGGGACTTCCTCGACCTGCTGCCGCGCACGTCGTCGGCCGCCGCGGAGCTGGCGCGGCACCACGACGCGAAGGTGTCCGGTGAGGCCATCGTCACCGCCACCGACGCCGACCGCCCGCTGCGGCACGCCCTGGAGGTCCGCCACCGCAGCTACCGGAACCCGGCGTTCGTCGAGCTGCTGCGACAGCACGCCGTCGCCCTGGTCGTCGCCGACGCCGCCGGGACCTGGCCGGACCTCGAGGATCTCACCGCCGACTTCGTCTACGTCCGGCTGCACGGCTCGGAGCAGCTCTACACCAGCGGGTACACCGACGACGCTCTTGACAGGTGGGGGGCCAAGGTGCGGGCCTGGTCGGCTGGAGCCAGCCCGGGTGGCGACCGGTGCGTCGCGCCGCCGCTGCCGGAGCGCGCCGACGGCCGCGACGTGTACGTCTACTTCGACAACGACGCCGAGGCGCGCGCGCCGGTTGACGCGATCGCGCTGGCCCGCCGGCTCGGCGCGGGGCCACGGGGGACGTAGCGGCGCTTGCTGCCCGCGCGCCGGGCGTGTTGGGTAGGAGAGCGTCTCAGGAGTCAGGCAAGGGAGCCGGATGAGCCAGCCGAGGATCGACCCGACCTTCTACCGCAGCGCGAGCGAGGCCGCGGCCGCGCCGCCCGAGGAACTCGCCTACGTCGTCGCGTTCGACCGCGCCGCGGAGAAACCCGATGCGCTGACCGTCATCGACGCCGACCCGTCCTCGGCCGGGTACGGCCGGGTCGTCGGCTGGTCGGACCTGCCCACCCTCGGTGACGAGCTGCACCACTTCGGCTGGAACGCCTGCAGCAGCGCGCTGCTGCACGAAGGCCACGACATGACGACGCTGGCGCGGCGGTACCTGTTGCTACCGGGGCTGCGCAGCTCCAACGTCCACGTCTACGACACCCAGCCGGACCCGCGCTCACCCCGGTTGCACAAGACGATCGACGCCAAGGAGCTGGCGTCCAAGGCCGGCTACTCACGGCCGCACACCCTGCACTGCGGCCCGGAGGGCATCTTCCTGTCCTGCCTCGGGGCCGCCGACGGCTCCGACGGGCCGGGCGGGATCGCGCTGCTCGACCACGACACCTTCGACGTGCTGGGAGCGTGGGAGACCGACCGCGGCCCGCAGTACCTGGCCTACGACGCCTGGTGGCACCTCAAGCAGAACACCTTGGTCAGCAGCGAGTGGGGCACCCCCTCGATGATCGAGGACGGGGTCGACCCGGAGCTGTTGCTGGGCAACAAGTACGGCCACGTGCTGCACTTCTGGGACCTCGCGGCGGGCCGCCACGTCCAAGCCGTCGACCTCGGCGCGGAGCACCAGATGGCGCTGGAGCTGCGGCCGTCGCACGACCCCGAGGCGACCTGGGGGTTCGTCGGGGTCGTGGTGTCCACTGCCGACCTGTCGGCCTCGGTGTGGCGCTGGCACCGCGACGGCGAG
The DNA here is from genome assembly GCA_039583705.1 of Pseudonocardiaceae bacterium. Taxonomy (GTDB): domain Bacteria; phylum Actinomycetota; class Actinomycetes; order Mycobacteriales; family Pseudonocardiaceae; genus JAVKSM01. The sequence goes on from JAVKSM010000071.1 coordinate 13,528, forward strand.
GAGTGGAAGGCCGACAAGGTGATCACGATCCCGGCCGAGCCGGCGGATGCCGCCGATCTGCCGCCGGCGCTCAAGCCGTTCGGGGCGGTGCCGCCGTTGGTCACCGACATCAACCTGGCGGTGGACGACCAGATGCTCTACGTCTCCTGTTGGGGTATCGGCGAGCTCAAACAGTTCGACGTGTCCGATCCCACGAAGCCGCGCGAGGTGGGCTCGGTGCGGCTCGGCGGGATCGTCGGGCGGGTGGCGCACCCGGCGTCGCCGTCCGAGCGGCTGGCCGGCGGCCCGCAGATGGTGGAGGTCAGCCGGGACGGACAGCGGGTGTACCTCACCAACTCGCTGTACGGGGCGTGGGATGACCAGTTCTACCCGGACGGTGTCGGTGCCTGGATGGCGAAGGTCGACACCGATCCCGCCGCCGGTGGCGGGCTGAGCGTCGACGAGCGTTTCTTCCCGCACGGCGACGACTTCCGCGGCCTGCGCGCACACCAGGTCCGGCTGCAGGGCGGGGACGCCTCCTCCGACTCGTACTGCTACCGCTGAGCGCCGTGGATCTGAGCAGCGTGGATCTGAGCACCGGGCTCAGCCTGGCCGGCGGTCACGGCCCCAGCCCAGGTGCCATCGGGAGCCGAGGAACGGGTCGGTGAGCTCGGCTGCCGTCGGTGGTGGGGCGGCCTGGGGCCGCTGGGCGTCGAGCCGCTCCACGATCCAGTCGACCACCAGCGACGCCGGGGCCACGCCGCGGGCTTCGGCCAGCGCGCGAAGTTGCTCGACCCGCTCCGAGGGAAGCCTTAGCTGGAAGACCTGTGCCGTGCCGAACCCGCCCGCCGGCACGGAGCCATCGGTGCTGCCAGCCGCGGCCGGGGACAGCGCCGCGAGGTAGGACTCCAGCTCAGCGTCCGGCTCCTGCGCCGACGAGCGATCGGTCGGGGGAAGCCGGTGTCGGGACTGATTGCTGTCCCGGCGTCGCGCGCGCGCCATGGGACGAGCGTAGAGGCACGGGCGTAGCGAGGCAGAGACGCAACGGCACGGAGAGGCCCCCGCGCCAGGGGGAGGAACGCGGGGGCCCGAGGGGATCTCTCCACAGGTGCCGACCGGGGTGGGTCGACCTGGGGAGTGTGGCACGGGCGAGCCGCGCGCGCATGTCGAGATCTGGCGAATCGGCCAGAACGGTCGGGGCGGGAGCCTCTCGGGTCGGGGTGGTCGGAGCCGCGGCCGTCGGAGGAACCGTGCGCACACCCTGCGCGTCACCCACACAGGGCATGCGAACCGGGCGTCCGCTTGGGTAGCGTGCCTGTCACGGCTGCGGGGGTGGCCGGTGGCGCGTCGGAAGCAGAGGTACGAACGGCCCACCGGGTGGGTATCCGTCCGGTGGCGGTGTCGTGCAGCCAGTTCGCCTGACCCGCCGACCTGGATCGGAGCCGGACCTGCGGGGCCGGCGGGAGCCGTCGGGGAGGCGTCATGAGTGAGGTACCAAGGCCGCGTCGTGCGCCTGTCGGACCGCATCCGGAACGACCTGGGCAGACACCCGCGCAGCGCACCGCGGCCGACGCCTATCGGGTAACCGAGGAGCAGGTGCACCGGGCGCGGATGTCCGTGGCCCGCAACGCCGTGGATCCCGACGACTGCCGGCGACTGCTGGACATGCTGGGCCTCATCGGGGCACCGGGGGAGACACCGCCGGTACGGCGCTGAACCTGGCACCCGCTGTGGTCCGGCTCGCGCTGCGGTCCGGCTCGCGCTGCGGCGACCGCCGGTGCACCCGATTGGGTCGGCGCCGGCTGGTGGCCTATGCTCGTTCCTGCTCCCAACGGTCAGCCGTTGTGGGGCAAGGTCGAACCGGCCGAGCCCCCATCGTCTAGCGGCCTAGGACTCCGCCCTTTCAAGGCGGCAGCGCGGGTTCGAATCCCGTTGGGGGCACGTATGGTGAATATCGAGGCCCAGTGGCGCAGTTGGTTAGCGCGTCGCCCTGTCACGGCGAAGGTCGCGGGTTCGAGTCCCGTCTGGGTCGCTCTCCGTGGTCGGCCGCCCGGCCGCCCGCACCCGGCCAGGTAGCTCAGTCGGTATGAGCGTCCGCCTGAAAAGCGGAAGGTCGGCGGTTCGACCCCGCCCCTGGCCACCGTCATCTACCTGCGCCTTCCTCTCACGCACCCGTGATCGGCTTGAGTGCGGTCTCAGTTCCGGTCTCAGTTGTGGTGGTCCAGAGCAGGCCGCCGAGCTGCTCGGCGATGTCCCGCCGGACCTGCCCGGAGAGGTGCTGGTAGCGCAGCGTCATCGAGGTGTGGGACCAGCCCATGAGGTCCATGACGGCACGCTGCGGGACGCCGAGCACGAGCAGCATGGTCGCCGCGGTGTGCCGCGCGTCGTGGAGCAGCTGCGGGAGGCCGACTTCAAGACCTGGCTGTCGATCACCTGGGCGGACATCGTTCACCACCCCGACCCTGAGCAGCACCGCAAGCACCGCGCGGCGGGCACCGGGGTGGACTACGCCGAAGGTATCCGGCTGACGGATCCGCGGCGGATGGCGGTGTACTTCGCCAAGTACGGCAGCGCCGGTGCCAAGAACTACCAACACACCGTCCCCGCCGAATGGCTCACGTCGGTCCTGGTGTGCCAGGGGTGCGGCACGGAGTACGACGAGGACCGCGACGAGTGCCCCGCCTGCGGCTGCCCCGAGGCCGAGGTGGTGGACACCGGCGGGGGGCCGGGCCGGTTCTGGGGCTACCGTGGCCTGCGCCCGGTGCTCGCCATCCGCCAGGTGCTCCCCGAGGTCGGCATCCAAGCGGGGCGCATCCTGCGCCGCTGGTATGCCGCCAAGCGGCTCACCAAGCAGGTCAGCGCGCAGCGGGTCGAGCAGGCCACCGGCCGGGTCTACTACCGCCGCTCCCGCAAGCGGAAACGGCTGTTCAGCCACAACCGCGGGTTCGTCACCGTCAACGACGGCCCCGCCCTCGCCGCGCAGCTCGCCCGCCACCTCACCGGCACTCCAGCCGACGACCGGAAACAACGCTCTCCCGGGTCGTTACCGGCTGGGCGACCATATCCGCCGGGGAGTGGTCCGATCCCGGGGAACCGCTCGGACCAACACGGCGACAACCCGGCGCGCCCCATCCGGGGGCACGACGGCTTCCCCTGACCAGGCGCGGCCACCCGGTGCGTGAGCATCCGAGGGGAGGCAGCCACGCCCGGCGCCCTCACCCGCGCCGCGCAGCCGAGTCCTGGCCGGGTGGGAACTCGGCGACCAGCTCCCACGCCGGAGGCCGGGACGCTCCCGGGCGCAGCCGAGCCACCCGCACCAGCCGGGCATCAAGGTCGTGCTCACCACCGAACACCGACACCCACGCCCCAGCCGCCGCCAACTCCCGGGCACGGACGAGCGCGGCAGCGCGCTCGCCGTAGTCAACCGACAGCAC